>NZ_JBMOSL010000001.1:717984-1214693 GCF_049315965.1 Brevundimonas sp. NPDC058933
AGGACCGGGGTAATAGCCGCCGATTCCGCTGCTTGCAAGCGCTTGCTGCGCAGTTTGTGCGACTTTTTCAAAGACCTGCGCTCGGCAGCGCCAAAACCTCAGGCCATGCGTGGATCGGCGATGTCCTCGATCTCGAACTGCACCCCTCGACGACCGTTCCAGTCGTCCGCCTTCAGCCGTCCGACCAGGTTCAGGCCACCCTGCCCGGCCAGCAGCGCCTTGCCGCCAGGCAGGTCAGCGCAACGCCAGGCGATGGCCCGCACCGAAGCCCCGTCCGCCCCGACCAGACGGCATCGCACGTGGCCGCCGTTCATAACCGCGGGCTCGCGCGCCTGCACGCCTTCCAGGGCGAACAGGGGTTCAGGATTGGCGGGACCAAAAGGCGCCATCTGCTCGAAGGCGTCGAACAGATCCCGGGTCGCCGCGCCAGGGTCAATCAAGGCGTCCACCTCGACCCAGTCCTGAGCGACAGCCTCCGCCCGCTCACCCGACAGCCGGTCGTTGAGGAAGGCGCGCAGTTCGTCGATCCGGTCGGCGGCGACCGTCAGTCCCGCCGCCATGGCGTGTCCGCCCCCGGCGATCAGCACCCCGTCGTTCCAGGCCGCCTGCACGGCCCGGCCCAGGTTCATGCCCGGCTGCGACCGGCCAGAACCCTTGCCCAGACCGTTGATGGCGTCGACGCCGATGACCACGACCGGCTTGCGCCAGCGTTCGCGCAGACGCCCGGCCACGATGCCGACCACGCCAGGGTGCCAATCCTCGCCCGCGATCACCACCATAGCGGAATCGTCGTTGTGCGCGCCTGTCGCCTCGACCCGACGCACGGCCTGCTCGGTCACATTGGCCTCAACCTCGCGCCGGGCGATGTTCAGGGCGTCCAGTTCCTGCGCCAACGCCTTCGCCTCGTCAGGGTCGTCGGTAGACAGCAGGCGCGCGCCGAGATCCGACTTGCCGATCCGTCCGCCCGCATTGATGCGCGGCCCCAGGATAAAGCCCGCATGATTGGACTTGGCCGGCCCCGGCTCCGCCCCCGCAGCCGCCAGCAGGGCCTTCAGCCCCGGATTCTTCCAGTCCGACATGACCTTCAGACCCAGACTGGTCAGGGCCCGGTTGAAGCCCGTCAGGCCGGTCACGTCGCAGATGGCGCCCATGGCGGCCAGATCCAGCCACTGGCGGATATCCGGCTCGACCTTGCCCTCGAACAGCCCCCTCGCCCGCGCCTCACGATTCAACGCCGCCAGCAGGACGAAAACCACCCCTGCCGCCGCCAGATTGCCCTGACCCGAGTTGCAGCCCGGCCGGTTCGGATTGACCACGGCCAGACAGGCCGGCGGCTCCTCGCGCATCATATGGTGGTCGATGACCACGACCTTCAGCCCAATGGCCGCCGCATGGGCCACAGCCTCGTTGGCCGCCGCTCCACAGTCCACGGTGATGACCAGATCGGCGCCGCGCGCCTTCAGCGTGTCGAACGCCCGCGCACTGGGGCCATAACCCTCGGTCAGGCGGTCGGGGACATAGATGGGCAGCTCTGCATCCAGGGTCCGGAACCAGCGCACCAGAAGCGCCGCGCTGGACGCCCCGTCCACATCATAGTCGGCAAAGATGTGGATGCTGCTGCCCGCCTGCAGCGCATCGATGATGGCCGTCGCCGCCGTGTCCATGTCCATGAAGCTGGACGGATCGGGAAACAGCGCCCGCAGCGTGGGCCTCAGGAAGTTCTCGCCCTGATCCGCCGCCACGCCGCGTGCAGCCAGCGCCCGCGCCATCGGCTCATCCAGATCCAGCGCCTGCATGTGGGCGCGAATCGTCCCCGCCTCGGCCGGGCGCTGACGCCAGGCGCGGCCGGACAGGGAGCGCGAGACCCCCAGAAAGGCGGGATTGTTTCCACCGTCAGCCATGTAGAATCCTTGTCAGCCCGGGCATCATCCCGGGATTCTGTCGGTCAGACGACAGTGTGCGCTTTTCAGGGGCGCGGGCGGTCGATCGGCGGCGGCGCGGCGGCGCGGCGGCGCAGGCTTGCAGCGAAGGCCTCGACCTCCTCCGGCGTCTGGGCGCCGATGGGGGCCATGCGCGCGGGGTCAAAGCGGCGGCTGATCGATTCTACAAAGGCCGTCGGGTCGTTGTCCAGGGTCCAGTCGATGCCTTCGACCTGAGTCGCCAATGCTCCGCTGTCGGCATTCAGCGCCTGAACGTTCGCCGCCACCTGCGTCGGTTGCGGCAGGTCGGTCGGCGCGGCCGGGAAGTCGGCCCAGCGCGGATATTCCCGATTCGCATCCACCAACTGCTGAATGCGCGGGGCCAAAGGCGAGGCGGCGTCCGTCTGCGGGTCGAACGACCCCACGCAGCCGCCCGTGAGCAGCAGAAGACCGGTCATCGCCGGCAGGATCGTATTTTTCGACAGGAACACGTTCATTTCGACCCCGGTCATATGCCATCATCGTCCCAGGAGGAAGGCTCGCGGCCGAACGCGCGCCGGTTCCGGAGGTTCGCCCATGGCCAAGCGCCCGACCCAGGCTCCCCCTGCCCCGCTGGCGGTCGCCGCAGCGCCGCGCAAATCGGGGCGCCCGACCTCGGCCAAGCCCCGTCCAAAGAAGGCGCCGGCGTCTGATCCCGCCCCCGAATCGTCTGCCCGGCCCGCCAGCGCGCCGCCTCAGCCGCCCCAATCCGAAGCCGGCGATCCCTTCGCTTTCGGCGCCGATCAGCGCCATCTGCTGGAAACCCTGTCGCTAAACCTGGCCAAGGCCGCCATGACGGCCCAGTCGGCCATCGCCGAGGCCGCGCTTAGCCAAGCCGACCGCCCCGCCGCCCTTTCGCCGGACCCGTTCAACGTCGCCCCGGCCATGACCTCGGTCATGACCAGCCTGGCCGCCCGTCCTGAAAAGCTGTTCCAGGCCCAGGCCGACCTGTTCGGCCGTTACATGGATCTGTGGTCCACGACCGCCCGCCGCGCCATGGGCGAAGAGGTCGCCTCCGCCCCCTCGACCGACAAGCGGTTCCGCGATGCGGCCTGGAGCGAGAACCCCGTCTTTGACGTCATGCGTCAATCCTATCTGGTCACGTCCGACTGGATGAACGGCCTGGTGTCCAGCGTCGAGGATGTCGATCCGCGCGTGAAGCGCCGGGCCGAGTTCTTCACCAAGCTGCTGACCGACGCCTTCTCGCCGTCCAACTTCCTCGCCTCCAATCCGGCGGCGCTGAAGGCCTTGGCCGAGACCGGCGGGGAGTCGCTGGTGAAGGGGATGCAGAATTTCGCCGCCGATCTGGAGCGTGGCAACGGCAAGCTGAAGATCAGCCAGGCCGACTATGGCCAGTTCACGGTCGGCGAGAACGTCGCCACCGCCCCCGGTCAGGTCGTCTGGCGCGACGAACTGTTCGAGCTGATCCAGTTCGACGCCGCGACCGAGACGCAAGCCGCCATTCCGCTGCTGATCTTCCCGCCGTGGATCAACAAGTTCTACATCATGGACCTGCAGCCGGCGAACTCCCTGATCCGCTGGCTGTCGGCCCAGGGTTTCACCGTCTTCGTCTGCTCCTGGGTCAACCCGGATAAGGACAAGGCCGAGTTCGGCTTCGACGAATACCTGAACAAGGGCGTCTATCGCGCCGTCGAAAAGACGCTGGAACAGACAGGCTCCGATCAGGTCAACACCGTCGGCTACTGCATCGGCGGCACCCTCCTCGGCGCGGCCCTGGCGCATATGACTGCGAACAAGGACGCCCGCGTCGCCTCCGCCACCTTCTTCGCCGCCCAGCACGACTTCGCCGAGGCCGGCGACCTGCTGCTGTTCACCGACGAGCACTGGCTGGCCGAGATCGAGCAACAGATGGACGCAGCGGGCGGCGTCCTGCCCGGCTCCGCCATGGCCGAGACCTTCAACGCCCTGCGCGCCAACGACCTGATCTGGTCCTTCTTCGTGTCCAACTATCTGATGGGCAAGGCGCCGGCGGCCTTCGACCTGCTGTTCTGGAACGCCGACCAGACGCGGATGCCCAAACGCCTGCACCTCGACTACCTGCGCCAGATGTATGGCAAGAACGCCTTGGCCAAGGGCGAGTTCGAGATCGGGGGCCAGCGTATCGACCTGTCGAAGGTGACCATTCCGCTCTACTTCCAAGCCAGTCGCGAGGACCACATCGCGCCGATGAACTCGGTCTATCGTTCGGCCAGGCTGTTTGGCGGACCGGTGACCTACACCCTCGCCGGATCGGGCCACATCGCCGGGGTCATCAACCCGCCCAGCGCCAACAAGTACCAGCACTGGACCAACCCCACCCTTCCCGAGACGCTTGCGGAGTGGCAAGCGAAGGCGGACCAGCATCCGGGCAGTTGGTGGAATCATTGGTCCGCCTGGCTGTCTGACAAGTCGGGCGAACAGATCCCGGCGCGTGACCCGAAGACCGGCCCGCTCAAACCCATCGAGCCCGCGCCCGGCGCCTATGTGAAAGTGAAGTCTTGACGCGTATCGAACCCAACCTGCTGCTGGCGACCACGACCGGCATCGCCCTGCTGTTGCTGATCCTGACGGCCAGCGTCTTCGGCCAGCCGGGCGGGGCGTTGAAATACGGGATCATCGTCCTGGCGGTCGTCGTCGCCTTCATCCCGCTGAACGCCCTGCTCGCCCGTAAGATGGGCTGGGCTCGCCCGCCGATGATCCACGCAGGCGCGGCCTCCACCGCCGCCTGGGCCAGCCTGTTTCCCATGATGGTGATCATGTCGGCGGCTATTCCGGTCTTCTGGCCCGGCCACGACTACGGCCTGCTGGTCATCATCGCCAGCCTGTGGTTCGGCCTGACCGTGGAGTCGGCCATCAAGGCCCGTCAGGCGGGATGAGGCTTCCGGTCGTCGGCGTGGTGGCGAGTCTCCTGCTGGCTGCCAGCCCAGCCTCCGCTCAGGACACGCCGATCCAGGCCGACAAGATCATCCTGGTCGGCGATTCCACCACGGCGGTCGGCAGCGGCTGGGGCGGCGCCTTTTGCGACCGGCACGTCCTGTCGGCGCTGGCCTGCGTCAACCTGGGCAGACAGGGGCGCAGCACCTCGACCTATCGCGCCGAGGGATCGTGGGATCTGGCGCTGAACGAGATGGCGACGCCCGGCTATCAGTCGGTCTGGGTGCTGATCCAGTTCGGCCACAACGACCAGCCGGGCAAGCGCAGTTCCACCGATCTGGCGACCCAGTTCCCCGCCAACCTGCGCGCCTATGTGGCCGAGGCCCGCGCCCGCGGCGCTCGACCGGTCCTGCTGACGCCGCTGACCCGCCGCCACTTCAAGGACGGTCAGCTTCAGAACACGCTCGTTCCCTGGGCCGACGCCGTCCGCGATGTCGCCGCCGAGACTGACACGCCCCTGATCGACCTGAACGCCAGCAGCGCCGAACTGGTCCAGCGTCTCGGCGCGCTGGACGCCGCGCGCCTGTCGCCCGGCGCCCCGCCATCCGACTTTGCGCCGGCCCTGCTGGCCGGAAACACGCCGCCGACGCCACCCGCTGCGACGCCGCCCGCGACCACGCACGGCCGCCATGTCGAGGATTTCGACTACACCCACCTCGGTCCCGAGGGCGCGGCCGTCATCGCCGCCCTGGTCGCGCGCGATCTGATCGTCGCTGCGCCGGAACTGGCGCCGCGCCTCGTCCCATGAGGAGCGTCAGGCGGGCTGGAAGCGCAGCGCCACGCCGTTGTTGCAATAGCGCCGCCCGGTCGGCCGCGGCCCGTCCATGAACAGATGCCCCTGATGCCCCAGGCACCGGGCGCAGTGGTACTCGGTGCGGGCGATGCCGATCCGGCGATCGGTCTTGGTCCCGATATTGGCCTCGATCACGCGGAAGAAGCTGGGCCAGCCAGTGCCGCTGTCGAACTTCCACGCCGATTGAAACAGCGGCAGAGCGCAGCCCTTACAGACAAAGACCCCGCGTCGATGTTCGTTGTTCAGACGACTGGAAAAGGGCTGCTCGGTGCCCTCATGCCGCAGCACCCGCCACGAGGCGTCGCCAAGACGCCGCCGCCATTCGGCATCGCGGATCCGGCGAAACGGCGAAGAGGCCCACTGCCCTTCCGAAGCGTCCGCCGCCTCGGGCGCACAGCCGCTCAAGGCGACAGCGACGCCGCCCAGCAGCACGTATCGACGGTCGAATACAGCGTCCATGCCCCCTATACGGCGGCCGGGCGCTTTTGGTTCAGATCAGGCCCGTCGCTTCGTCCAGACCCAGCATGATGTTGAGGTTCTGCACCGCCGCGCCCGAGGCGCCCTTGCCCAGGTTGTCGAGCAGGGCGACCAGGCGCGCCTGCTCCCCGCCGCGATCGCCAAAGACGTGCAGACGCATCCGGTTGGTGCCGTTCAGGGCCTCCGGCTCGATGCCGGTCATGGCCTCGGTCTCGTCCAGATCGGCGACCTCGACGAAGCGCTGCCCCTCGTAGGCCTCGACCAGGGCGCCGTGCAGCCGTTCGACCGAGGGCGTTTCCGGAAGGGCCGAAAGATGCAGCGGAACTTCGACCAGCATCCCCTGGCGATAGTTCCCCACGGCGGGCGCGAACAGGACCGGCAGCGCCAGCCCCGTATGCAGGGTCATTTCCGGCACATGCTTGTGCTTCTGGGTCAGACCATAGGCGCGGAAGGCGGTGGCAGCGCCAGCCGCTTCAAACTCGGCGATCATGGCCTTGCCGCCGCCGGAATAGCCCGACACCGCATTGACCGTGACCGGATGCGTGCTCGGCACCAGACCCGCCCGCACCAACGGCCGCATCAGGCCGATGAAGCCGGTCGGATAGCAGCCGGGGTTCGACACCCGCGTCGAGGCGGCGATGGCCGCGCGTTGACCGGCGTCCATTTCAGCAAAGCCATAGGTCCAGACCGGATCGACCCGATAGGCCGTCGAGGCGTCGATGACCCGCACGCTCGGGTTCTCGATCATCGACACGGCCTCCTTCGCCGCATCATCGGGCAGGCACAGGATCACAGCGTCCGCGCTGTTCAGCGCCTCGCGCCGCGCCGCGGTGTCGCGCCGGCGGTCACCCAGCAGGATCAGCTCTAGATCCGTGCGCGCCTCCAGACGCTCGCGGATCTCCAGCCCCGTGGTCCCGGCCTCGCCGTCGATGAAGATGGTGTGGGTCATGGCGCTACTGCTCAAAAATCCGAACTGGGCTGCAGGTCGACTATGCGATCATCCTGCAGCCAAATCGCGTCAACAATGCTGAATATCTGATCGGCCAATGGGGTGCCGACCACCTCTTCTCTCCCGAGGCTCCTACCGACCAAGGAGTTCTTCGAGACCGGGCGATTAGTCGCGTCGATCACCCCGAAGCCGGGACCAGTGCGGCCCACGCGATACTCGAGACTGACGGCTACCCGCGCGCTCGACGGTGCTCCGCCCCATTCGCCGATGATAAAGTCAAAGTTGGCCCCATTCTCGTCGACATGCCCCTCAGTCCAGTGGACGAAGTAGCTAGCGAGAGCCCCGAGATCGTCTCTGGCATAGCCGTTGAGGGATCGCGTGGCCCGGCCGCAGCAATCGCAATGCGTGAGCGGGTGCTCGATGCCCTTTTCGATAGTGATCGGCATGATCTCTCCCCGGCAAAAGAAAAGGCGCTCCGGGTTTCCCCGAAGCGCCCTTGTATTCCCACTCGCGGTTGCGAGTTAGCGCTTCGAGAACTGGAAGCTGCGGCGTGCCTTGGCGCGGCCGTACTTCTTACGCTCGACGACGCGGCTGTCGCGGGTCAGGAAGCCGTGCGGCTTCAGGACCTTGCGCAGTTCCGGCTCAAAGTGAGTCAGGGCGTGCGACAGGCCGTGGCGGATGGCGCCGGCTTGACCCGACAGACCCGAACCTTCGACGGTGCAGATCACGTCGTATTGCGTGGCGCGGTCCGAAACGGTCAGCGGCTGGGCGATCATCATGCGCAGCACGGGACGAGCGAAGTAAACTTCCTGGTCGCGGCCGTTGATGGTGATCTTGCCGGTGCCCGGCTTGATCCAGACGCGAGCGATCGCGTTCTTGCGCTTGCCGGTCGAGTAGGCGCGGCCTTGGGCGTCCAGCTTTTGCTCGTAGACGGGCGTGTCGTTTTCGACAGTGCCCAGGCTCTTCAGGGCGTCGAAGCCGGTGGCTTCAGCAGTCACGTCGGTCATGCTCAGGCGCTCCGGGTGTTCTTGGGCGACGCCGACTTGAAGTCGATGGTCAGCGGCTGTTGGGCTTCATGCTCGTGGGCGGCGCCGGCGAACAGACGCAGGTGCGTCATCTGCTTGCGAGCCAGCGGGCTTTCCTTCGGCAGCATGCGCTCAACGGCCTTCTCGAGCACGCGCTCGGGGAAGCGGCCGTTCAGGACCTTCTCCGGGGTTGTCTGCTTGATGCCGCCCGGGTGGCCGGTGTGGCGATAGTAGACCTTGTCGGTGTTCTTCTTGCCGGTGAACACCACCTTGTCGACGTTGGTGACGACAACGTAGTCGCCCATGTCAACGTGCGGGGTGTAGGTCGGCAGGTGCTTGCCGCGCAGACGGTTGGCGATGAAGGTCGCGAGGCGGCCCACCACGACGCCTTCGGCGTCGATGTGGATCCACTTCTTTTCGACCTCTGCCGGCTTCATCGAAGCCGTAGTGCTCTTCAGCATATTGAGGGTCCTAAAGACGAACGGTGCGGCCCACTCCCATACAGGAATGAGCGGAAGGCGTGCTGATAGAGGGTCATCCACAGGAGGTCAACACCCGAACGTGACCCGCTATTAAGTCATCGCATTGATTTAAAACGACTTATTCTATATGGTATTAAAATACCCAACTGCGCCAAGCGCAAACGCCTTCCCCTCTTCCCGTGCGGGGGGAAGGTGGCAACCCAAGGCTGAGGGATGAGGAATCTCGCCACACACTAAAATAGCAAGGTCGCACAGTGAGAACATATTTGTTCTTGATTTGTTCCGGATTCATCCCATACTCCCTTCATGAAGACAGCGATGAAAGGACGCGGCGCACGCTCCAACGACTCGGGCCGGTATGAAGCCGACCGGCGCGAGGAATTCGACGACGGCTGGACGGATCTGGACGAAGCGGCCGCCCCGCTCCGCACCACCCTCTCGCCGGAACACGCCCGCACCATCATCGCCAAAAACACGAGTCCTGACGTCGGCTTCGATCGCTCCATCAACCCTTACAAGGGCTGCGAACATGGTTGCATCTACTGCTACGCCCGTCCGTCCCATGCCTGGATGGGCCTATCCCCGGGTCTGGATTTCGAGAGCCGGATATTCTTCAAGCCCGAAGCCGCGCGTCTGCTGGAACAGGAACTCGCCAAGCCCCGATACGTCTGCAAACGCATCCACATAGGCGGCAATACCGACCCCTATCAGCCGGTCGAGCGCGAGACCCTGTCCACCCGCTCGATCCTGCAGGTCATGCAAAGGTTCCGTCAGCCCTACAGCATCATCACCAAGTCGGTGCTGATCGCCCGCGACGCCGACATCCTGGGGCCCATGGGCCAGGACGGGCTGGCCTCAGCCATGATCTCCATCACCACCCTGGATCGCGGCCTGGCCCGCGCGATGGAGCCGCGCGCCTCCACCCCCGCCAAGCGGCTGGAGGCCATCAGTCGTCTGGCCGACGCAGGCGTGCCGGTCGGCGTCGGCTTCGCCCCCGTCATTCCCGGCCTGAACGACCATGAGATGGAGTCCATCCTTGAGGCGGCCCAGAAAGCCGGCGCCACCTCGGCCATGTATGTGACCCTGCGCCTGCCCCTGGAGATCAAGGACCTGTTCCGGGAATGGCTGGCCGACGCCCGACCCGAGCGGGCGGCCCGCGTCATGTCCCTCATTCGTCAGACACGCGGCGGCAAGGATTACGATCCCGACTGGGCCCAGCGCATGAAGGGAACCGGTCCCGTCGCAGAACTGATCGCCGCCCGCTTCAAGGCGGCGATAAAGCGCTACGGCCTTGATACGCTTCGCACGCCGCTGGACGTGACCCAGTTCCGCGTTCCCGCCGACATGAGGCCGCAACTGGAGCTGTTCGGCTAGACGCCGAACGGATCATCCAGGCTGTGCGACGGCCGAGTGAACCAGACCGGCCCCTTTTCCGTCGTGTAGAAGTGATCTTCCAGCCGGACGCCGAACCTGCCCGGGATCACCAACATAGGCTCGTTCGAGAAGCACATCCCGGCTTGCAGGACCGTGCGATCGCCGCGCACCAGATTGGGCGCCTCGTGGATATCCAGACCGATACCGTGGCCGGTGCGATGCGGCAGCCCCGGCAAGCGATAGTCGGGGCCATAGCCCTGCGCCGTCAGGTAGTCGCGTGCAGCGGCGTCCACCCCCTCGCAGGTCGCCCCAATTTGCGCCGCTTCAAAGGCCAGGGCCTGCGCCTGCTTCTCGTGATCCCAGACCCGGCGGAACTCGGCCGTCGGCTCGCCGAAGACATAGGTCCGCGTGATGTCCGAGTGATAGCCATCGACCAGAGTGCCGGTGTCGATCAGCACCACGTCATCGGCCCGTAACGCCCGGTCGCCCTCGCCGCCATGCGGCAGGCAGGTGTCGTCGCCGAACGAGACCAGACAGAACCAGGAGCCGCCCTCTCCGCCCAGCTGGCGATGCTCGGCGTCGATAAAGCGCTTGACCTCGGAGGTCAGGACGCCCTCCTTCAACCAGTCGCGCGTCCGACGCTGGACCTCGAGCGTGATCGCCTTGGCGCGCGTCAGCAGGGCGATCTCCGCCGTCGATTTGATGCTGCGCTGCCTGACCGTCAGGGGACCGCCGTCCGCCAGACGATCCTGACCCAACGCCCGCGCCAGACCCAGCCAGACGAAGGTCGCGACCAGTTCGTCCACCGCCAGTCGTCCGCCGGCAGAAAGGCGGCCCGCGACGAGAGCATATGGACTTTCGTCTTCTTCCCAAGTCAGGATTTCACCGGGAACGGCTCCCTCGACCGAGGTCAGTCCGCCGACCTTGTCCAGCTCAAAACGCGGGCAGACATACTCCACCCGGCCGTCAGCGTGGATCAATGCCCCGAGCAGACGTTCGGACGCATGCCAGTCGAGACCCGTGAAGTAGCGCAGGGACGTGGTCGATCCCAACAGCAAGGCCGCCATACCCTCGGCCTGCAGTCGGACCGCCAGGGCCTCGATGCGCCGACGGCGCTCATCTGCGCTGATAGGGTCCGCGAAAGGCGCGATGAAGGACATGGAGGTTTCCGGTGTCAGCGGCGGAAGACGCCGACCAGTTCGACGTGGGTCGACCACAGGAACTGGTCGATGGGCGTCACCTTCTCCAGCCGGAAACCCGTGTCGATCAGGATGCGGGCGTCGCGGGCGAAAGTCTGGGGATTGCAGGACACTCCGACGACCACGCCAGCCTTGGTCCCCTGCAACTGCTGGGTCTGTTCCAGCGCGCCCGCGCGTGGCGGGTCGAGCACGATGGCGTCGCAGCCCTTCAGATCGAAGGGCGACAGCGGTCGACGAAACAGATCCCGGGCCTGGGCGTCGATGGTCTTCAAGCCCTGAGCCGTGGAAATCCCCGCCCTCAGCCCGGCGATGGAAGCGGCAGAAGAATCCGCCGCCATGACGCTGGCCACCTCGGCCAGGGGAAAGGTGAAGGTGCCGGCGCCGCAGAACAGGTCGGCGACCTTCCTGGCCCCCCTCACCGCTTCCACCGCACGGCTGACCATGGCCGATTCGGCGGCGGGCGCGGCCTGCAAGAAGGCCCCGGGCGGCAGGGGCACGGTCGCGCGGCCAAAGGTGATGCGCGGCTGGCGCGCCATCACCAGAGTGTCGCCGTCCAGGCTGAGCCGCGCCAGATCGGCCTCGTGCGCGGCCGCGATCGCCCGCGCCCTCACGTCCGCCGTCAGTCCGCCCGACTTCTTCTCGACCCCGGTCACGTCCACATCCAGCCCGGTGTCAGTCAGGGTGACATGCAGGGTCGGCGCCGATTTCGGATGCCCCAGGAAAGGCGCCGCCACCTTGGCCAGACCCGGCAGGGCTGCGATCAGCGCCGGATCAGACACCGGACAGTCGTTCAGTTCGACCAGCCGCCACGAGCGCCGCGCCTTGAAGCCCAGCATGACCCGCCCGCCCGGACCGCTGCGCGCATGCAGCGCCAGACGGCGGCGGCTGGCTTGCGGCACGGCCACGGTCGCCTCGACTTCGGTTTCGATGCCTTCACGCGCCAGCGTCTGGATCACGACGTCGCGCTTCCACGCCAGATAGGGCTCGTCCGCCCAGTGCTGCATCGGCGCGACGCCGCACTCGGCATAGATCTCCGAATGGATAGGGAGGCGGTCGGGGCTGGCTTCGATCAGGTCGAACTGCTCCGCCCGTCCGTCCTTCACCTCGGCCGAGATCACTTCGCCCGGCAGGGCGCCCGGCACGAAGACAAGGCCGTTGGGCGTCTCGGCGATCCCGTCGCCCTGATGGCCCATGCGGGCGATGGTCAGCGTTTGCGTCATGGCGCGGCTTCTAACCTCTCCTGCGCCGAAACTGAAACCTGAACGAAGATGAACGCGCCGATCAAAAGCCGTTCAGCTTCGCCCCCCTATTTCTGGATGCAACAGACAGCGCAGCGAAGCCGTTCAGCTTCGGCATCTGTCACAGGAACACGAACGATGATCGGTCATCTGTCAAAAAGGGTTTCCCCCGCTGCTTTCGCCGCCGTCGCCGTGGCCGGTTCGCTCATGATTCCGGGCGTCGTCAGCGCCCAGACCTATGGTTATGGCTACCCCTCCGCATACAACACCTACAGCTCGCAGGGCGGCTATTACGATCCCTGCGTCAACGACCAGAGAACGCGGACCGCAACGGGGGGCCTGGTCGGGGCCACCCTCGGCGCCGTGGCTGGCTCGCAGCTGGCGGCCCGCGGGCGCCGCACTGAAGGCAGCGTCCTGGGCGGCGTGCTCGGCGCGGCCATCGGCGCCGGAGTGGGCAATAATTCCGCGGCCAACTGCGACACCCGCTATCAATCGTCCAGCTACGGCTACAACCAGCCCTATGGCGGCACATATGTCCCGCCAGCCTATGGCTACGACAACTCGGGCTATGATCGTCGCTACGACGACGGTTATGGCCGCGATTATCGCGAGTACGATCAGGGCTACAGCCAGCCCGCCCCGGATTATCGCTATCAGAACACCAACGACGGATGCCGGCTCGCCGAGAGCATCATTCGTCTGCCCGACGGTCGCAGCGAGACGCGCTATGTGCGCACCTGCCCCGACCAGAACGGCCGTTATCGCGTCGTCGATTAAGTTTCAGCCCCCCTGTCGATCGACGACGTGAAGAGGGCCGCCGGTTATCCGGCGGCCCTCTATTCTTTTGTGTCTAGACCCGGCGAGCCCACATCAGAAACTCGATGTTGCCGTCGCCGCCGGTGATCGGGCTTTCAGTCGTTTCCTGAACCGTCCAGCCGACGAGTTCCAGCCAGCTCCGAGCCCCCTCGACCGCCGCCGCATGGGCCGCAGGGTCCTTGACCACCCCCTTCTTGCCCGCGTCCTGGGGGCCAGCGCCTTCGAACTGCGGCTTGACCAGGGTGATCAGGTCCGCGTCCGGCGTCGCCAGGTCCAGAGCCGCCAACAACACCTTGGACAGGCCAATGAAGCTGACGTCGCAGACGATCAGCGACGGCGCTTCGGTAACGATCGCAGTCGTCAGATCGCGCGCATCCGTCCGCTCCAGATTGACCACGCGCGGATCGGCGGCGACCCTGGGGTGCATCTGACCGAAGCCGACATCCACCGCAAAGACCCGCGCCGCGCCGCGATCCAGACAGACCTCGGTAAAGCCGCCGGTCGAGGCGCCGACATCCAGAACCGTCCGTCCCTCGACCGCGACCGGCCACAGGTCCAGCGCGTGCTCCAGTTTCAGCGCCCCGCGCCCGACCCAGCGGTGGGCGGCGGCATAGCCGATCTCGGCGTCATGGCTGACGGCCTGCGACGCCGACTTGGCCGGCGCGCCGTCCACGGTGACGCCGCCGGCTTCGATCGCGGCTCTAGCCTTGGCGCGGCTTTCCGTCAGGCCGCGCGTGACCAGAAGCTGGTCCAGACGGACCTTCCTCATGCGCCCGCCATCGCGTCCAGACGCGCCAGGGCCGCCTGCAGCCTGACCTTGCCTTCTTCGGCCTCGGCCAGCTTGGCGCGCTGTTCGTCCACGACTTCCGGCGCGGCGCGCGACACGAAATTGGGGTTGCCCAGCTTCTTGTTCACGTGGCCGATGTCGCTCTCGAAGACGGCGATCTCCTTCTCCAGACGCGCGCGTTCGGCGGTCAGGTCGATGATCCCGGCCAGCGACAGCGCCGCCGTCGTCGAGCCCGACACGAAGGTCACCGCCCCGGCGGGCGCAGCGTCAGCCGAGTTGACCTCGGACACGCGGCCTAGGGTCAGCAGCAGATCGCGATGACGGGCGATGCGCTCGGCGGTCACGGCGTCCGGCGCGACGAAGGCCAGCGGCGGCTTGGCCGAAGGCGGCACGTTCATCTCGGCCCGCAGGGCGCGAATTTCACCGACCAGATCAACCAGCCAGCCGATCTCGGCCTCAGCGGCCCCGTCGATGAAGGCGTCCGGCAGGACCGGCCATTCGGCGCCGATCAGCAAGGACTCGCGCGCCGGCCCTTCCTTGCCCAGCTCGGCCCACAGCTCTTCGGTGATGAAGGGCATGACCGGGTGCAGCAGCTTCAGCGTCTGGTCGATGGTCCAGGCCGTCATGGCCCGCGTCTCGGCCTTGGCGGCTTCATCGGCGCCGTTGAACACCGGCTTGGCCAGTTCCAGATACCAGTCGCAGAAGATGTTCCAGACAAAGCGATACAGGCCGCTGGCGGCGTCGTCGAAACGACCGCCCTCGATGGCGTCCGACACCGCACGCTCGGCCTTGGTCAGTTCGCCGCGAATCCAGCGGTTGATCGTCTGCTCGACGGTCGCGGGATCGAAGCCCTCGACCCGCTTGGCCTCGTTCATCTGGCTGAAGCGGGCGGCGTTCCACAGCTTGGTGCCGAAATTGCGATAACCTTCAATGCGCTGTTTCGACAGCTTGATGTCGCGCGTGCCCGACAGGATGGCCATGGTGAAGCGCAGCGGGTCGGCGCCCAGCTCGTCGATGATGCCCAAGGGGTCGATGACGTTGCCCTTGGACTTCGACATCTTCTGGCCCTTCTCGTCGCGGACCAGACCATTGATGATGACGCGCTTGAACGGGACCTCGCCCATGAAGTGTTGGCCCATCATCATCATCCGGGCGACCCAGAAGAAGATGATGTCCGCCGCCGTCACCAGATCGCTGGTCGGATAGAAGCGTTCCAGATCCTCGGTCTTCTCGGGCCAGCCCATCGTCGAGAAGGGCCACAGGGCCGAGCTGAACCAGGTGTCCAAAACGTCCTCGTCCTGCGTCAGCACGACCTCGGAATCATAGTCCGACATCGCCTGCTCGCGGGCGTCCTCTTCCGTTTCTGCGACATAGATCTCGCCGTTCGGGCCGTACCAGGCCGGGATGCGGTGGCCCCACCAGAGCTGGCGTGAGATGCACCAGGGCTCGATATTGCGCAGCCATTCGAAATAGATCTTCTCGTACGACTTGGGTTCGAACACCGTGTCGCCCTGCTCGACCGCCTTCAGCGCCGGTTGAGCGAGTGTATGGGCGTCGACGTACCACTGGTCCGTCAGCCATGGTTCGATGACCACGCCCGAGCGGTCGCCGTGCGGGACGACGTGCTTGGTCTTCTCGATCTCGCGCAGCCAGTTCTCTTCCTCGGCGCGGGCGACGATGGCCTTGCGCGCAGCGAAGCGGTCCAGACCGACCAGATCGGCGGGGATTTCCGGCACGTCGTCGTTGGTGATGCGCGCAAAGGCGTCCATCACGTTCAGCGCGGCCAGACCGGCGCGTTTGCCGACGCCGAAGTCGTTGAAGTCGTGCGCCGGGGTGATCTTCACCGCGCCCGAACCCTTGGTCGGATCGGCGTAGTCGTCGGCGACGATGGGGATGCGACGGCCGGTGATCGGCAGGATCACGGCCTTGCCGACCAGACCCGCGTAACGCTCGTCCTCGGGGTGAACCGCCACGCCGGTGTCGCCCAGCATGGTCTCAGGGCGCGTCGTCGCCACGACGATGAAGTCGCGCGTCTCGAACTCGGTGGCCTTGCCGTCTTCGTCGAAGGCGACCGGGTGCTCATAGGTGACGGGCTTTCCGTCTTCATCAGGGGCCAGCGGATAGGCGAAGTGCCAATAGTGGCCGTCCTGCTCGCGCTGCTCGACTTCCAGGTCCGAAATGGCGGTCTGGAAATGCGGGTCCCAGTTGACCAGACGTTTGTCGCGATAGATCAGGCCGTCCTGATGCAGCTTGACGAAGACCTTGCGCACGGCGGCGTTCAGCCCCTCGTCCAGGGTGAAGCGTTCGCGCGACCAGTCGCAGCTGGCGCCCAGGCGGCGCAGCTGGCGCACGATGGTGCCGCCCGATTCCGCCTTCCACTCCCAGACCTTCTCGATGAAGGCGTCGCGGCCCATGTCGCGACGCCCGACATTTCCGGCGGCGGCCAGTTGGCGCTCGACCACCATCTGCGTGGCGATGCCGGCGTGATCGGTGCCGGGCAGCCACAGCACGGCCTTGCCCTTCATCCGGTGATAGCGGGCCAAAATATCTTGCAGGGTATTGTTCAGCGCGTGGCCGATGTGGAGCGAGCCCGTCACGTTCGGCGGCGGGATGACGATCGAATAGGCGTCGGCGGCGCCGTCGGTGGCCTTGGCGGCGCGCGGCTTGAACAGACCGCTCTCTTCCCACTGGGCGTAGAGGCGCGGTTCGGCGGCCTGAGGTTCGAAAGTCTTCTCGAGCATATTCATCTTCTTTCCCTAGCGCTCCGCGCGTGGCGCGTCGCTGCTTGAGGGTGGGTTTCTTGGAATGCAAAAGGGCGGCCCCGCCGGAGCCGCCCTCAGTGACTTAGTGTCTGGTGAAGCGAAGGGCTAGCCGGCGTTGCGGGCGATGCGTTCTACTTCCTTGCGTACCTGGGCCTCGACGATGCCGGGCAGGTTGGCGTCCAGCCAATCCTTCAGCATCGGGCGCAGCATGTTCTGAACCATGGCCTCCACCGTATTGCCGCTGACGAACGGCAGGTCCTGCGGCGCGGCGGCGACGGGGGCTTCCGGCTTCTGGAAGGTCGCGGCCAGGCCGGCGAAGGCCGAGGCGGCGCTGGCGGCGGCGCTTTCGCCGACCAGCGAATCATAATCCGACGTGGCGACAGGCTCCGGCGCGGGCTCCGGCTGTGCGCCCGGGAAAGGCGCCACGTCGGCGACGTCCAGATCGCCGATCGATTCGGCCGCCGGCGCTTCGTAGCGCTCGGTCAGTTCCAAGACCTCGTCCTCGACCGGCGCTGGCGCTTCGGCCGCCACCTCGACCGGTTCCGGCGAGACTTCGACCACGGGTTCCGGCGCGGCGACGGCGGTTTCCGCCGGGGCGTCGTCTTCAGAGATGATCCGGCGAATCGACGCCAGAATCTCTTCCATCGTCGGTTCTTGGGCGGTCTGGTCGGTCATGGCAGAACCTTGGGCGAGCGGGGCTGAACCTGATAGGGACCGCCGACTGGCGCTGTGGGCGCGCGACGATCAGGGCCGGACAAACTGACTCGCCCTCCCCTTGTCTCTGTCGTCGCACCAACGCCCGTCAGAATCAACGAACGTTTTTCGCCTGTCAGGCTAATCCCGGCTCAATTACCGGGGGCGGTGCGGACGACTTCGCCCTTCAACTGGGCGTCGATCGGCGCGTCCTCGACATCGGTCGCCGGGGTGATCCCCGGCGAGGCGACGCGATCCAGGGCCTCGACCACGCCGTCCCACGGCAGACCGCCGCGGTTGCGCACGGCGTTGTAGTTGGCCTCGGCGTCATAGGCGTCGATCGTGGGATCCAGGTTCGGTCCGCCCAGACGCCCCATGGCGGCCAGAAGCTGCGCCTGGGCCACATACTGATTGCGGTTTGCGCTGGCCAGGGTGACCTGGGCCGAGCGCAGCTCCAGCTCCTGGTTCAGGACGTCGAGAGTGGTACGCAGGCCGACCTGGGCTTCCTGACGCACGCCTTCAGCGGCGACCGACGCGGCGCGCACAGCTTCCTGACCGGCTTGCAGGGTCGATTTGGCGGCGACAGTCTGGGCATAGGCGGAGCTAACGCTCTGCAACACCCCGCGACGCTCGCCCTCGACGCTGATTTGTGCGGCGTTGGCGCGCTCCAGCGCCTGCGCCACGCGCGACCGGTTCAAACCGCCTGTGAACAGCGGCACAGACACGCTGGCGCCGGCCGTGAAGCTGGTGCGGTCGCTCAGGTCAAAGCCGGACAGGTCGTTCGCCGTCCCGCCATAGGAGGCTTGCAGACGCGCCGAAGGCAGGTATTCGGAACGCGCCGCCGCCACATTGGCCTCGGCCGCTTCCAGAGCATAGATGGCTGCCCGCACGCCGGGGTTTTCGACCAGCGCCACGTCAAGCGCGCCATCGAAATCGGTCGGCAGGCCCGGCAGGACCGGCAGGGTTTCCATATTGGCGGGCGCCTGGCCGACGACGGCGGCATAAGCGGCGCGCGACACCGACAACTGGGCCTGGGCGTTGGCCAGGTCGGCGTCGGACTGGGCCAGACGGGCTTCCGACTGAGCCACGTCGGTGCGCGTGATCTCGCCCACCTCGAAGCGGGCGTTGGATTCATCCAGCTGGCGACGCAGGACGGTGATGTTTTCCTGGCGGATGCGCAGTATCTCCATGTCACGCACGACGTCGGCATAGGCCTGGACGACCGAGGTCATCACCTGCTGTTCGATGTCGCGCAGGTTTTCGCGCCCCGCGCGGACGTTGGCCTCCGCCGCGTCGATGCCGCGGGCGGTGCGTCCTGCCGTCCAGATATTCTGGGACAGGCTGACGCTGGCGCTGGCGCCGTCGTCTTCGGTGGTCCCCGTCCGCGCAACCTCGTCCGGAATGCCGTCGCCGTCCGTGTCGATCAGCTGACCGCCCTGAACGCGCGTACGAACATAGTCCACCCCGGCCGAGGCGCTGATGGTCGGGCGCAAACCTGCACGCGCCTGAACAATGGTTTCGTCCAGGGCGCGCTGATTGGCGCGCTGAGCCAGCAGCGTCGGATTGGTGCGATAGGCCAGGCCGATGGCTTCCTGCAGGGTCTCAGCCGCCGCCGGAGCCACGCCGCCCCCCACAACGAGGGCGACCAGACCGACCGAAGCGAGCGCGCGCGAGCGTTTCAACATGAACCTATTCCTGCCTGACGCCCCCGACGGCGCGCCCCGTAATGCCTGAATGGCGTAGTTGGAGGCTCCGCTCGCCCTGCGCCAGTTAAGTTTTTTTCACGCAGCCGACGACGAAGTCCGTCGCCCCTGGCGAACTAGAGCGCGAAGGCGGGCGCCGGGACCAGTTCGGCCAGAATCGGCGGCATGGCGTCGAACAGTTCGCGACGCGAAACGCCGTCACGACCGCGGACATAGAGGACCGCCTTGCCTACCGCGCCCGAGCGCTCGACCACCGCAAGCCGGCCGCCGGGACGCAGGGCTGCGATCCATGATTCGGGACGCTCCGGCACAGCGGCCTCGCTGACAATCAGGTCATAGCCCTCGCCCTGCGGCTGGCTCAGCGGGGCCACGACTGTAGAAACGCCCTCATCGGCCAAGGCCGCGCCGGTGACCTCGAACACGGCGTCGTCTGATTCTTGCGCCGTCACCGTCAGACCCATGCGCGCCAGAACGGCGGCGGCGTAGGGGCCGGCCAGAACCAAGGCCTTTTCCCCCGCGCGCGCATCCAGCGCCTGCATCAGCTTGCCCAGATCGCGCGGCAGCATCAGGCGACGATCGCCCGCGATTTCCGGCTCGATATCGGCATAGGCGGAGAAGGCGCGGTCGGCGGCGCAGAATCGCTCGCGTTCGACAGCGCCGAAAGCGGCCTGCAGGTTACGGTCCGTGACGTCGTTCACCCGGACCTGCGAGTCCAGCATGACCTTGCGTGCAGCGGCGAAATCCATGGTTCCGTGGTCCTTTAGGTCAGCGTAAGCGAAGAAATCTGCGGCGCTTATAGGTCCGCGCGTTGCAGCCGACAATCCGATCTGATAGCTGACGCCCCTCGCGATGGTTCGGGTCTCGGTTTCGAGACTCATATGGCCTGATGGCGGAGTGGTGACGCAGAGGACTGCAAATCCTTGCACCCGGGTTCGATTCCCGGTCAGGCCTCCATCGCGACAAACAGTGAGCCGCCCTTCGGGGCGGCTTTCTTGTTTCCGGCCCGCCTTTTGTTGTCGCTAGTCGCCCCGGCCCCAGGCGTCGTCCTCACGCGCCCTCGCGATGTCTTCCGGTGTCGGGTCGGGCGCGCCGTCGTCATCCTTGTCCTCGAACCGCCTGGGCTGGACGAAGGCGAACCCGGCTCCTGCCGCTAGAAGGGCCAGCACACCGATCAGGATCAAGGCCGTCAAAGTATTCATGGTCACCTCCGGAGGTCATGAAGCCAACGCCTTGCCTCCCCTTCCGCTCCCATGACGCTGCGGGTTTCAGACGCAGGCGGCCGTGGTCAGATGATGCAGGGCCACCGCGCTGGTCGCCGCGACGTTGAGGGAATCAAAGCCGCCTGACATGCGAATCGCCAGCGGCCGACAGCGCGCGATCACTTCGGCCGGCAGGCCGGGGCCTTCGGATCCCAGCAGGATGGCGGTGCGCGGCGCGGGCTTCAGCTGCGACAAGCTTTCGCTCGCCGATGGCGTCAGCGCCAGGACTTCGAAGCCTCTCGCTTGCAAGGCCTCGACCATGGTGGCCGCCTGCGCGCCCTCGACGAAGGACGTGCGCAGAACAGCCCCCACGGAGACCCGGATAGCCTTGCGGTAGAACGGATCACAGCAGGTCTCGTCCAGCAGAAGGCCGGCCGCCCCGAACGCCGCCGCATTGCGAAACAGGCCGCCCATGTTGTCGTGATTGCCGATGCCGCAGGCCCCGACCAAGACCGCGTGTTCGGGCAGCATATCCAGAAAGGCCTCCAGACCCAGCGGTTCCGGCTTGCGCCCCAGGGCCAGGATGCCCCTGTGCAGATGAAAGCCGGCTATGGCATCCAGCACCGGCTGCGGCGCCACATGCACGGGCGTCCCCTCCGGCAGCCGTTCCAGCGCGTCACCCAGCGCTTCCAGCCGCTTCTCTGCGATCAGGACTGCTACGGGCGCACAGCGCGACGCGGGGGACGCCAGCACGCGCAGCACCACCTCGCCCTCAGCGACAAACAGCCCCTGCCGGCCTGTCAGGTCACGCTCTTTCACGTCTCGAAAGGCCAGGACGCAGGGATCGGCGGGATCGGAGACACGGATCAAATTCATGCCGAACCTTCTAGCCCAGCCTGCCGAATAAATTTCGGCGTTTTCTGCACTTTATCCGTTGCATGAATCAAAAAGGCGCTGCTATACGGCGGCCTCCCCCGAGGGGATGTTCCGCGGTAGCTCAGTGGTAGAGCAGCCGACTGTTAATCGGCTGGTCGTAGGTTCGAATCCTACCCGCGGAGCCACTCGGGGGCATTAAGCCCATGAAATCGTCAGGCTTGATCACCGCTTCGGCGATCTTTTTCCATGCGCGTTTCATAGAAAAACAGTTCACCCCGCGTGATGACCGGCGCCCGGCGACGCTGCTCCCTTGACTCATCCAGCACCGTGACAACCTCAAAAGCTGAACCGCGCATCATGCTCGAACTTGCCCCGGACGTCCTGGCCTTCCTCTTCGTCGCTGCCGTCGCAGCAGGCTTCATCGACGCGATAGCCGGCGGCGGCGGACTGATAACCGTTCCCGCACTTCTGGCCGCCGGCGTCCCGCCCGTAGCCGCCATCGCAACCAACAAGGTCCAGGGCAGCTTCGGCACGGCCGCCGCCACCTGGACCTTCTGGCGAAAAGGCCGGATCGATTTCGCGCTCCTGAAGTGGCCGCTGATGGCAACCGTGGTCGGCGCAGGCTTTGGCGCCGTCGCCGTAACCTTTGTCGACACAGCCTGGCTGCTGGTTCTTCTTCCCGTGCTCCTCGCCGGGATCGCGATCTATTTCCTGATCGGGCCGAAGGCCAGCGACGAGGACGTCCGCGCTCGTCTGACGCCGTTCGCGTTCGGGGCCGTCGCCGGCGGTATCGGTTTCTATGACGGCTTCTTCGGACCGGGGACCGGCTCGTTCTTCGCCCTGGCGCTTGTCACCCTGCTCGGCATGGGCCTGACTCGCGCGACCGCCCATACAAAAGCGCTCAACTTCGCGAGCAATATCGTCTCCGTGGTGGTCTTCGCCGTGGGCGGTCACGTCCTGTGGGCGACAGGCCTGATCATGGCCGCCGGTCAGGTCTTCGGAGGCTGGCTCGGCTCTCACGCCGCGATGCGGTTCGGACCCAGGCTCATACGCCCCTTGCTGGTGATCATCTGCCTCGGGATGGTGGTGAAACTGCTGTCCGACAACTCCAACCCGATCCACCTGTGGATCGCGAACCGTCTTTGAGAACCGCCAAGGCATCCCCCAGAAAAAAGCCCGACGCATGCGCGCCGGGCTGAAGTCGTTCGGTGATGGTGGGTGTCCTCGAAAGATAAGAAGACAGGATGTTGATCAACCGGTTTGGTTAATCAAACGTGAATTGTCCTGAATCGGCACATCACGCATCCGGGAACCAACTGGTCTGCCGCGCGGTCGACGACAGCAATCGCGTCAGACGCCACCCGCCCGGCGAGCGTTCGATCCGGCCAACGCCGTCGCTTGAGGCCGGCCCTGGATAGGAGAATGCGGCGCCCCCGACGACGACCGTCGCGGGCCCATCTCCGACGTGTGAAAGCGCCGCCGTCCACCGCCCGCTGGAATCCGGAACCACCTCGACGGCCGCCGCGCCGTCGGCCGACACCGACAGGCGCGCGCCCGGCCTCGCCCGGCCCGTGACCACCAGCCCCTGCCCATCCCCGTCGACCGAGTCCAGCGCCGGCCCAGCGGATAGTCTGCGACTCGCGCCGCCGTTGGTCACCAGAGCGGCCAGCGGCGCGTCCTCCCCCGTCAGGATCAGTTGCTCGGGCCCTGCCGCGGGAAACTGCCCGACCTGAACTTCCGGGGTCAGGACCATGGCGGACGGCAGCGCGCCGACACGCAGCTCGAACCGCCCCGCGTCATCCGTCCCGGCGGCGAAGGCGCGGTCCTGATCGCCGCGCAACACCACGCGACTTCCCGGCGGCGCATTGCCGCGGACGATCAGATTCGCGCCCTGACGTTCAACGGCGCGAATGCGCGGCGCAGCGGTCCAGCCGCCGTCCTGCCGGGCCTCTTCGCCCTTCGACCGCTCGACGGGAGCATTACATCCCCCCAGCACCAATGCGGCGCCGATCCCGGCGACGACAATCCGACGTTTCATCCTGACCCGCGTAGCGATATGCCTGTCCTCTCAGATAGCGCGGCCGACGTCGCCCTGTCTTCCTTCCTGTATCGAGGCCCCATGTCTTTGCCGCCTGCCAACATCGCTTCCTTCGACGGCCGCTCGGTCTGCCTGTTCTGCGGCTCGTCAGACGGCGCGGACCCGCAGTATGTTGAGGCCGCCAGCGCCTTCGGCAAGGCGACGGCCGAGGCGGGCTGGCGGCTGGTCTATGGTGGCGGCGGCGTGGGCCTGATGGGCGCCTCTGCGCGGGCGGCGCACGAGGCGGGCGGCCGGGTCGTCGGCATCATGCCGGCCTTCCTGCGCAGCCGCGAACGCCTGTTCGACGACGTGGAGACGATCGTCGTCACCTCGATGCACGAGCGCAAGCAGCTGATGTACGATCAATCCGACGTCTTTGTCGTCGCCCCCGGCGGCATCGGCACCCTGGAAGAAGCCATCGAACTGCTGTCGTGGAAGCGTCTGGACCTTCACGCCAAGCCGGTCATCTTCCTGAACCTGAACGGCTTCTGGGAAAACTACTTCGCCCTGATCCGCCACAGCGTGCAGGAAGGCATGACGCCAGCCAGCTTCCTCGACGCCTATGTCAGCGTCGATACGGTGGAGGAAGCGGTCGCCGCCATGAAAATGGCCGAGGAAACGCCGCACTTGAAACATGATCGTCGGTAAGTAAACGTGGGTTACTAAACGTCGTTCCGTTATCGAAACCGCATTGACAGTTTCCAAAGAAAACGGACTATGGCGCCACAAGGGCGAGCGCCCTACCCTTATCGGAGACCTGTCCATGCGTGCTCTTCTCGTCGCCGCAGCGCTGTTCATCGCTGCCCCCGCCTTCGCCGCAGACGCCCCGGCCACCAGCCTGACGCTCGCTGATGCAGCCAAGGCTCCGGCTGGCCGCGTCATCGTCGACGGCGCCGCCTGGCGCTGCGAAGGCGCGGCCTGCACCGCCTCGGGCGGAACCAGCCAGCCCGCCGCACGCGCCTGCCGCCGCGTGGTCGCCAAGCTCGGCCAGGTCACGGCCTTCAGCTACAAGGGCGAGACCCTGGACGCACAGGCCCTGGCGACCTGCAACGCCGGCTGATCCAGCCGCCATTGCGCTGAGAACGAAAAAGGCCGCCTTCGCGAGAAGGCGGCCTTTCTTGTATCCGATGAGGGCTAAGGCTTAGCCCGCCTCGCCCTTCAGACGACGCACGATGGCCTCGCGACCGATCAGCGGAGCCATGGCCGCCATATCCGGGCCATGCGCCTGTCCGGTCAGGGCCAGACGCAGCGGCATGAACAGGCCCTTGCCCTTGGCGCCGGTCTTCTCCTTCACCGCCGCCGTCCACGCCGACCATGCGTTGGCGTCGATGACGTCGGGCAGAACTTCCAGGGCCGCAGCCGCGAAGGCCGCGTCCTCGATCACCGGCGTGACCGGTCCGGTGACGATCTTCGCCATGTCGGCCACGTCCGCGAACTTGTTCAGGTTGCCCCGCACCGTGTCCCAGAAGGTCTCGCCCAGATCGACGCCCAGCGCCGCCAGACGCGGCTGCGCCTCGGCATAGGTCATGGCGTGCAGGGCCTGAGCGTTCAGGCGGTCCAGATCGGCGGTGTCGTAACGCGCCGGCGAGCGGCCCATCTTGGAGAAGGCGAAGGACTGCCCCAGAGCCTCGACCGAGGCGGCGATCTCCAGATTGTCCGAGGTGCCGATCTTGCCCAGGTGGCTGGTGATGGCGATGGGCTCATAGCCCTGGTCGCGCATGTCGCTGATCGACAGTGAGCCCAGACGCTTGGACAGGGCCGCGCCGTCGGCGCCGACCAGCAGCGGCATGTGAGCGAAGCCGGGAACCTTGGCGTCCAACGCCTCGAAGATCTCGATCTGCGCTCCGGTGTTGGTGACGTGATCCTCGCCCCGGATGATGTGAGTGATGTCCATGTCGATGTCGTCGACGACCGACGGCAGCGTATAGAGGAACAGGCCGTCCTCTCGGATCAGCACCGGGTCCGACATCGAAGCGGTGTCCACCTCGGCGTGACCGCGCGCCAGATCTTCCCAGGCGACGCGCTTGCCGTCCAGCTTGAAGCGCCAGTGCGGACGACGACCCTCGGCCTCATAGGCGGCCTTCTCGGCCTCGCTCAGGTCCAGCGCGGCCCGGTCGTAGATCGGCGGCAGGCCGCGCGACAACTGCACCTTGCGGCGGCGATCCAGCTCGTCCGAGGTTTCATAGCAGGGATAGAGCCGGCCCGACGCCTTCAGGCGCGCGGCGGCCTCCTCATAGCGGTCGAACCGCTTGGACTGGTTGTAGCGCTCGTCCCAGACCAGACCCAGCCAGGTGAGATCCGTCTCGATTCCGTCCTCGAACTCCTGCGTCGAGCGGGCCAGATCGGTGTCGTCGATGCGCAGCACGAACGAACCGCCCTGCCCCTTGGCGAACAGCCAGTTCACCAGAGCGGTGCGGACATTGCCGACGTGCAGCTTACCCGTAGGCGACGGGGCGAAACGAACCTTGACGGACATGGGGGATCAACGACCTCGATAGGAAGGCGGCTTGGTCGCGCCGCCGTCCGCTCAAGTCAAGTCGATCCGCCCAATCAGTCCAGATCAGTCGTCGCGATGGACCCGTTCGCGACGCTCATGCCGCTCCTGGGCCTCGACCGACAGGGTCGCTGTCGGTCGCGCTTCCAGTCGGCCCAGACCGATCGGTTCGCCGGTGTCCTCGCAATAGCCGTAGGACCCGTCCTCGATCCGACGCAGCGCATCCTCGATCTTGGAGATCAGCTTGCGTTGCCGGTCGCGAGTCCGGAGTTCCAGCGCCCGGTCGGATTCCGACGAGGCCCGGTCCACCAGATCCGGGTGGTTTTCGGTTTCGGCTTTCAGATTAACGACAGTGCCCTTGGACTCGCGGAGGATGTCATCCTTCCACGCCAGAAGCTTGGCCTTGAAATAGGCCAACTGCCGCTCGTTCATAAACGGCTCGTCGTCGGTGGGACGGTACAAGACCGAGTCCCCCTCGATCACAGACGCTAATGCGTTCATCGCACTCACGCTCATCTATCTGCGCCCCCCTGCGGCGCAAAGGCCGTATAGGCAAGGTCGAGAGTCGCGGCAATGGCGTTCACGAGTCCGCGTTCTTGTTAAGCTGCATTAACCTGCGGCCAGTGTGGCAAATTGCCCTCACTTACCGTTGAAAACCTGACATTTCGCCAGCGTTTCCCACAGCTTCTAGGCGCGAGCCCGCGCCGCTTCCGCCTTGGCCATCTCGACAGCCGCACGTAGGTCAATCTGATCCAGCACGCCTTTCAGACCCGGATCGGCGTCATCGGGCCGCTCCTCGCGCAACGATCGGGCCAACCGCTCCAGGGCGGGCGCGCCGTCATGGCCGTTCAGCAGCGCCAGCTTCAGCTCGTCCAGCCGGTCCAGCAGCCCGCCGCCGCGACGAATCGCGCGACGCCGACGCTCGGTGGCGTCCTCCACGCCTTGGAGGGCCATCAGCGCCGACACGCCCGATACGCTGGATGCGGACGACGTCGCAGCCGCCGACACCGGCCCGGACGCCGCCCCGCTGGCCGGCAGGCTGAAACCGCCCGCCGCCTTTGCGGAGCGCGAGCCTTGCGACGATGTAGCGCCCGAGGGGCCGGAGACCTTCATGATCAATGCTCCCGATCAGACCGGACCATGCGTCAGGAGCGTCACCGCTTGGTTAACGCCCCGGCAGAATCTGCCGCCACCGACCTTGCCCGACCTCCATCACCTTTGAATTCGATGAATAATTTTATCGGCACGAACTTCGCATGGTTAATCGGGAACGCCTCAACAGGACGTCTGTCGTATGCAGAAGTTGCTCACCGCCCTCCTCGCCTCCGCTTCCGTCGCGCTGATTCTCGCCGCGACGCCGAGCGCGGTCGAGGCACAGTCGCGTATCAAGGACATCGTCTCGATCGAGGGGGTTCGCACCAACCAGCTGGTCGGCTACGGCCTGGTGGTCGGCCTGAACGGCACGGGCGACAGCCTGCGCAACTCGCCCTTCACTCGCCAGTCGCTGGAGGGGATGATGGAGCGTCAGGGCGTCAACATCCGCGGCGCCAACCTGAACACCAAGAACGTCGCAGCGGTCATGATCACCGCCGACCTGCCGCCCTTCGCCACGCCGGGCTCGCGCCTGGACGTCGCCGTCTCGGCCATGGGCGACGCCAAGAGCCTGCTGGGCGGCACCCTCCTGGTCACGGCCCTGCAAGGCGCAGACGGCGAAATCTATGCGGTGGCGCAAGGCTCGGTTCAGACCGGCTCCGTCTCGGCCTCGGGCGGCTCGGGCTCCTCGGTGACGCGCGGCGTGCCGACCGCCGGCCGCATCGCCTCGGGCGGCGTGGTCGAGCGTGAGACCGGATTTGACCTGTCGGCCATGCCCATCGTGCGCCTGACCCTGCGCAACCCCGACTTCACCACGGCCCAGCGCGTCGCCGCCGCCATCAACCAGTCCTATCCCAACAGCGCCATGGCCGAGAACGGCACCGTCGTCGCCATCCGCGCCCCACAAACGATGGGCATGGCCGGCTTCGTCAGCCAGGTCGAGAACCTGCCCGTTCGCGTCGACGCCCCGGCCAAGGTCATCATCGACGAAGTCAATGGCGTCATCGTCATGGGCGACGCCGTCCGCATCTCCACCGTCGCCATCGCCCAGGGCAACCTGACCGTCTCGGTCCAGGAAAACCCCATGGTCAGCCAGCCCGAGCCCTTCAGCCGCGGCGGCCAGACCGTCGTGGTGCCTCAGTCGAATGTCTCGATCGAGGAAGAAACCGGCCGCCAGATGCGGATCGTCAACGGCGGAACCTCGCTCTCCACCCTGGTCAACGGCCTCAACGCCCTCGGCGTCAGCCCGCGCGACATGATCAGCATCCTGCAAGCCATCAAGGCCGCCGGCGCCCTGCAAGCCGACATCGAGGTGATGTAATGGACGCCCTTCCCATCGCCAGCCTTGCTCCCACGGACGCCGCGGCCAAACGCGGCCAGTCCCCGGAAAAGATCCGCGAAACCGCCGAAGCCTTCGAGGCCAGCTTCCTGTCGCAGATGCTCAAGCCCATGTTCGAAGGATTGCAGACCGACGGCCCGTTTGGCGGCGGCGAAGGCGAGTCCACCTGGCGCAGCTTCCTGATCGACGCCATGGCCAAGCAGGCCGTCAAGGCCGGTGGGATCGGCATGGCCGACACCGTCATGTCTGAAATGCTCAAGATGCAGGAACAGGCTGCGTGACCCCCGACATCGAGACCTCCACCCTTCGCGCCCGTCAGCTGATCAACCTGACCCAGGCCCTGACCGAACGACTCGGCGCCGAGCGTGACGCCTTCCGCGCCCATCGCGCCCAGGATGTCGCGCACGGCATGGCCGAGACCCAGGAGCTGGCCAACCTCTATCGCCGCGAGTCAGCCCAGGCCAAGGCCGCCCCCGCCTTCCTGTCCGTCATCCCGGAGGCCGAGCGCGACGCCCTGATCGTCGCAACGGAGGTCTTCGAGGCCGTCCTCGCCGAGCACGCCCTGACTGTCGACGCCGCTCGCCAGGTGTCCGAGGGCCTGGTCCGCACTATAGCCGCCGAGGTCGCTGGCGCTCGCGCCCAGGGCGCCGGCTATGGCGCCTCCGGTCGCGCCACCGAGGGCGATGGCCGCGCCGTGGCCCTGAATCGCAAAGCCTGAACCGGGTCGCTGGGTTTTCTTAACGGGCTAGGCTGCATCGTGCTTTCATGAGCCTGAAATCCCGCCTCCTTGGTCTGGCCTTCGCCGCCGCCGACGCCCTGATCGAGGTGGACGACAAGGCTCAGGTCACCTTCGCCTTGGGCGCAGGCCCCGTCGCCGGGCAGACTTCGGCCAATTGGATCGGGCGGCCCCTCATCGAGTTGCTGGCCCCGTCCAGCCGCCCCCTGGTCCTGGACGCGCTCGCCGCCCTCGGTTCCGGCGGTCGCAGCGAGCCGCTGGAAATTCTTGCCGACTGCGGCGACGGCCGCGTTCGGCGCGCTGTGTTTCGCGCCTTTATCCTGCCGGAGCTTGCGCCTGCCGTATCCTGCGCCCTGATCTACGACGGTTCGGCGTTCGAACTCCTGCATGAGGATGCCGCTTCCGCGCTCTCCGATGCGGAGGGTTTCCTCGCGCTTGCTCGCGACAGTCTCAGCGGCAAGACCGGCGCCGCCTTGCAACGCCTGGCCATGGCCTTCATCGAGGTGCAGGGTCTCAGCGCCGCCAATGACGCCGCCAACGAGCGGGTCGCCGCCCGCATCGGCGCCCGCCTGCAACTGGCTTCCCACGACGGCGTCAGCGCCGGAAAACTGACCACAAACCGCTACGCCCTGATCCGGGACGCCGGTGACAGCCGCGACCTCGACGCCGAAGTCCGTGAAGCCGGGCTGGCCGAAGGTCTGACGCTGACGTCGCGCACAAGCGAGGTCGCCGTCGGTTCCGACGCCCTCTGCGCCCTACGCGCCATGCGCTTCGCCATCGAGGGCTGCTTGAAGGACAACAATGCTCAGCCCGAACTCAGCTTCGCCGACTCGCTGTCGCGCACGCTGAAGGACGCCGATCGTTTCCGCGGCATCGTGCGCGACCGCGAGTTTGCTCTCTTCTATCAGCCCATCGTCGATCTGAAGACGCGCGCCGTACACCACTTCGAGGCCTTGGCCCGATTCGGACAGGCCGGTGGCCCGGCGCCTGCCATCCGCATGGCCGAGGAACTGGCTCTGATCGAAAGCTTCGACCTGGCCGTGGCCGAAAAAATAGTCCATCGGCTGCGGCAGCCGGGCTCCGGACTGCTGAAGATCGCCATCAACGTCTCCGGCGCTTCACTGGCGAACGACGCCTACGTCGCCGCCCTCCTGCGCATGACGGCGACAGAGCCGGAAAACCGCCGCCGCCTCATCGTCGAAATCACCGAGACCGCCGCCCTCGCCGACATCGCCGCCGCCAACCGCCGCATCGGCGCCCTGCGCGACGCCGGGATCAAGGTCTGCATCGACGACTTCGGGGCCGGATCCGCCGCCTTCGACTATCTGCGGGGCCTTTCCGTCGACACGGTCAAGATCGACGGCGCCCTTGTTCGCGGCGTCGAGGGCGATGCCCGCACCCGCACGATGATCGGGCACCTGGTCGAGCTTTGCGGCTCGCTGGAAATGACCACCATCGCCGAAATGATCGAAACCGAAGACGCGGCGCAGGCTGTTCAGGCGCTGGGTGTCGGCTATGGCCAGGGTTGGCTGTTCGGCCGCGCCGAGGCTGAACCCGTCACCATCGCTCCGGTGGCCCAGCGCGCCCGTCGCCAGGGCGTGGTCGACGCCTGGGGCTGACATCCTGCCTAATTCGACGCGGCTCTCCCAATGATTTTCGGGGATTGCGAGACCCTCGTCCGCCGCCTGGGTCACAGCCTGAATGCAGTGCACGAATCCGGCCGCGTCAGCCGAACCTCCCGATCCACCCCTACATTGTCCATGAAGTCCCGATCATGGGTCACGATCACCAGCGCCCCGTCATAGGTCGCCAAGGCCGCCTCTATGGCCGCAATCGAATCCAGATCCAGATGGTTGGTCGGCTCGTCCAGGATCAGCAGCTGCGGCGGCTTCGCCCCCGTCATGACGCAGGCCAGCGCCGCCCTCAGCCGCTCGCCGCCTGACAGCGTCCCCACCGTCCGGTGCGCCGCCGTGTTGCGGAACAGGAACCGCGCCAGCGCCGCATGGGCCTCGTTCGGCGTCCCCTCCGGGTTCAGCCGCCGCCAGGCCGCGATCAGGGTCTCCTCCGGCTTCAGGATCGCCGCGGTCTGATCCAGCAAGGCTGCAGCCGCGGGGCGTTCGATCCGCCCGGCCGTGGGCTCCAGTTCGCCCGAGATCAGCTTCAGCAGCGTCGTCTTGCCCGCACCGTTAGACCCCGTGATCGCCACCCGCTCCGGCCCCGTCAGCCGCAGCGAAACCGGCCCGACGATCAGCCGCCCCTCAGGACTGCGCCACTCCACCCCGTCCAGCGCCAGCACGGCCCTGCCCGCCGCCAGACCTGTCGGAGGCATGGGCACGGACAGCAGCCGGGCCCGCTCGACCCGCTCGCGCGCCTCAATCAGTTGCGCCTCGACCTCGGCGCGGCGGCGTTCGGCCAGCCGACCTTCCCGCGCCCCGGATTCCTCGGCCCGCTGCGCCTTGGCGTCCAGCAGGATCTTGGGATCGGAGGTTCCCGCCCGATGCGCCCGTCCCGCCTTGTCGCGCTTGGCCCTCTTCTCCAGAGCCGTCTGCGCCTCGCGCGCGGCGCGACCGACCTCGCGCTCGGCCGTCTCCAGATCGCGCTCCGCCGCCGCACGCTCGGCGTCGCGCCGCTCGACATAGAGGTCCCAGCCGCCGCCATAGACGCGCGCGCCCAGGCTCGACAGATCCACGATCCGGTCCATCCGCCGCAGCAGGCCCCGGTCGTGGCTGACCGTCAGCACCCCGCCCGGCCAGCGCCCCACGACCTCGGCCACCCGGGCCCGCGCCTCGGCGTCCAGATGGTTGGTCGGCTCGTCCAGCACGATCAGGTCGGGCGCCGCCAGCATCAGGCCCGCCAGCCGCAACCGCGTCTGCTCGCCCCCGCTCAGGTTGCTCGTGGGCCGATCCAGCGCCAGCCCCGTCAGCCCGACCGGGGCCAGAGCCTCATCCAGCCGCGCCTCCAGCGTCCAGTCCGCCTCGGCCATGTCCTCGACCGAGCCTTCGCCCGCCAGCACCCGCGCCAGCAGGGCCAGTGGTTCCGCCGCGCCCAAGGTGTCGGCCACGGTCTCGCCCGGCGCGGGCTCATAGGTCTGCGCCAGCCAGCCGGCCGTCCCGGCGCGCGCCACCGTTCCCTCCGCGGGCTCGGCCAGACCGGCGACAAGGCGCAGCAGCGTGGTCTTACCCACGCCGTTGCGGCCCACGACGGCCGTGCGCTCGCGCCCGAAGGCGAGGCTCAGATTATCGAATAGGGAATGTCCGTCAGGCGTGCGGGCCGCGACGCTGTTGAGCGTCACGAACGCGGATGCGGACGGGTTGTGGCTTGGGTTGGGCGAGGACAAGGGCGAGCACCAGCAGCGGAGCGGAAAGGGCGATACCGATTTCCAAAGCGCTGATCATGATCGTCGTGCCTCCTCGTCAAATACGTTGGCTAGATGAAAGGATGGGTGCTGATCTTTCGCAGCGCAACCCCAATTCTCCCGTTCCGCTTTTGCAACGCAACGCGGCGCGCCTATGTTCCAGCCATGACCGCGTCTGACCGAACCGTCGCCTTCCGCATCGACAAGCCCTTCCCCGACCGCGCCGAGGCCGCCGCCCGCCGCGCCGAAGCGGTCGCTCGCATCCGCGCCGAGACCGGCATCGACGAGGCTATGATCGACGCCCTGGTCGAGGGATTCTACGCCCGCGTCCGCGACGACGCGCTGATCGGACCTATCTTCGCCGAGCGCATCTCGGAATGGGGTCCGCACCTGGAACAGATGAAGCTCTTCTGGTCCTCGGTCGCCCTGTCCACCGGGGTCTATCAGGGCCGGCCCATGCCCAAACACCTGCCCCTGCCCATCGACGCCCGTCACTTCGACCGCTGGCTGCAGATCTTCGAGACGACCGCCCGCGACCTCTGCCCGCCCGTCGCCGCCGAACATTTCGTCACCCGCGCCCGCCGCATCGCCGAAAGCCTCGAGCTCGGCGTCGCAAACGCCAACAACGTCCTGGTCGGCCCGGGCCAGCGCTACCGCCGCCCTGAACCCGCCTGGGCGCCCGACAACTGAACGGAAGTTCTCACATTGTTCTTGCTGAAAAGCGCGAATTGATCCCCATATAGCGTCGTCGCCCCGGACCGTTTCGGGGTCTCCCGCGTTCCCGGATTCCATGACCGAAAAGCACAACTTCATCCGCGTTCGCGGCGCCCGCGAGCACAACCTCAAGGGCGTGGACGTCGATATCCCGCGTGAGAAGCTGGTCGTGATGACCGGGCTGTCAGGCTCGGGCAAGTCCTCGCTGGCGTTCGACACCATCTATGCCGAAGGCCAGCGCCGCTATGTGGAATCGCTGAGCGCCTATGCGCGCCAGTTCCTGGAGTTGATGGGCAAGCCGGACGTGGACCTGATCGAGGGCCTGTCCCCGGCCATCTCCATCGAGCAAAAGACGACGTCCAAGAACCCGCGCTCGACCGTCGGCACGGTCACGGAAATCCACGACTACATGCGTCTGCTCTGGGCGCGGGTAGGCGTCCCCTATTCGCCCGCCACCGGCCTGCCGATCGAGAGCCAGACCGTCAGCCAGATGGTAGACAAGCTGAACGCCCTGCCCGACGGCGAGCGCATCCTGCTGCTGGCCCCCGTCGTTCGCGGCCGTAAGGGCGAATACAAGAAGGAGATGGCCGAGTGGCAGCGCAACGGCTTCCAGCGGCTGAAGATCGACGGCGAATTCTACGCCATTGAGGACGCCCCGGCGCTCGACAAGAAGTTCAAGCATGACATCGACATTGTCGTGGACCGCATTGTTACCAAAGAAGGTCTCGAATCGCGTTACGCTGACAGCATCCAGACCGCGCTGAACCTGGCCGACGGCATCGCGACGGCCGAATGGGCCAATGAGCCTGAGGGCGAAGAGCCGCGCAGGATCGTCTTTTCCGAGAAGTTCGCCTGTCCGGTCTCGGGCTTCACCATCAGCGAGATCGAGCCGCGGCTGTTCTCGTTCAACAACCCGTTCGGCGCCTGCCCGACCTGCGACGGCCTGGGGGTCAAGCTTGCCTTCGATGCCGATCTGGTGATCCCCGACCGGGACAAGACCCTGCACAAGGGCGCGGTAGCCCCCTGGGCGCGCGGCCCCTCGCCGCTCTACACTCAGACCCTGCAGTCGCTGGCCCAGCACTACGGCTTCTCGATGGACAAGGCCTGGCGCGACCTGCCGGAACAGGCTCAGAAGGTCATCCTGCAAGGCTCGGGCGGCGAAAAGATCAAGTTCGTCTATGATGACAACGCCCGCAAATACGAAGTCGCCAAGGCCTTCGAAGGCGTCCTGCCCAACCTGGAACGTCGCTGGCGCGAGACCGACAGCGCCTGGGTCCGCGAGGAACTGGGCCGCTATCAATCCGAGACGCCGTGCGAAGTGTGCGGCGGCAAGCGCCTGAAGCCCGAAGCCCTGGCGGTCAAGGTCGGCGGATCGGACATCGCCGACATCAGCTGGCTTTCAATTTCAAAAGCCTACCTCTGGTTCTCCACTCTCGAAGAGAACCTGACCGACAAGCAGGTCGAGATCGGCCGCCGCATCCTCAAGGAGATCACCGACCGGCTGCGCTTCCTCAACAACGTCGGCCTGGACTACCTCAGTCTGTCGCGCAGCTCCGGCACCCTGTCGGGCGGCGAGAGCCAGCGCATCCGCCTGGCCTCGCAGATCGGCTCGGGCCTGACCGGCGTCCTCTATGTGCTGGACGAGCCGTCGATCGGCCTGCACCAGCGCGACAACACCCGCCTGCTGGAAAGCCTCAGAGGCCTGCGCGACCTGGGCAACTCGGTCCTGGTGGTCGAGCATGACGAGGAGGCGATCATGACCGCCGACTATGTCATCGACATGGGCCCGGCCGCCGGCGTCCACGGCGGCGAAATCTGCGCCCAGGGCACCCCCGCCGAGGTGATGGCCAACCCCGCCTCGCTGACCGGCCAGTACCTGACCGGGACCCGCGAGATCGAACTGCCGCCGGAGGGCCGCCGTCCGGTCGACCGCAAGCGGATGCTGAAGATCAGCGGCGCCACCGGCAACAACCTGAAGAACGTGACCGGCGAAATCCCCGTCGGCCTGTTCACCTGCGTCACCGGCGTGTCCGGCGGCGGCAAGTCCACCTTTACCATCGAGACCCTGTACAAGGCCGCAGCGCGCCGCCTGCACAACGCCTCGGACGCCCCCGCCAACTTCGACCGCATCGAAGGGCTGGAACTGTTCGACAAGGTCATCGACATCGACCAGTCGCCCATCGGCCGCACCCCGCGTTCGAACCCGGCGACCTACACCGGCGCCTTTGGCCCGATCCGCGACTGGTATGCGGGGCTGCCGGAGTCCAAGGCGCGCGGCTACGGTCCCGGCCGCTTCAGCTTCAACGTCAAGGGCGGTCGCTGCGAGGCCTGTCAGGGCGACGGCGTCATCAAGATCGAGATGCACTTCCTGCCCGACGTCTATGTCACCTGCGACGTCTGCAAGGGTAAACGCTACAACCGCGAAACCCTGGAAATTGTCTTCAAGGGCAAGAGCATATCCGACGTTCTGGACATGACGGTTGAGGAGGCGGCCAGCTTCTTCAAGGCCGTGCCGCCGATCCGCGACAAGATGCTGACCCTGGCCCGCGTCGGCCTTGGATACGTCAAGGTTGGCCAGTCGGCCACCACCCTATCTGGCGGCGAGGCGCAGCGGGTCAAGCTGTCCAAGGAACTGGCCAAGCGGGCCACGGGCAAGACCCTCTACATCCTCGACGAGCCGACAACCGGCCTGCATTTCGAGGACACGCGCAAGCTTCTGGAGGTGCTTCAGGAACTGGTCGAGGCCGGCAACACCATCGTCGTCATCGAGCACAACCTGGATGTCATCAAGGTCGCCGACTACCTGCTGGACTTCGGTCCCGAGGGCGGCGACGGCGGCGGCGAAATCGTGGCTGTCGGCACGCCCGAACAGGTGGCTGACAACGCCGCTAGTTGGACCGGCAAGTACCTCAAGGAAGTGCTGGATCGCCATGAGGAGCGCCGCAAGGCGCGCGTGGCCGCCCTGCCCGAAGTGCAGAAGGCCGAAAAGAAGCCTCGCGCCCGCAAAAGCGCCTGACCGGATCGGTCAGGCGCTGCGCGATCAGGCGCGCGGCGCGCCCTTGATCTGCAGATATGCGGCTGAGAGCGGCGCATACATGATGACCACCTGCGCCGCCGTCATGATGGCGTTGACCACCAGCGACACGGCCAGCATCGGCGCCAGCGCGCCGAGCAGACGGGGAACGCTCGCGCCCTCCATGCCGATCATGCGCTCCGCCCCGCCGACCATCAGGCTGAGCGGCGCCGCCACGGCCGAGCCCAGCAGACCTACCAGCATGGCCATGATCCAGGCGATGATCGCCATGCCCAGCAGTGGCCAGAACACCTTGTTGCCCGTCATGGCGAAGGCTTGCTTCACAGAGATTCGGCCCTCGGCGACCGTGCTCGGCGCCACCAGGCTTAGCCGTACCGAAAGCCAGATGATCAGCGCGACCATCGCCAGCGCGAGCAGAACCACAGCGAGCCAAAGCGCCGGTAGAGCCATGGCGGCCGCCGCCGCCAGGCTGATAATCGTAAAGCCGACAGCCGCAACGGCGAACATGATCAGCGATACGATCAGGCTGGCGCCAAGCACCCGCAGTTCATCCTTGCCCAAGCGCATGTAGCCGAACCTGCGCTCCCCAGGCCGAATGACGGCGCGAGCGATGGCGGTGCTGATCACCGCGCTGAACAACAGGCCCAGCGGCGCCGCCCAGGCGATAATGACGCCATAGGCCTGCATCAGGGGCTGGATCGCCTCCATAGGCGGCTCGGCCTGCCCCTCCATCTGGGTAATCAGGGACAGTATGGTCACGACTTGAGGCCCGGCGACCAGGAACAGGAGACCGAAGAAGACAGCGTAGGCCGCCGCCCACAACAGCACGGCGACCGGCGCGCGGCGCGTCAGGCGGAACCCTTCAAAGGCGCAGTCAGTGGCGGAAAAAGTCATACAGTCGTCCTCGATTCCCGATCAGCCTAGCGCAACCGGACGCGGTTCGTCCTGCGGCGCTTGCGCCAACAGAGAACGACAGGCCTCGGCATAGGGAGCCATCATCACCGTAGTCAGAAATCCCTGCAGCCATGACAGGGGCACGAAAGCCGCCAGGGCCCATGGGATCAGCACGCCCCAATCCACTGTCGGCGGCGCGCCTTGATCCATCAGGGCCGCCAGACTGAAGATATTGATGCCTGCCCCCAGAAACAGAATCACAGCGATCAGACCCAATAGGATCAACTCGATCGCCAAAATGATCGCGACAATCGCCAGGCTCAGCCCCAGCAGTCGCAGCACCTGCCCCTTCGTCAATTTCCAGCCCGGCACGAAGGCGAAGTCGCCCAGCGCTATGCTCGCCGGCATGATCAGGCAGGCCCGCAGCAACACAATCCAGACAGCAACGCCCGCTGCAAGCGCCGTCAGCAGACCCAGCGCCACCGCAGCCATCTCCGACACAAACCAAAGGCCCGCGCCGATGGCGAAGGCGACGAGGCCGATCACGATGGCCGCGACATAGAAGGCGACGATCACGGCCAAGGCCACAACCGCAACGCGCACCTCATCCATGCCGACCCTGAGCCCGCCGAAACGCACCGGTTGCTCGGGAAACAGCACCGCGCGGAAAATAGCAGCGGTCACCGCCACCCAGATCAGCATCTGCAGAATGTTCGCCAGCCCCGACAAGGCCTGAAACTGCATCATCTGCCTCACAAAGGCGGCGGAGGGCTCGCTCGCCGCCATGTCCATCAAGGCCACGGCCCCGAACAGATGCAGCATCAGGGCCCCGACCAGCAGTGAGGGCGCGACAGATACGACGCCCCACAGCCAAATATGGAGGGGTCTGCGCCGGGTCAGGCGGAAACCGGAAGCCAAAGCCTCGCTTATGGAAAACGCCGCAGTCATGATGAGCCCCTCTCGACCCTCGTCATACGCCAGACAACGGCCGCTTCGCCACCCCACCGTAATGACAGGCTGACGTAAGCGTTCTGGGCGGCTAGAAGGCCGCCATGTCGAACGCAGCGTCCTCCACCCAACCCATTCACGTCATCGGCGGCGGCCTCGCCGGTTCGGAAGCGGCCTGGCAGATCGCCCAGGCCGGCGTGCCCGTCATCCTGCGCGAAATGCGCGGCGTGCCGGGCGTGAAGACCGACGCACACCATACCGACGGCCTGGCCGAACTGGTCTGCTCCAACTCCTTCCGCTCGGACGACTGGGAGTTCAACGCCGTCGGCCTGCTGCATCAGGAAATGCGCGAGCTGGGTTCGATCATCATGGCGGCGGCGGGCGACCATCAGGTCCCGGCGGGCGGCGCCTTGGCCGTCGATCGCGACGGCTTCTCGCAATCCGTGACGGCGCGGCTGGAAGCCCACCCTCTGGTCACCATCGTGCGCGAGGAAATCAATGGCCTGCCGCCCGAGGAGTGGGACAACGTCATCGTCGCCACGGGGCCGCTGACCTCGCCGGCCCTGGCCGACGCCATCCTGAAGCTGACCGGCGAGGAAAGCCTCAGCTTCTTCGACGCCATCGCCCCCATCATCCACGCTGACTCGATCGACTTCGACATCGCCTGGCGTCAGTCGCGCTATGACAAGGAAGGCCCGGGCGGCGACGCCGCCGCCTACGTCAACTGCCCGATGGACAAGGCGCAGTACGAGGCCTTCATCGACGCCCTGCTGGACGGTCCCAAGGCCGAGTTCAAGGAGTGGGAGAATGTCCCCTATTTCGACGGCTGCCTGCCGATCGAGGTCATGGCCGAACGCGGCCGCGAGACCCTGCGTCATGGCCCGATGAAGCCCGTCGGCCTGACCAACCCGCGCGACCCGAAGGTCAAGTCCTACGCTATCGTCCAACTGCGTCAGGACAATGCGCTGGGCACCCTGTTCAACATGGTCGGCTTCCAGACCAAGCTGAAACACGGGGCGCAGGCCGAGACCTTCCGCATGATCCCTGGCTTGCAGAACGCCCAGTTCGCGCGCCTGGGCGGCCTGCACCGCAACACCTACCTCAACAGCCCGCAACTGCTGGACAAGCAACTGCGCATGAAATCCATGCCGCGCCTGCGCTTCGCCGGTCAGGTCACGGGGGTCGAGGGCTATGTCGAAAGCGCCGCCATGGGCCTGCTGACTGGCCGTCTGGCGGCCGCTCAGGCCCTGGGCCGCGACCTGTCGGCCCCGCCGCCGGAAACGGCCATGGGCGCCCTGGTCGAGCACATCACCGGCGGCCACATGGCCGGCTCCAAGTTCCAGCCGATGAACATCAACTACGGCCTGTTGCCGCCGTTGGAGGCCCCAAAGGTCGACGACGAGGGCAAGCGCATCCATCCCAAGGAACGCGGCCGCGCCAAGAAGCGCCTGCAAAGCATCCGCGCCATGGCCGCGCTGAAAGCCTGGCGCGACGCGGGTTAATTAATGGGGCTTGGTCGTCTCAGCGCAGCTTGGGCAGGCCCGGCCGGAACGCCAGTGTCATCCCGCCCAGAACCACGACGCCGACGCCCATCAGCACCCAGGCTCCCGTCAGGTCGGCCATGTGGTCGCGCAGCAGACCGGCAGCCAGCGGCGAGAGGCTGGCGATGATGTAGCCGCCGCCCTGGACGAAGGCGAGCAGGTCGCCGGAGCGCGCCGGGTCGTCGATCTGATCCATGGCCAGGATCAGGGTCAGGGGGAAGACCGCGCCGATGCCCAAGCCCAGGACCAGCACGACCGGCACGGCCATGGACACCGGGGTGAACACCAACCCCGCCAGACCGATCAAGGCCAGAACCAGCGCCGTCAGGATCGGCCCGCGCCGGTCGGGGAAGCGCCCGATCAGCAGCGACACCAGAACGCCCGCCATGACCTCGGCCCCGGTCATGCCGCTGAGCAGATAGCCGGCCGTCGCCCTCGCCTGGCCCAGATCGACGTAGAAGGGCGGCAGCCAGGCCAGGACCAGCGTATAGGCCGAGGTGCCCAGCCCCATGATGACGATCAGGCTCCACGCCCGCCCCTGACGCCAGAAGGGAATCTCGGGATGGACCACCTCAATCACGGCGTTTCGGTCAGACTCCTCCGCCGCCGGATCGCGTGCGGCCAGCAGCCAGACGACCGCCGCGGCAAAGGCCGGCACGCTCCACAGCGCCAGGGTCCAGGCCCAGCCCACCGCCTCGGCCAGGCCCGCCGCCGTGGCGGCCGCGATGGCCGCCCCGCCCATGATGCCCGTGGTGTAGAGGGCCATCACCGTGCCGAACCGCGTCGGGAAGGCGCGCTTGATCACGACCGGCGCCAGGGCCTGAATCAGGGCGACACCGACGCCGACGACCGCCGCACTGGCGATCAGCCCCGCCGTGTCCCTCAGTATCGCCCGGATCAGGCAAGCGCCGCCGATCAGCAACGCGCCCAGCAGGATGCCGCGCCGCTCGCCCAGCCGACGACGCAAGGGCCGGATAGACAGGGCGCCGAGACCGATCATCAGCACGGGCAAGGTCGTCAGCAGGCTGGCGGCGGTGGAATCCATTCCCGTCGCGCCCTCAATCAGATCCAGCAGAGGCCCCACCGTCGCCATCGCCGGGCGCAGGTTCAGCGCCAGGGCGAAGATGGCCGCCAACAGCAGCAAGGCCGCGCCGCGTCCCGGTTCAGCTTCGGAGCGTACGGTCATGACAGGGGACTCCACTCGAAAATCGCGCTACTCTCTCGACCCCAAGTATCTCGATGTCAAGATAACACATGCCCGACAGAGCCGCACGCGCCGCCGCCCAATGGGCCGTCCAACGTCCCGAACTCGACATGCTGCCGATGGAGGTGCTGGGCCGCCTGAACGAAGCTTCGCAGCTGGTGGTCCGGGAGCGTCAGACGCCCCTGTTCGCCCGCAATGGCCTGCAGCACGGCGAGTTCGATGCTCTGGCGACCCTGCGCCGCTCGGGCGTGCCCGAAGGCCTGACGCCGACCGCCCTGTTCGAGGCGGCGATGATGTCGTCTGGCGGCATGACCGCCCGCATCGACCGGCTGGAGAAGGCCGGTCTGGTCGAGCGCCGCCCCCACCCGACCGACCGCCGCGCCACCCTGGTCCGCCTGACGGACAAGGGCTTCGACCTGATCGAATCCATCATGCCCCACCACGAAGAAACGGCGCGAGACATCCTGGCGCCGCTCTCGCTTGACGAACAGAAGACCCTGAACGCCCTGCTGGCCCGCTTGATCGGCGGCCTCTGCGACTAGACGCGGCCGCGCAGCACCGCCCAGAACAGGCGAAGGCGCTTGACCGGCTCCGGGTGGTCGAAGCCCGCCAGCGCCGCGTGGGCCACCGCCGGGAAGGCGACGGCCGGCAGTTTCGCGAGCCCCGTATTGGCGACGGGCCGTAGCGCCCTCGCCTCGTCGGTTCGACCGGTCTGCGACAGCGCCCAGAGCCTCCCGGCTCCGGCGACATCGGCGTCATGCCCCACACCCGCCAGAATCCGCGCCGCAACCTGCATGGGAGCGACATAGAAGGCGTCCAGATCGTGCGCCTCCCCATGCACTCTGCCGATGTGAGCCTCGATCAGGGCGTCGAAGGGGGCGCGGTCCAGCCCATGACGAGCAACAGCGGCGGTCAGGGCCTCCAGCACCGGATGGCCGACGCGCGGGGTGTTGGCGAAGACTCCGTCCATCTGCTCCGCCCACCACGTGTAGCGCATCTCGGCCAGCATGGGCTGGGTGACGCGAGTGGGAATGGCCAGCAACTCCGCCTCAAGGGCGTAGAGGGCGATCAGGTCCGCGCGCGCCTGTTCGTCGGCCACAAAACGGCTGGACAGCCAGCGGTCGGGGTCGGCGGCGCGGACCTGGGCATCAAGATCAACAGTCATTCCGCAAGGCCATCGGCCATTGCACGGAATGGCGCAAGCCTCAGCCGAACAGGGTCTGATACATGGCCATTGCGGTCAGCATCGGCAGCGACAGCAGCAGGTTGGTGCGGCTACCCAGCATGGCGACGCGCGCGGCCTTGGCCTTCTTGTCATCATCCACGACGACGATGCCCAGGGCCCGCTTCTGGTTCGGCCAGATCAGGCCCCAGACGTTCAGGAACATGACGATGGCCAGCCAGACGCCGATCCCCATCAGGGTGAACTGCTGGTCGCCCGCGTTCAGCCCGCCGGCCAGGCCGAAGCTGAGCACTTCCATCGCATAGGCATGACCACGCGTGAACATCACGGCCAGACCGGCCAAGACCGTCACCAGCGCCGACCAGCGGAACCAGAACAGGGCTTCCGGCGCGATATGCTTGCTGACGGCGGGCTTCAGCTCGGCCGGGATCGAGGGCATGACCCGGATCTGCACGAAGTTGAAATAGTAGAGCAGGCCGATCCATAGGATGCCCGCAACGACGTGAACCCAGCGCAGGACCGCTTGAGCGAAGCCGAGATCGAAACCGCCCGGCGCGATGCGGCCGAAGGCGAAGATCATGACGCCCGCCAGCAGGATGCTGAGCAGGAAGGTCGTTCTGAAGTTGGAAAGCAGTCTGGCCATGCGCCCCTCCCCGGGGTCGGAATCAGGAAGCGTGACCTTACTCCCCCCTCCCCGCTCAGGGGAAGGAGGAGCATTCTTCTGGTAGAACCAAGCCTTACGGGCGGCTGGCCATGCCGAGCTTGATCGGCTTGGCGTCCTCGTCGATGGAGCCGCCGCGCTTGACGCCCCAAAGCAGGATGATCGGCGCCCCGACATAGATCGACGAATAGGTGCCGATCACGATGCCGACCATCAGCACGATGGAGAAGCCGAACAGGGCCTCGCCGCCATAGAGGGCCAGAACCGCCAACACGCCCACGGCGGTAACGCCGGTGATGATGGTCCGCGACAGGGTTTCGTTCAGCGACAGATCGATCACGTCGCGCAAGGGCATGGTCTTATACTTGCGCAGGTTCTCGCGGAGGCGATCGAAGACCACGACCGTATCGTTCATCGAGTAGCCGATAACGGTCAGGATGGCCGCCACGGTGTTCAGGCTGAACTCGAACCGGAACAGGGCGATCAGACCAAAGGTCAGGATCAGATCGTGCACCAGGCCCGCCACGGCGCCGAAGCCGAACTGCGGCTCGAACCGGAACCAGATATAGACGAACATCAGGGCGATCGCCGCCGCCAGCGCCAGCAGACCGTTGACGAACAGCTCTCCCGACACCTTGGAGCCCACCACGCTGACGCCGGAATACCGGACCTCGCCCACGGCCTGATCGATGGCCTGTTCGACCTTCTGGACGATTGCGCCCTGGGCCTCGCCTTCCGGGATCTGGAAGCGGACAATGGCGCTGCTGTCGCTATCGATGCCCTGAACCTGGACATCGCCCAGACCCAGATCACTGACGGCGCTGCGGACCTGATCCAGTTCCAGAACCTGACCGGCCGGTTTGGACACCTCCATCGAGGCGCCGCCCCGGAAGTCGATGCCCATGTTGAGGCCGGGATAGAAGCAGCCGACGATCGACGCCACGCACAGGATCAGCGAGATCACGCCGGCGGCGGGCGCATACTTGACGAACTGGAAGTTCGTCTTCTGCGGAAGCAGTTTGATGAGGGGCCATCCACGCATCGCCATCACTCCGCGATCGGCAGTTTTTTGGGCTTGGCGACCTTGAGCCAATACCCGAGCAGCACCTGGGCGACCATCACCGAGGAGAACATGGAGGTGAACACGCCGATGGTCAGCGTCCAGGCGAATCCTCGCACAGGTCCCGCGCCGAACATGAACATGATCAGGGCCGCGACCAGGGTGGTCAGGTTGGCGTCGACGATCGTGCCCATCGCCTTGTTGAAGCCGGCGTCCATCGAGGCGATCGCCGACCGACCGGCCCGCGCTTCATCACGCATCCGCTCATAGATCAGCACATTGGCGTCGACCGCGACGGCGAATGTCAGCACCAGGCCGGCGATGCCGGGCAGGGTCAGGGTCGCGCCGAACAGCGACATGGCGGCGATGATCAGAATGCCGTTCAGGATCAGACCCAGCACCGACACCCCGCCGAAGAGCAGGCCGTAGGCGCCGATCATGAAGACGCAGATGAGCAGGAAGCCGATAATGGTCGAGACCATGCCCGCCTGAACCGCGTCAGCGCCCAGTTCAGCAGTGACGACGCGGCGTTCCTCGACCTTCAGGGGCGCCGGCAAGGCGCCGCCGTTCAGCAGGTTGACCAGCTCGGCCGCCGACTGAATGGAGAAGCTGCCGGTGATCTGGCCCGTGCCGCCGGTGATCGCGCCCTGGATTGTCGGGGCCGAAATCACCTTGCCGTCCAGGATGATGGCGAAGGGCTTGCCGATATTCTGGGCGGTAGCTTCACCAAAGCGACGCGCGCCCTGACCGTCGAAGCGGAAATCGATGGCGGGGCGGCCGTTCTGGTCCGAACCGACACCGGCGCGGGTCAGATTTTCACCCGAAACCAGGATTCGTTTCTTCACCAGATAGGGCGTGTTCTGATCGTCCGTCAGCAGTTCGGCGTCGGGCGGCACGCGACCCGCCATCGCGTCCTGCAAGCCCGTGCTTGAGGTGTCGACCATCTGGAAGGTCAACTGGGCCGTGCGACCCACCAGGCGTTCCAGTTCCGCCGGATCGCTTTGCCCCGGGGCCTGAACCACGATGCGGTCCGCGCCCTGACGGGTGATGGCGATTTCCTTGGTGCCCGAGCTATCCAGACGACGACGCACGACCTCGATGGACTGATCCACGGCCGTTGCGCCCATGGCGTTCAAGGTGGCGTCGGTAAAGGCGAAGCGAATGCGGTTGCCGCTCAGGCGCGTGGCCGTGCGGTCGGGCTGGCCCGTCGCAGCAGCCCCGGTCTGCGCCAGGGTGCGCAGCTCGGTCAGGGCCACGTCAAACTGACCCGGATCAGCAATGGTGACGACGACGCCGCCCGCTTCACGCTGCATGGCGCCGATGTTGATCTGCTGTTCGCGCAGGGCGACCCGCACGTCTTCCATCAGATTGGTGACGCGCTTGTTGCGCATCTCCGGCACATCGACCTCGAGCAGAAGGTATGACCCCCCTTGCAGGTCCAGGCCCAGATTCAGGCCGTTCTTGGGCAGCCAGGCGGGCAGCGCGTCGCGCTGGGCATGGCTAAGCATGCTCGGGAAGGCCAGCAGCAACCCGATAACGAGCGACAGCACGACCAGAACGATTTTCCAGCGTGAAAGCTGAACCATGTCAGAGCTCTTTTCGGGCGGGCTTCAGCGGCGCGAGCCGCTCAGCCCTTGTCGTTGGCGGCGATGGCGGTGCGGTTGCGCACTTCGGCGATCATCGACTTGACCACGCGGACGTTCACGCCCTGCGAAATCTCGACCATGGCCTCGGCGTCTTCCACGCGGGTCACCTTGCCGACCATGCCGTTCGACAGGACGACTTCGTCGCCGCGCTTGACGCTGGAAATCAGGGCCTGATGCGCCTTCATCCGCTTTTGCTGCGGACGGATCATCAGGAAGTAGAACAGGATGAAGATCGCGACGATCGGCGCGATCTGCACCACGATGGCCATCAGGCCGCCTTCGGAACCAGTAGGCATGGAAACTCCCCGAACCGGGCCGACCTCGAAAACGGGGGCCCCATTAAATTGAGGCGCGGAACCTAGGGCGCGCCGTGCCGATTTGCAACGCGGCCTGACGTCTCTTGCTCACAGGCGATGCCGCCCGGACACGCCGGACGGCCGCAGGTCAGCGCGGCAGGACGCTGAGAGGGTCTACCGCGACCGGATCGTCGCCGCGCATCTGGCGCGTCTCGAAGTGGATCGAGGGGCGGCCATCCCCGGCCGTCAGACCGACCGTGCCTATGGCCTGGCCGGCGCGGACCTCGGCGCCGTCACGCACCGTGGCCGAACCCAGATGGCCGTAGACCGTGCGCCAGCCGTCGCGGTGGACGATGAGGACCGTCAGCCCCTGCCCCACCAGATCATCGCCGACATAGGCCACGCGCCCGTCGGCCGCCGCCTTGACCTCGGTCCCGGCGGCCGCGCCGATATTGACGCCATTGTTCCGCTCGCCCATGCCGACCGGGCCAAAACGACGCAGGATATCGCCCCGTACCGGCCATTGCAGGGCCAGGGCTTGGCCCACGGCCGCCCCGGCGGGTGCTGCGGTGACGGCCGGCGAGCGAGTCGGCGGCGGCAAAGCCGCATTGCCGCTGGGCGGAGGCGGGGGCGGCGGGATCACGCCATTGTTAGGCGTCCGCACCCCGACCGGCGACGGACCGGTCGCATAGGGATCAGAGCCCGTGTCCACGGCGCTGTCAGGCAGAACAATCCGCTGGCCTTGGCTGATGGCGCCGCGGGGTCCCAGGTTATTCAGGTCGATCAGCGTCTGGACCGGGGTCTGGAAGCGACGCCCCACGCCCGAGATCGTATCGCCCGGCTGGATCACATAGGCGGCGCCTGGCATGACCGAACCGCTGCTCGGCTGCGACGGGGTCACCGTCACGGGAGCCCCCGTAGAAGGATAGGCCGGGCCGCCGGCGGGCGGCAGACCGCCGCCCTCGACTGCTCCGGTCGGCGCTCGCACGCCCTGCTCGTCGTACGGCCGCGCCGGTTGGGGCTGAGGCTGAGGCTGAGGCGTCGGCTGACCGTAATAGGGATTCTGCGCCTGCGCCGGCCCTTGGGGATAGGCTGGCTGAGTGGCGGTGATTCCGGTCGGACGTGTCGAATAGCGCGGCTCGCTCGGATAGGTCGAACACGCGGTGACCGTCAGCGCCCCGCCGACAACGACCGCCGCCCTGATCCAGCTCGTGAAGCCGCCCATGCGCCCCTCCTTCTTAACCTTGAATTGCATTCGCTCACGGTGTGCCCCGTAAGCGCCGCCAAGCCAACCCGCCAAACAGCGCCAAAGTGGGGCGGAAAGGTTAACCGGGGCCGATCTCGCCTCGCCGTCATCCCGGAAAACGCGCCGCGTTTATCCGGGACCGCCCAGAGCACCACCCTCAGACTTGAACGCCGCCTCCCACAGATCCTGCCATTCGGGATTCATCCGCTCAACCAGGCCAAACTTCCAGTCTCGTCGCCAGCGTTTCAGCCGCTTTTCAAAGTTGATCGCGGATTCGGCATCGTCAAAGACCTGATACCAGACCAGCCGTCGCAGACCCCATTGGCTACTGAAGCCCGAATAGGTCCGATCCCGATGTTGCTGGACGCGACCTAGCAGGTCCGACGTTACGCCGACGTAAAGCACGCCGCGCGTCGTGTTGGTCACGATATAAACGGTGAAGAGCTTGTCTTCGCGCATGAGCGCACGGTAGCGCTTCTGGCGGTCCCGGATAAGCCCTGCGGGCTTTCCGGGATGACGATTAGGGGAGAGGGCCGTCCCTACCCCTCCTTGGCCAGCCCCTCGACCAGGGGCACGAAGCGCACTTCGCAAAGGCTTTCGCGGCGGAAGCTGCCGTCTTCTTGCCCCGTATAGCGGTTCAGCATCTGCACCGATCCGCGCCCCACCGGCGCGACCAGAACGCCGCCGGGCTTCAGTTGCTTCAGCAGTTCGGTCGGTTCGTGCGGCGACGCCGCCGTCACCATGATGCGGTCAAAGGGCGCCTGTTCCATCCAGCCCTGCCCGCCGTCGCCGTGGCGGGTGAAGACGTTGTCGACGCCCAGCAGCTTCAGCTTGGCCTCGGCCTCGGTCAGCAGGCTCTTGTAGCGCTCCACCGAATAGACGAACCGCGCCAGTCGGCTGAGGACCGCGCATTGATAGCCGCTGCCGGTGCCGATCTCGAGGACGCGGTGGCGCGGGCCGACCTCCAGCGCCTGGGTCATCAGGCCGACGATATAGGGCTGGCTGATCGTCTGGGCGCAGTCGATCGGCAGGGCCTGGTCTTCCCAGGCCTGATCCAGAAACTTCTCATGGACGAACAGCGAGCGGTCGATGGATTCCATCGCCTTCAGCACCCGCGCGTCGGTCACCCCCTGCCGCCGCAGCGACAGGATCAACCGGCCCGCGCGGTCGTCCGACAGGCTCATCCGGCGGGTCCTTTCGGCGGGGCGCCGCCCAGAACCTTCTTCAGGTCGTTGACGCTGCGCATGTGCGTCAGGTCGATATGCAGCGGCGTGACCGAGATTCGACCCTCGTCCATGGCCCGCAGGTCGGTGCCCTCGGCGTGTTCCTGCGGCGCGCCGCGGAAGGCCATCCAGTAGTAGTCGCGACCGCGCAGGTCGGTGCGTCGGATGGCGTGCATCTCGCCGATGTCGCGGAAGCCCTGCTTCGTCACCTCGACCGCCTTGACCAGTTCCGGCGGCAGCTTGGGGAAGTTGACGTTCATGACCACGCCGTCCTCCCACTTCTGCTCCAGCAGCCGGGCGATGATGCCGGGGGCGAAGGCTTCGGCCGTCTCCCAGTGCGCCACCACGTCGTCGTGGAAGCGCTCCAGCGACTGCGACAGCGCGATGGAGCGGATGCCGAAGGCCATGCCCTGCAAGGCGCCGGCCACCGTGCCGGAATAGCTGACGTCCTCGCCGACGTTGTGGCCGCGGTTGACGCCCGACAGCAACAGATCGGGCTTCTCCGGCATCAGGTCGTTGACCGCCAGGATGACGCAGTCGGTCGGCGTGCCGGTCACGGCGAAGCGCTTGTCGCCCAACTGGTTGACCCGCAGCGGCTCGGTCAGGGTGATCCCCCGCCCCTTGGCCGACTGCTCGGTCTGGGGCGCGACGACCCAGACGTCGTCCGACAGGGTGCACGCGATCTTCTCAAGACATTCAAGGCCTTCCGCCTCGATGCCGTCGTCATTGGTGAGGAGTATACGCATTACTTGGAAACCGAACCCACCGTGGTCAGGCCGCCCATATAGGGCAGCAGCGCGTTCGGCACGGCGATGGCGCCGTCCTCCTGCTGATAGTTCTCCATCACCGCGACAAGGGTGCGGCCGACCGCCAGGCCCGAGCCGTTCAGGGTGTGCAGGAACTCGGTTTTCTTCTCGCCCGCGCGCTTGAACCGGGCGTCCATGCGCCGGGCCTGGAAGTCGCCGCAGTTCGAGCAGGAGCTGATCTCGCGATAGGTGTTCTGCGAAGGCAGCCAGACTTCAAGGTCATAGGTCTTCTGCGCCGAGAAGCCCATGTCGCCCTTGCACAGCAGCACCTTGCGATAGGGCAGCTCCAGCGCCTGCAACACCGCTTCGGCGCAGCCGGTCATGCGTTCGTGCTCGGCCTCGGAGTCCTCGGGCCGGCAGATGGAGACCATCTCGACCTTCGAGAACTGATGCTGACGGATCAGGCCGCGCGTATCGCGCCCCGCCGACCCGGCCTCGGCCCGGAAACAGGGCGTCAGCGCCGTCATCCGCATGGGCTCCGCCACCTCATCCTCGGCCAGGATCTGCTCGCGCACGAGGTTGGTCAGGGAGACTTCGGCGGTGGGGATCAGCCAGCGGCGCTCGAAGAACCGGTTAGCCCTATCAAATTTAGCAACACGCTCGATCAGCGCTTTTGCGGCTTCAACAGCGTTCAGATCGCGAAATATGTTCGCTCCGGTATCGAGATTATCAAACCAATCCTCCGCATCGATTTGACCCATCACCTTAGACCAATCTAGGTCGACTGCTTTAAATAGGTCTTCCTCAAACTTCGGTAACTGCCCGGTGCCGAACATCGCCTCATCCTTGACGAGAAGCGGCGGTGCGACTTCCAGATAGCCGTGCTTGTCGGTCTGCAGGTCCAGCATGAACTGGCCTATGGCGCGTTCCAGACGCGCCAGTTGGCCCTTCAGCACGGCGAAGCGCGAGCCGGACATCTTGGCGGCGGCTTCGAAGTCCAGCAGGCCCATGGCCTCGCCCAGGTCGGCGTGATCCTTGGCCGGGCCCGTCGTGCGCGGCTCGCCCCACTTCAGGACCTCGACGTTGTCGTTCTCGTCTTCGCCATCCGGCACGTCAGCGGCGGCCAGATTCTTCAGCCCCGCCAGCAGGTCGCGCAGTTCGGCGCCCTTGGCGGCTTCGGCCTCGCCCGCCTCGGCGATCTCGGCCTTCAGCGCCTCGACCTCGGCCTTCAGCCGGTCGGCCTCGGCCATGTCCTTCTTGGCCATGGCGGCGCCGATGGCCTTGGAGGCGGCGTTGCGCTTGGCCAAGGCTTCTTGCCCCCTGGTCTGGGCGGCGCGCAGGTCTCTATCGAGCTGCAAAATATCGGCGACAATCTTGTCGGACGCATCCACGCCGCGCGACTTCCAGCCCGCGATATAGGCTTCGGGGTTGTCGCGGATGGCTCTGATGTCGTGCATGGCGTCAATCTTCGGACGGTCAGGAAGAAGCCGAAGGCTGTAACGCCCCGAGCGGAGTCGGGCAAACCCCTAAGCGCCTCTCGCCCCTCTGATGCCGTCATCCCGGACGCCTCGCAGAGGCGATCCGGGACCCAGGCGGCGGATTTCAAATGCGACACAGGCCCCATATGTCTTTGACCTCTGGGTCCCGGATAGCGGCTGCGCCGCTTCCGGGATGACGGCTGGCGTCAGCGCTTCGCCTTCACCCTGATCTCCACCCCGATCGCCTTGGACACCCAGTCGCCGCCCGCGTCAGACATCATGCCGAGGTCCAGCGCTGTGCGGTCCAGCTCCAGCTTGCCGGCCACCGTCGCCACGCCGCCTACCTCGTCAAAGGTGAAGGGCAGGACCACCGGCACGGTCGTCGCCTTGATCCGCAGCGTCCCGGTCGCCTCATAGCGGTCGCCGCCGAGGGCCTTGAACGAAGTCGTCTCGAACCGTGCGGTCGGATAGGCGGTCGGGTCGAACCATTCCGCGCCGGACAGCGAGCCCTCCTGTGTCGCGTCGCCGGTCCTGGCTGTGCCGGTCTGGACCAGAACCACGGCCTTGGAGCCCGCCAGATCGGCCCGGTCGAACCAGACCTGACCCTCCCACTGCTCGAACCGCCCCTTGAAGGCCTTGCCCGCGTGTGTTCCCGTGAACGCGATGCTCGAGGCCGCCTTGTCGATGGTCCAGGCCGCCGCCGTGCCCGGCGTCACCGCCGCCTCGGTCTGAGCGGACGCCGCCGCGACAGGGGCCTCGGCCCCTGCCCCATTTTCCAGAGGCGCAGGCTTGGCCGCAATGCCGCCCGCCAAGGCCAGAGCGGCGATGAAACCCAGCCCGGCCAGACGCTCGGCCCGACGCAGCAGCGGCTTGGGCTCCGGCGCGGTCCGCCCCTCGCAATGCTTCAACAGCGGGATCATGTGGGCCAGAACCTCGTCGCGATTGATGAACTGGTGCTTCAGCGCCGCCCCGACGTGCAGGGCGATCAGCACCACCGCGCCCCAGGCCATCAGGCTGTGCGCCCCCATGGCTTGGTAAGCCACAGCGCGACGAACGCCCGCCGCCGCCTCGCCGATAAAGGGCAGGTGCGGCACGGTGAACAGGCCGAACCAGCTGGTCGCCACGGCCAGCGGCTGATCCGTCGCCACGGCCCAGCCGGTCGAGACATAGAGCCACCCCGTCAAAGGCAGGGCCAGCATCAGGCCATAGAAGGCCGCGTGGGTCGCCCGTGCCGCGAACGTCTCCCAGGTCTTCATCTCGGCCGGCATCCCCGGCGTCCGGTGCGTCAGCCGCCAGACCAGACGCAAGGCCGTCAGCGCCAGAATCAGAAACCCCACCGACTTGTGGATCTGGAACACGCGATAGGCCAGCGCCTGGCTGCCCGGCTCATTGATCGCCTCGCTCATCCACCAGCCCATCGGGATCATGGCGAAGATGGCGAGCGCGATGGCCCAGTGCAGGGCGATGGCGACGGGGGTGTAACGGCTGGGGGACATCACGGACTCGCAAAAACATCCGTCATCCCGGACGCTCCGCAGGAGCGATCCGGGACCCAGGCGGCAGAACCAGACGCCGTAGCCTCCAGTCTATATCCGACGCCTGGGTCCCGGATCAGCCTGTCGGCTGTCCGGGATGACGGCATAGGGTCAGCTATCAGGCGGCCGGGGCCGCGGCGGCCGGAGCCACCTGCTGCAAGAACTCGCCGTCAAAGCGGATGGTGGCCTCATCGCCCACCGGACCGACCGGCATGCCGAAGTCCGAGCGCTTGAACTTGCCTTCAGCCGCGAAGCCGAGGGTCGGGACCTGCATGAAGGGGTGCTTCTCGATCTCGCCGCCGAAGGTCGCGTCCAGCGTCACCGGCTTGGTCACGCCCAGGAAGGTCAGGTCGCCCGTCACCTTGGCCGTGCGCGGGCCGGTCAGCTCGACCTGGGTCGACTTGAAGGTGATCTGCGGGAAGGCGCCGGCGTTCAGGAAGTTCTTGTTCTTGGCGATGTCCTCGCTCCAGCTCTTGAAGCCCGAGCCCGCGTGGGTGCCGGTGTAGTCGCCGGGATAGTTGGCGTCGACCGAGGTCGGGTCGATGCTGACCTCGACGGCGCTGTTGGCCAGGTTGGCCGGGTCCAGCGTGATCTTGGCGTCGAATTTGTTGAAGCGCGCCGTGTAGTTCGAGACGGTGTTGTGCGGGATCGACCACTGCAGCGAGGCGTGGGTCGGGTCCATCACATAGACGCCGGCCGGGGCCTTCAGCGCGACCGGAGCGGTCGAGGCAGCGTCAACGGCGGGGGCGGCGGACTTGTCGGCGGGCTGACCGCAGGCGGCCAGCAGGGCGAAGGCGGAAACCGCCAGGATGTGCTGCATCTTCATGGAAAGGACCTCGTTGATGTTCAGGACTGGACACGAGGCCCAGATACGGTTCGTCTGTCCGTCGGCGTGCCGCTCGGACTGCAACAGTATAAGTTGCTATTGCGGTCCTTCAAGCCCTGTTCGTGCAAAAATGCGGATTGAGGTGCGCCGCGTGCGCCGCCCGCCTATCTTGCGACTCACATGCCCATTCGCCGCCTCCCCCCCGAAACCGTCAACCGCATCGCCGCCGGCGAGGTGGTCGAACGCCCCGCCAGCGCCATCAAGGAATTGGTCGAAAACGCGCTGGACGCGGGGGCTTCACGCGTCGAGATCCAGGCGGACGGCGGCGGCCTGACCCGCATCCTGATCGCCGACGACGGCAAGGGCATCCCGAAAGACGAGCTGCCGCTGGCGGTCGAACGCCACGCCACGTCCAAGCTGGAGCCCGACGACGCGGGCGACGTGGACCTGCTGCGCATCCATACCCTCGGCTTTCGCGGCGAGGCCCTGCCCTCCATCGGCTCGGTGGCCCGCCTGACCATCACGACCCGCGCCCGCGACGAGGCCGACGCCTGGGCCGTGACTGTGGACGGCGGCGATCAGCGCCCGACGGCCCCCGCCGGCTTCCCCGGCCCGCACGGCGCTCGCGTCGAGGTCCGCGACCTCTTCTACGCCACCCCCGCCCGCCTCAAGTTCATGAAGTCCGAACGATCCGAGGCCATGGCCATCTCGGAGGAGATCAAGCGTCAGGCCATGGCCCACGAAGCCGTCGCCTTCACCCTGTCGCTGGACGGCAAGGTCACCCTGCGCCTGCCCGCCGAGCATCCGGGCTTCGAAGGCCGCCTGAAACGCCTCGGCGCCCTGCTGGGTCGCGACTTCGAAGCCAACGCCCTGCTGATCGATCAGGAACGCGACGGCGTGCGCCTGTCCGGCTATGCGGGCCTGCCCACCTATTCGCGCGGCAATGCGGCGCACCAGTTCCTGTTCGTCAACGGCCGCCCGGTGCGCGACCGCCTGCTGCAAGGCGCCCTGCGCGGCGCCTACGCCGACTTCCAGCCTCGTGACCGGCACCCGGCGGCGGCGCTGTTCCTCGACATCGACCCCCTCTACGTCGACGTGAACGTCCATCCCGCCAAGGCCGAGGTCCGCTTCCGCGATCCGGCCCTGGTGCGCGGCCTGATCGTCGGCGCCCTGCGTCACGCCCTGCACGCGGCGGGCCACCGCGCCTCGACCACGGTCGCCGCCGACGCCCTGTCAGGGTTCCGCCCGCATACCGGCGAGGCCCTCTACAGCCCCACCTCCCCCTCGGCCCAGTCGTTCGGCGCCGCCGCGCCCGGCTGGAGCGGCTGGCAGGGCTGGTCGCAACCGGCTGCCGCCGCTCAGAACCTGCCTGGCCTGAACGAACGCTCGGCCCGCGTCGAGCACACCTGGAGCGGCGAAGCCTCCGCCCCCAGCTTCCGCACCCTGGGCGAGATCCAGGCCGAACATGCGGGCCAGATCGCGCCTGGCGCCCAGACGCCGCCGGACCTGATCGACTATCCGCTCGGCGCCGCCCGCGCCCAGCTGCACGGCACCTATATCGTCGCCCAGACGCGCGACGGTCTGGTCGTGGTGGATCAGCACGCGGCCCACGAACGCCTCGTCTATGAGCGGATGAAGGCGCAGATGGCGACCGGCGCCGTAACCCGTCAGGCCCTGCTGACGCCCGAGGTGGTCGAACTGGACTCCGCCGAGGCCGAGCGTGTCGCCGCCAAGGCCGAGGAACTGGCCGAGATGGGCCTGATCGTCGAAGCCTTCGGCGTCGGCGCGGTTCTGGTGCGCGAAACCCCCGCGCTTCTGGGCGACACCGATGTTCAGGGCCTGATCCGCGACATCGCCGACGACCTGTCCGAACACGGCGCGGCTCTGTCGCTGAAAGAGCGCATGGCCGAGGTCTGCGGCACCATGGCCTGCCACGGCAGCGTCCGCGCCGGCCGCGTCCTCAGCGCCCCCGAGATGAACGCCCTGCTGCGCCAGATGGAGGCCACGCCCCACTCCGGCCAGTGCAACCACGGCCGCCCCACCTACGTGGAGCTGAAGCTCAACGACCTCGAAAAGCTGTTCGGGCGTAGGTGATCCCCCCTTCCCGCTCATCCCGGCGGACGCCGGGATCCAGTGAGGAATGGCGCCAAAGGGCTTTCAATCTCCCCGCCGCAGACTTGGCCAAAGAACTGGATCCCGGCGTCCGCCGGGATGAGCGGAGCAAAGGGGCATTCACAGTCCTCGCTGTTCAGTTACCCTGACCTCATGACACCCTCCGTCCTCTTCGTCTGCCTCGGCAACATCTGTCGCTCGCCGCTGGCCGAGGCGGCCTTCCGCGAAGAGGCCCGTCGCGTGAAGCTGGACGTTCTCGTCGATTCCGCCGGCACCGGCGATTGGCACGTCGGCTCTCCGCCCGACCCACGCGCCCAGGCCGTGGCGCGAAAGAACGGCGTCGACATCTCCGTCCTGCGCGGGCGCCAGGTGAACCCCGCCGACTTCCGCCGCTTCACCCATATCGTCGCCCTGGACGAGGACAATCTCGCCAACCTGCGCCGCCTCGCGCCTGTGGACGCGACGGCCGAGCTCAGCCTGCTGCTGGATCACGTCGAGGGCCGCGAAGGCCAGCCCGTCGCCGATCCCTATTTCGGCGACGACGACGGCTTCGACTTCACCTGGGCCGACGTGACGGCCGGCGCACAGGGCCTCGCGGCCACGCTTCGTCGCTTTAGAGACTGAGCGCCTCGACGATTCCGCTGGCCTTGCCGCCTGACGCCACCTCGCCGCCGCCGATGGCGTAAACCGTTCCGCTCACGCTGGCCGCCGCCAATCCGTGACGCGGGGCCCTCATCGCCGCCCCTGCCGACCAGACATCGCGCGCCGGGTCATAGATCCAGGTCTCGGCGAAGACGCCGCCCCCGCGACCCTCGAACCATTCGCCGCCAAAGGCGACCAGCTTGCCGTCCGCCTCGGCCATGGCCAGACCCCCGCCCACCTGCCGCCCCGTGGCTGGCGATGCCGGAATGGGCGCCAACGTGTCCCAGAGGTCTCCGGCCGGATCATAGCGGTCCAGTCGCCCCGTCCCGCCGCCCTCGACCGTGCGCCCTCCGGCCACGAACAGCTTGCCGTCCAGCACGGCCCCGGCCGCGCTGTTGCGAGCCATCGGCGCCGGTCGCGCCTTGTCCCAGTGATTGGCGGCGGCGTCGAAGACCAGATGGGTCGCCACATCGCCCTGATCGTTCCACTGGCCGTTCGCCGCGCCCTTGGGCGAGCGACCCGTGACCAGATGCACCCGGTCGCCCAGCGACAGACCTACCGTCTCGCACAACCGCTCCGGCATCTGGCCGACCAGCGCCCAGACGCCTCGGTCGATAGCCCAGACGTCCGTCATGGCGGTCCATTCGCCGCTGTCGCGACGGTCATAGCCGCCCAAGGCCCAGACGCGCCCGGCGGCTGCAGCCAGCATCGGGTGGTGGCGCGGCTGCGGCAGGCGCGGCCCTTCGCTCCACGTGTCCGCCGCTACGTCATAGGTCGCTGTCCGGTCGTTGATGTGCAGCCCGCCCGTGGCCGAACGCACCAACCCGCCCGCGACCGTGATGGCGCCGTCGTGAGCTGCGCAATAGATCTCCTGCGTCACCCACGGCATGGAGGATCGAGACGTCCAACCCGCCTCGGCCCGGCTAACGGAAGGAACAACCGCCGCTGCGGCGGTCGTGGCGAGAAAGGCGCGGCGATCCATCTGGCTCATGAGGCCAGCCTAGCCGTATCAGGCGGCCGGAGCGACTCTGAGAAACAGCACCCGCGCCGCGCCATAGTCTCGCGTGTCGAGACGCTCATAGCCCGGCGTGTCGATGTCGGGTTCGTCCGAGCCGCGCTCGAACACCACCACGGCGCCGGGCTTCAGCCACTGACCGTCCAGCAGCCGCTGCAACGTCTGTTCCCCCAGCCCCTTGGCGTAGGGCGGGTCAAGAAAGGCCAGGTCAAAGGCCTCGCCTACCGAGCCGGGACGCTCGCCCAGATCGATGGCGCTGCGGCGATGCACGCGCGCCCGGCCGAACAGGCCATAGGCGTCCATGTTCTCGCGGATCACGCCGCGCGCGCCGTCGTCGATCTCGACGAACAGGGCGAAGGCCGCCCCGCGCGACAGCGCTTCAAAGCCCAAGGCGCCCGATCCGGCGTAGATGTCCATGACCCGCGCCTCGCGCAGGCCCTCGGCCCAGGACGCGTGTTCCAGAACGTTGAAGATGGCCTGACGCGCCCGATCCGAGGTCGGGCGCGTGTTCTGGCCCTCAGGCGCGAGAATGGCGCGCCCCTTCAGGCTGCCCGCAACGATCCGCATGGTCAGTTCCCCATCCAGACCTTAGCTGCGGCCGCGTGGACCACCCGGCTTGCCGCCGAACGGTTTGCCGCCCCCCGTCGGACGCGAACCGCCCGGCTTGCCGCCGAAGCCGCCAGGCTTGCCGCCCGAACGCGGTGCGCCGTCGCGCGGCTTGAAGTCACGCTGCGGTCGGTCGCTGGAACCGCCTTCGCGCGGCTTGAAATCGCGCTGGGGACGATCCCCGCCCGAACGGGGCGCGCCGTCGCGAGGTTGGAAATCGCGTTGCGGACGGTCGCCGAACGCGCTGCCTTCGCGTGGTTTAAAATCGCGTTGCGGACGGTCTCCACCCGGGCGCGGTGCGCCATCGCGAGGCTGGAAGTCGCGTTTTGGACGATCGCCGAACGCGCCGCCCTCGCGCGGCTTGAAATCGCGTTGCGGACGGTCACCGCCTGAACGGGCGCCGTCGCGCGGCTGGAAGTCGCGCTTCGGACGGTCGCCGAAGCCGCCCTTGGCGCCGTCACGGGATCCGCGACGATCATCAATCAGTTGCGGCTCGGAGCGGTTGAAGGGCTTGCGCGGGCGATCCGACCACTCGCCGCCCTGGGCGGCTTCCGGCCGGGCGCGCGGCTTGAAGGTCTTGGTGTGCTCGAACTTGGGCGCGGACTTGGCCCAGCCTTCCTTCTTGGCCGGACGGTCGCGACGGTCGACGGCGTTCTCGGTCGCCTCGGTGGCCGCGCGGACGCGGCTGGGCTTGCGCGAGGGGTCCGACATGGCCGAACCCGAACGCCCCGCCACGATGGGCGAAGAGGTGCGGCGGCCCGGAATGGGCGCAGGCGTCGAGACCGTATTGCCGGTCGGCAGGTTCTCGGGTCGGATGTGTTCGGCCAGCATTTCGCGGATCACGCGCGGGCCGACTTCCTCGACCGCCCCGACGGGCAGAGTGCCCAGCTGGAACGGGCCATAGGCCAGACGGATCAGGCGGTTCACGGTCAGGCCGATGGACTCCAGAACCTTGCGGACCTCGCGGTTCTTGCCTTCGGTGATCGAGACGCTGATCCACAGATTGGCCGAGCTGCGCTCGCCGTCCTCTTTTTCCTTGGCCTTATCGATGGTCGCTTCCATCGGGCCGTAGTGGATGCCGTCAACGGTGCAGCCGGTCTTCAGCTTGTCCAGCTCGGCCTGGGTAATCCTGCCGCGAGCGCGGGCGCGATAGTGGCGCACCAGGGCCGTGTCGGGCATTTCCAGCGCCCGACTCAGCTCGCCGTCATTGGTCAGCAGCAGCAGGCCTTCGGTGTTCATGTCCAGTCGGCCGACCGAGATCACGCGCGGCAGGCCGCTGGGCAGGGCGTCGAACACGGTCGGACGGCCCGCCGGGTCGTTGTGGCTGGTCAGCAGGCCGGCCGGCTTGTGATAGCGCCAGACGCGCGTCGCCTGGGCCGAGCCCATGGGCTTGCCGTTGACGGTGATGACATCGTCGCGCGTCACCAGGGTCGCGGGCGTGTCCAGGATGCGGCCGTTGACCGCCACCTTGCCCAGACCGATCAGACGCTCGACTTCGCGGCGCGAGGCGATGCCCGCGCGAGCCATGGCCTTGGCGATTCGCTCGCTACGGGCAGGCGCTGCCGCTTCCTTGCCTGCGGGACCGCCTTTCGGGCCGCCCTTGCCAGCGCCCTTCACAAACGGCTTGTCGCCGCGATCGTTCTTGCGGTCGCCGCGTGGCGGGCCTTTCCGATCTCCGAAACCGCCCTTGTCCGGGCGCGCGTCGGCGAATTTACGGGGGCCGCGCGGGCCGTCGTCTTGACGGGAGCGGGGCTTCTTGTCGTTGTCTTTGGGATGGCGATCCATGATGAGCGGTTCATGAGCATGGCGCTCGACTTGGCGCAAGCGGCGGCGCAAGCGGGCGAAGTGCCTGTGGGCGCTGTAATTGTCGATGAACCGACCGGCAAAGTGCTTGGCCGTGGGCAAAACGGCCCCATAACGGCCCATGATCCGACAGCCCATGCCGAGATCGTGGCTTTGCGCGATGCTGCGGCAACGTTGCAGAATTACCGCCTCACGGACCTCACTCTTTATGTCACGCTGGAACCCTGCGCCATGTGCGCCGGCGCCATCAGCCACGCCCGCATCGGTCGCGTGGTCTGGGGAGCTGATGATCCCAAGGGCGGCGCGGTGATCCACGGCGGTCGCTTCTTCGATCAGCCGACCTGCCACTGGCGACCGGCGACCGAGGGCGGAGTCATGGCCGAACCCGCCGCCGAGAATTTGCGTGCCTTCTTCCGGGCGCGTCGCGGAACGCGCGCCGCCACGGAGCGTTGAGGTCCAAGCTTGACCTTGGAGGCGCTTCACTTGCAGCACCTGATCTTTCGCGCCGCCCCCGCCCTGCTTCTGACCACCCTGCTGGCATCGTGCGGGCCGGAACCGCGCGACGCGCCGACCGACGGCGACGAAGTCCGCGAACGCGCCATCGAGGCGCAGACCGCTCGCCGTCGCACCGGGGCTGAGGTTCAGGACCGCGCCCTGAACCGTGTGATTCGCACCGTCTACCTATGCAACAACAGTGAGCGCCTGTCGGTCGATTTCGACAATCCGCGCCAGATGGCGACCGTGCGGAACTCGTCCGGAGAGGCGGTCGACCTGTTCCAGGAGCGCGCCGCGGACGGCATCTGGTATCGCGCCAGCGGCTATGAGTTGCGCGGCAAGGGCGTTCAGGCGACCTGGACCTCCGACGGACGTGAGCCGACCGAATGCCGGGCGGTGGATTAGGCGAACGCCGCCAAGCGCTCGTCCAGCCTGCGCCGCACCTCCGGCCAGTCGTCATCGAGAACCGCGAACTGGGCCGTGTCGCGCACCCGCCCGGTCCAGGTGATCTTGTGCTTCTTCAGCACGCCCTCGTCGCGCGCGCCCAACTTGCGGATGGCGGCGGCGCTGGCGGCGTTGAGGGCGTCGGTCAAGATCTCGACCCGCACCGCGCCCGCCTCGAAGGTATGGCCCAGCAACAGCCGCTTGCATGCCGGATTGACCGGCCCGCCCCGCACGTCGGGCCGATAAAAGGTCGAACCGACCTCGCAGCGCCGATGCTCGGGCTTGATCTCATACAGACTGGTCGTGCCGACCACCGCGCCGTCGCTGAGACGCCGCACGGCGAAGGCGAGGCGTGCGCCGGTCGCCTTCAGCGCCGCCGCCCACCAGAGATCAAAATGTTCGCCATAGGCCGCGCTGACCATGCCGTTCCAGGCCTCAGGGTCGCAGTCCAGCGCCGCCCTCACCTCGCCCTCCAGCCCCGCCGTGAACGGCTCCAGCCGAACGAAGCGGTTCTCGAGGACGACAGGGCTCAGCTTCACGCCGCGCCTTCCTCGATCAGGAAGGCGCGCACCGCTTCGGCGTCCACGTTCTTGTCGGTGAAGGCGTCGCCTATGGCCCGGGCCAGGATCAGCGTCAGACGCCCGCCTTCGGCCTTCTTGTCCCAGGCCATCCGCCCGATCAGGGCCTCAGCGTTGAAGACCTGATCCACGTCGGCCAGCCGTGTCGGCAGGCCCGCCGCCTTGATCCCCGCCTCGGCCTTGTCGGCGTCCGTCGCCGCGCACAGCCCCTGACGCGCCGAGAACCGGAACGCCATGGCGCAGCCCAGGGCCACCGCCTCGCCGTGGGTCAGGGTGTCGCCAAAGCCCAGTTCGGCCTCCAGGGCGTGGCCAAAGGTATGCCCCAGGTTCAGCAGGGCGCGCCGCCCGGCTTCCTTCTCGTCCTCGCTAACGATCTGGGACTTGATCTCGACCGAACGGATCACCGCCCGCTCCAACGCGTCGGGATCGCCCTCGGCGCCGCAAGCGCCCCCAGAAGGCGAAGTGTCGCCCAGCCAGTCGAAAAAATCGGCGTCGCAGATCAAGCCATGCTTCAGCACCTCGGCCCAGCCCGAACGCAACTGCCGCACTGGCAGGCTGGCCAGGGCCTCGATGTCGGCCAGCACCAGCCGCGGCTGATGGAAGGCGCCGATCAGGTTCTTGCCGCGCGGCGTGTCGATGGCCGTCTTGCCGCCGACCGAGGAATCCACCTGGGCCAGCAGGGTCGTCGGCACCTGCACGAAGTCGATGCCGCGCATGAACAGGGCCGCCGCCAGCCCGGCCAGATCGCCCACGACCCCGCCGCCCAGGGCCACGACCATGCTCTTGCGGTCCAGCCCCTCGGCCAGCAGCCGGTCCAGCACGGCCTCAAGCTGCTCAAAGGATTTGGACGCCTCGCCCGCCGGAACCGTGACGATCCCGGTCGTCAGGCCCGCGCCTTCCAGCGCCGTGCGCACCGTCTGGCCGTGAATGGAGGCCACCGTCTCGTCGCTGACGATAAAGGCCTTGGTCGGCTTCAGGGCGGCGACCCGCGCGCCCGCTTCCTTTAGCAGCCCCCGTCCGACCACGACCTCATAGGCGGCGAAGCCATCGCCCCCGACCCGGATCGTCGTCGTCATCGCTTGCTCTCCTCGCGGGCGTGGCGCCGCAATTCCTTATAAATCGCCTCGACCGCCTGGCCGTGCGAGCCGCCGCCGACATCCACCGTCAGGTCGGCCTCGGCGTAGATGGGATAGCGGGCCTCGGCCAACAGGGTCAGAGCTTCCAGCGGATCGCGTCCGCGCAGCAGGGGCCGGGTGTCGCGGCGTTGCACCCGTTCGGCGATCACCTTCAGGTCGGCGCGCATCCAGACGCTGACCGAATGTTCTTTCATCAGGGCGCGCGTCTCGGGGTTCAGCATGGCCCCGCCGCCAGTCGCCAGCACGATGGGCGGCCCTTCCAGCAGGCGGCGCATGATGCGCGCCTCGCCCGCCCGGAACTCGGCCTCGCCCCGACTGGCGAAGATCTCGCTGACGCTCATTCCCGCAGCGGACTCGATCTCGTGATCGCCGTCGAAGAAGGACAGACCCAGCCGCTGCGCCAGTCGGCGCCCTACGGTCGATTTACCCACGCCCATCAGCCCCACCAGGGTTATGGTGCGGTCAAGCGCCAGATGAGGCGACAAGGGCGAGGAATCGGGCGAGGCGTCGGCAGGCATGGTTCCTACATTCTCTACACGACACGGCCGTTCGCTCCACACCTCTGTTGAGCTTGGCGCATGACGCCCCAGGTCGAGGCCTTTCTGGAGATGATGGCGGTCGAGCGCGACGCCTCGCCACACACCCTGTCCGCCTATGGCCGCGACCTGGCCGACGCCGAGGTCTGGCTGGGCGACGCGGGCGGGCTGATGGGCGCGAACGAAGCCGCGCTGGAGGCCTGGTTCGCCGACCTGTCACGGCGCGGCCTGTCGGCCGCCACAGCCGCCCGTCGTCGCTCTTCCGTGCGTCAGTTCTACCGCTTCGCCCTGGGCGAAGGCTGGCGGACCGATGACCCCTCCCGCCGCATCGACGCGCCGAAACAGGGCCGCAGCCTGCCCAAGATCCTCAGCCGCGACGAGATCGAAGCGCTTCTGCTCGCCGCCGGCGCTGCCGACAGCGCGGCGGGCCTCCGCCTCGTCGCCCTGGTCGAGATGGCCTACGCCTCGGGCCTGCGCGTTTCCGAACTGCTGGGGCTTCGAGTCGAGGCCGTGCGCCGCGATCCCGCCTATCTGATCGTGCGCGGCAAGGGCGGCAAGGAACGCCTGGCCCCCCTCAACGCCGCCGCTCGCGCATCCATCAAGGCTTGGCTGACCGCCCGCGACGCTGCGCGCAAACCCAAGGCGCCCGACAGCGTCTGGCTGTTTCCCTCGCACGGCAAGACCGGCCACCTGACGCCCCGTCGCTTCGCCCAGTTGCTGGATCAGGCGGCGATCACCGCCAATATCGACCCGGCCCGCGTCAGCCCCCACGTCCTGCGCCACGCCTTCGCCACCCACCTGCTGGAAGGCGGCGCCGACCTGCGCGTCGTCCAGACCCTGCTGGGCCACGCCGACATCTCGACCACCCAGATCTACACCCACGTCGCCACCGACCGGCTGTCCCAGGTCGTCCATTCCAAGCACCCCTTGGCGAAGGACGACTGAAAGCCCATAGTTCACCCATGGCACGCACCTTCTACGTCAAGGCGATCTGGGACCCGGACGCACAGGTCTGGTGCAGCGAATCCGACATCCCCGGTCTGGTGCTTGAAACCGCGACCCTGGCCGAATTCGAAAGCTTGGCGCGTCAGTTCGCGTCCGAACTTCTGGCGGAAAACCTCGACATCCATGGCTCGACAGCTCTGCGATTTGAAGCTGTAGGTGGCTTTGAGGTTAATGCAGCTTAACTATGCTGGCGTATAACCCGACCTACTAAGATCGATGCGAGAGTCGGTCCCATCTAGGTCAGGCCATGCCCAAGGACTTCTATCCCGAACTGACCGCCCTCCTCCACGCCGCCGGCTGGCGACGTCTGGAGAACGCCAAGGGCAGCCACGAGAAATGGCGTCATCCCGAGGTAGCCCATACCGTCATCGTCCCGCGTTCCAAGAGCCGTCACACCGCCAACACCGTGCTTAAACAAGCCGGTCTGCCCAAGGCTTTCTGAACCCCGCTTGCCCCGCGGCGTTCACCGCTCTAGTTTCCGCCGCTTTCCGTAGCGCCAACCGCGCTTCTCCTCACGGACGCCTTATGGCCACGCACTACCTCGAATTCGAAAAGCCCATCGCCGAGCTGGAAGCCAAGATCGCGGAGCTGTCGCATCTGGCCCCGACCAGCGGCTCGTTCGAGACCGAGATCGCCGCCCTGCGCAAGAAGGCCGACGCCCTGCGCGTCAAGACCTACGCCAATCTCGACCCCTGGATGCGCACCCAGGTCGCGCGTCACCCGCAGCGCCCGCACCTTGTCGACTACCTCGAAGGCCTGTTCACCGACTTCGTCGAACTGCACGGCGACCGTCAGTTCGGCGACGATCAGGCGATCATTGGCGGTCTGGCTCGTTTCCGCGGTCAGCCAGTCGTGGTCATGGGTCATGAAAAGGGTCACGACACCCAGACCCGCATCACCCACAACTTCGGCATGGCTCGGCCGGAGGGCTATCGGAAGGCCGTGCGCCTGATGGACATGGCCGAGCAATTCGGCCTGCCGGTCCTGACCTTCGTCGACACCGCCGGCGCCTATCCGGGCCTGGGCGCCGAAGAACGTGGCCAGGCCGAGGCCATCGCCCGCTCGACCGAGCGCGGTCTGACCCTGGGCGTCCCCTCCATCGCCACAGTGACGGGCGAAGGCGGTTCGGGCGGCGCCATCGCCATCGCCGCCGCCAGCCGCGTGCTGATGCTTGAGCACTCCATCTATTCGGTCATCTCGCCCGAGGGCGCGGCCGGCATCCTTTGGCGCGACGGCGCTCGCGCCAAGGACGCCGCCATGGCCATGAAGATCACCGCCCCCGACCTCATGGCGATGAAGATCGTCGATCGCGTCATTCCAGAGCCCATGGGCGGCGCCCACACCGCGCGCGAGACGGCCATCCAATCGGTCGGCGATGTGCTGGAAGACGAGCTCAAGACCCTGTCCACGCTCTCGGCTGACGAAATCCGCAAGGCCCGCGCCGACCGCTTCTACGCCATTGGTCGTCTGGGCTGATCCTTCGCATTGCACGAGGGCCGCTGGCCGTCGAAGCTGACGCCATGCGATTCGGTCTCTCGCCCCTCCTGCACGTCAGGGCTTCTTCATGCGCGGCATGAACGGGGTCGGCGAGTCGCTGCGTGAAAGCGCGGTGTTCAATTTCAACGGCGCGGTGACCATGGTCATCGACGACTCGCCGTTTGCGCTGGAACTGACGGCCCAGGCCGTGCTCGGCTTCGGCATCAAGGTGCGCCATTCCTGCAGCAGCGCCGCCGAGGCCATCGCCGTCCTGCGCGACCATCCCGTCGATCTGATCCTGGTCGATTGCGAGATGCCGGGCATGAGCGGCTATGAGTTCGTGCGCTGGCTGCGCCGTTCGGGGCTGGAACCCAACGCCTTCGCGCCTGTCATTATGACCGCCGCCCACGTCCGCCGCTCCAAGGTGTCCGAGGCCCGTGACTGCGGAGCCAACTTCCTGATCACCAAGCCCTTCAGCGCCGGCGTTCTGCTGGAACGCATCGTCTGGGTGGCCCGGGACGCCCGCCCCTTCCTCGAGGTCGGCGACTATTTCGGCCCCGACCGCCGCTTCCGATCGGAACCATGGGAGGGGCTGGAGCGTCGTTCAGAGGAAATCCGCAAGGCTGAATTCGAGGCCCAACGCAGAGCGTCGATCGAACTATGACCGTCATCACGCACAATCGCCGCAAATCCCGCCTGTCGACCCTGATCGACCAGCCCGGCGGCGTCAGCGCCGGCGTCGCCCTGGCCCAGGCCAAGGCCAACCTGGCCGAAATGGAGGCACGCAGCCGCGCCGTGATTGAGGAACAGGTCGCCGCCCTTGCCGCGCTTCAGCCTGCTCCGACGCTTGAAGAAGCGGCTCGCCTGCTGGATCGGGCCTACGACCATTCCAGCGCCGTCATCGACGCTGCAGGCCCGTTCGAGTTGAAGGACCTGTGCGCCGCTGCCGCCAACCTGTGCGACCTGATCGACGCGGCGCCCGAGGACAGGCCCTTCGACTGGCGCATCGTCACCGTACACGCCCAAGCCCTGCGTCTGCTGCTGACGCTTCCAGCCGAAGCCGCCGAGGCCCGAACCCAGGTGCTGGCCAGCCTCAAGGACGTGCTGAAGGCCAAGGCGCCCGGCGGACCTCAGTCAGCCTGAGTCTGGGCTTTCGCGCCGCGCGTCTGCTTGCGCCACAGACTGGCGTATTCCCCGCCCTGACGCGCCACCAGCTCATGGTGCGCGCCACGCTCGACGATGCGCCCGGCCTTGAGCACCAGGATCTGCTCGGCGTCGACCACCGTCGACAGACGGTGGGCCACCACCAGGGTCGTGCGCCCCGTGCGCGCCTTCCTCAGAGTCTTCTGGATGGCGGCCTCCGTGCGGCTGTCCAGAGCGCTGGTCGCCTCGTCCAGGATCAGGATGCACGGGTCCGCAAGAAGCGCCCGGGCTATGCCTACTCGTTGACGCTCGCCACCTGACAGCTTCAGCCCTCGTTCGCCGACCCGCGTCTCCATGCCTTCGGGCAAGCCGCGAATGAAGTCGCTCAGCTCCGCCGCCTCGGCCGCCGCCCAGATGGCTGCGTCATCCGCGTCAGGCCGCGCAAAGGCGATGTTGGCGCGGATGCTGTCGTTGAACAGGGCGACATCCTGCGGCACCAGGGCCACCGCCGCCCGCAGCGAGGTCTGGGTGACAGCCCGCGCGTCCAGCCCGTCGATCAGCACCCGGCCTTCCTGGGGGTCCAGCAGGCGCAGCGCCAGTTTGACGATCGTCGACTTGCCAGCGCCCGAAGGCCCGACCAGAGCCGTGGTCGTTCCCGCCGGCGTGACAAAGCTGACGTCGTCCAGACCCGCCGCCCTGGCGTCATGCCGGAAGCCCACGTGATCGAACACGATCTCCGCCCCGCAGCCGCCGGTCGGACGCGGCAGGGTCACCGCGTCGGGCGCATCCGCCACCTGGGGCGCCTGCCGCGTCACCTTCAGCATCTCTTCCATGTCGATGAAGGATTGACGGATTTCCCGATAGGCGAAGCCCAGAATGTTCAGCGGCGCATAAAGCGAAATCATGATCAGTACCGCCGCCGTCACGTCGCCCGGCCCCATCCGTCCTGCCGCCGCCTCGAACCCGGCCATGACAGCCATGATCCCCAGGCCGACGTTCATGATCAGCCCCTGAACCAGGTTCAGCGTCGCCAGCGAGGTGTTGGCCTTCAACGCCGCGTCTACATAGGTCGACAGCGAGCGGTCATAGGCCTCGGCCGCCCGGCCCTCGGCCCCGAACGACTTGACCGTCTCATAGTTCAGCAGGGCGTCGACCGACAGGCCCGCCGCCTCGCTGTCGGCGGCGTTCATGGCGCGGCGATGCTCCAGCCGCCAGTTGGCCATGGCGAAGGTCGTTACCGCATAGACGGCAACCACCCCGATCGCCACCGCCCCAAAGCGCCAGTCGTACTTGCCGCTCAGCACCGCCGCCGCCAGCACAAGCTCGACCACCGTCGGTCCCAGGTTGAACACCAGAATCCGCAGGAGGAAGTCCACGGCCCGCGAGCCGCGATCCATGGTCCGCGACAGGGCGCCCGAGCGCTTGGTCTGATGGAAGTCCAGAGACAGGCTGAGCGCGTGCGCAAACGTTTCCGCCGCCGTCCTCCGCTGCGCCGCCGCCCGGGCCGGCGCGAACACGACGTCGGAGAGTTGCGGCGTCGCCGCCGACAGAAACCGCACCACAGCCCAGCCCACAGCGAAGGCGGCGAAGCCCCAGCCCACGGCCGCGGCGGCGCCCTGCCCCGCCGCCAGATGGTTGACCGCCGCGCCCAGGATCAACGGCGCCAGCACGCCCAGGCCCTTGCCCGCCAGCGTCAGCCCGATGGCTCCGGTGATGCGCCACGGCAGTTGCGGCGCGCCGGAGCGCCCGACCACGCGCAGCAGGTCCGTCAGCGCCTGCCAGGTGGGCGGCGCCTCCTGCTTCAATTCAGCCTGGCCGGCAGCCATGGCCTTGACGGTGGAGTCGCCCCGTCGGCCGGATCGTTCACCGCGCATGCTCATGCTCCAGCATATGGGCCGCGCCTTGCCGGAGCGAAAGCAACATTCAGTTCAGGCTCACGATGGCTTCCAGCAGCTCATCCACCGCGCCCTCGGTCGTCGCCCACGAGCAGACAAACCGCACAGAGCCATCATCAAATTGATAGCAGGCCCATCCCAGGGCGTTGAGCCGCTGATGCGCCTCGTCCGGCATTCGCACAAACACAGTGTTGGACTCGACAGGATGGGCCAGGACAAAGGGCGAGCGCTCCTCGATTCCGTCCGCCAGTCGCTGGGCCATCAGATTGGCGTGGGCCGCGCCCTCTTCCCAGGCCCCCGACTCCAGCAGCCCCAGGATCGGCGCAGCCAGGAACCGAGCCTTGGACGCCGTCTGCCCTGCCTGCTTCAAGCGATTGTCGATCCGCCGCGTCAGGCTCTTGTTGAAGATCACCAGGGCCTCAGCGCAGTTCGCCCCGGCCTTGGCCCCGCCGAACACCAGAACGTCCACGCCCAGACGCGGAATGTCCTTCGGATCGAAACCCGCCGCGACCGCATTGGCCAGCCGCGCGCCGTCCATGTGGACGCCCAGGCCCGCCAGTTTGGCTGGCTCTATCAGGTGGCGCAGCTCTTCCTCGGAATAGACTGCCCCGTATTCCGTGGCCTGGGTCACGCTCAGCGCGGCAGCCGGCTGGCGGTGGCCGACAACGGGTTCTTCCAGCGCGGCGTGCAGGGCCATGCCATCGATCTTGCCCGAATAGCCCGGCAGGCCGATCAGGCCGACGCCCTGGCCAAAGAAGCCCGGCGCTCCCGTCTCGTCGGTGCAGATATGGGCGGCGTGATGCGTCAGCACCGCCTCGTAGGGCTGGGCCAGCATGGAGACGGCGATGGCGTTCGCCGCCGTGCCGCTGAACACGAACCGAATCTCGGCGTCCGCGTCGAGGCGCTGACGGATCTGGTCCGCGGCGCGCGCCGTCGTCTCGTCCGCGCCATAGGCCCGTGCAAACCCGCTATTGGCCGCGACCAGCGCCTTCAGTGCGTCCGGCGCCATGCCGGCGGTGTTGTCGGATCCAAAGTCGTAGCGCACGCGTCATTCTTCCTGTTCTGCCGGCGCCATGACGACGCGAGCGAATTGGGCGTCCTTGGCCGGGACCTCGACCTGGTGCGGGAAGGGTATCTCGATTCCGGCGGCGTCCAGCGCCTCCTTGCCGCCCTGCATCAGGTCAGCCTGCGTCTGCCACCAGTCATTGACGTTGACCCAGGCGTGCAGCGTGATCTCGACGGAGCTGTCCAGCAACGCCGTCACCCCCGTCCACGGCGTCGGGTCCTTCAGCACCTTGGCGTGGGCGACGCCGACGCCCGCCAGCACATCACAGGCGTCCTTCAGATTCTCGCCATAACCAACCGTGAATTTGATCTCCACGCGGCGCGTTTTTTGACCGGTCAGGTTGATGATGACGTCGCTCAGCACCTTGGAGTTCGGGATGACGATCTTGTGGTTGTTGGCGTTCGACAACTGGGTCGTGAACAGGTCCAGCTTCTGCACCGTGCCCGAGGCCCCGCCGACGTCGATCACCTCGCCCACGCGATAGGGCCGCAGCATCAGCAGCATGACCCCCGCCGCCACGTTCGACAGCGTCCCCTGCAAGGCCAGACCAACCGCCAGCGAGGCTGCACCCAGCACCGCAATGATCGAGGTCGTCTGCACGCCCAGCCGCTGCAACACCGCGATCAGGCCGATGATGATGACCACGACCCGCACGACCTGGGCGGCGAAGCTGAGCACCGTCTGGTCATGACGGAAGGCGCGCATCCGCCCCAGCACCCGCCGCGTTGCGCCGGAAGCCCATCGCGCGACGAACAGGGTGGCGACGAAAATCAGCGTCGCGATGGTCAGATTGATCGCCAGATCGCCGGCCATGTCCGCCAGCTTGGCCACAATGGCGGCGTCGACTGTCAGTCGCTTCTCGCCGACGACTACAGCTTGGGTCAGGGTTTCGTGCAGGGAAGACATGCTCGAGGGTCTAACGCCTGTCCCCGCGAATGGAAGCCCCGCCGGTCAGGCATTCTCAGATGGGCATCCGCGTCAGGCGGCCTCCGCCGATTCCAATGCGACGGAAATCTGATGCAGAGCGATGCGCCCCCCCGGCGCCTGAGCCATCAGGCCGGCCAGGCTCCGGAAATCGATCGGCTTGTTCAGATAGGCGTCGGCTCCGGCGCTCATGCCGGCCTCATGATCCTCGTTCCGCGCCGACGCCGACAGAACGACGATGGGGGTGTCGACATTCGCGCCCGCCCCTTCGCGGATCATTCGTGTCGCCGTCAGCCCGTCCATAATGGGCATGTTCACGTCCATGATGATCAGGTCGAACCGTTGGTTCATCGCCATATCGACCGCCAGTTGGCCGTTCTCGGCCGTGCTGGTGCGGTGCCCTGCCGAGCCCATCCAGGCCTCCAGGATCATACGATTGACGGGGTGATCCTCGACCACCAGCACGTCCAGATGATCACCGCCCTCGACAGCGGCGTCGATCTCCCGGGCTTCCTCGGCGTGGGCCCATTCCACCACTTCGCCTTCGATCGACAGCGTGAAGGTCGAGCCTTCCCCCAGGCTGGAGGTCACCGTGATGTCGCCGCCCATGATGTGAGCCATGCGCCGGGCGATCGTCAGACCCAGCCCTGTGCCGCCGAATTTGCGCGTTGAGGAATTGTCCACCTGGGTAAACGGCTGGAACAGCCGCTCCAGGTCGTCACGCGAAATCCCCGAGCCGCTGTCGGTGACAGAGAACTCGAAACCGACCCGACGATCCGAGATGCGTCGCGCCTTGACCTTGTAGCGAATTTCGCCCTTGTCCGTAAATTTGACGGCGTTCGAAAGCAGGTTCTGCACCACCTGGCATACCCGAAGGGGATCGCCGCGCACCAGGGCCGGCATCTCTCCCTCGAACGTCGAGATCAGGGTCAGCCCCTTGGCTTCGGCCTGGGCCTCGAACGGCCCGGTGATGCGGCGGTGCAGGTCATCGACATGAATATCCACCACGTCAAAGCTCATCTTTCCGGCTTCGATCTTGGTCATGTCCAGGATGTCGTTCAGCAGGCTCAGGAGATTGTCGCCCGAGTTGCGGATGATCGACAGATATTCCCGCTGCGTGCCTTCCAGCCGGGTGGCGCTCAGAAGCTGGGCGGCCCCCAAGACGCCATTCATCGGCGTACGAAGCTCATGCGAAATAACCCCGAGGAAGCTGGACTTGGCCTCATTGGCCGCGTCGGCCTTGTCGCGGGCGGCCTCCAGTTCCTCGATCAGGTGGGCCTGATGCTCCTGAAACACCCGGATCCGCTCCTCGCGGAGCATCGTCATGGTGACCAGAACGAACAGGCTGGCGGCGGTGAAGGGCACCAGGGCGATGAATGGCCAGAACAGGGGTCCGCCCGCCAGGCTGGCGGCGATGGCTGCGGCCGCGACGCCATAGGGCGACGAGATCATGATGGCCTGACGCGGCGAACTGCGAAGCTGGGCGAAAACCAGCACATAGCCCGACACCAGCAGGGCGATGGCCAACTCATGTCCAAAGGCGGAGGGCGAGAACCAGGCCATGAGCGGCGCTACGGCCCAGACCGCCGTGGTCACGGTTGCAACGGCCGGAAAGACCATGCCCCAGCCGACGCCGACACGCTGGCTGACGCGTTTTTCGACTTCGCCGCGCAGCGCGCCGGCGGCCAGGGTGGCCACAAACCAGGTCAGGCCCGGCAGTAGCCCGACGGTCACGATGACGCCTATGGCCCAGCTGACGATGATCAGATAGCGCAGGTAATGAGTCTGCAGGATCGCGGTCAGCGCCTGCGCGGCCTCGCCCGGCGCTTGCCCGTCCAGCCCCTTGATCCCGTCACCCACCATTCGCACGCCCCCGCCCTTGCAAATAAGTCTGGGAGCGGACGCTAGGTTGAAGGTTCTAAGACGAAGTGAATACGTTGGTTTACGTAGCGTAACGGCAGAAGCTCAGTCGCCGTTCGCCTCGGATTTCGTCAGGGCGCGTACCGAGAGGGCGTGCACCGGACCGGCCAGCTCCTGGCTCAGAACGGCGTTGATCGCACGCTGGCGAGCGACACGGCCCTGGCCATCGAAGGCGTCTGCCACAATGGTAAGCTGGAAATGGCTTTCGCCGCCGTCGCGGGCGTCCATGCCGCCTTCGTGATGGTGGCCCGCGTGTTTCCAGCTGTCGTCTTCCAGGTCAATTCGCTCAGGGGCGAAGGCCGCCGTCAATTTTTCGCGGATAAGTGCGGCAATAGGGCCATCTGGCATCGGTCGTTCCTTGAAGCTGTCCAAATCAAGCTTACACTCGGGCCGATGTCCGCGTCATTTGAATACAAACCTCGCTTCACCGACATTCGAGTGAAGCCGCCCAAGCCCGACGAGGAGAAGGCCGAGGCCGACGTCCTGCATCGGAAAAAGGGTGAGAAGTCGTGCGAGTGGCCTGACTGCAGCCGCCCCGCCACCGCCAAGGCGCCCAAATCGCGTGAGCAGCTCGCCGACTTCTACGAGTTTTGTCAGGCCCATGCAGGCCAGTACAACAAGGGCTGGAACTTCTACGCCGGCATGAGCGAGGGCCAGATTCGCGCCGCGCAGGAAAATGAGGCCATGACCGGCGGCCGCCCCACCTGGGAGATGAAGGCCGGCAAGAACACGCGCGAAGCCGCCGCCTTCGCCGCCAAGATGGGCACGGCCAACAACCAGGGCGCCGGCTCATGGCGCGACAGCTTCGGCTTGTTCGGCCGCCGCACCCAAGAGCAGGCTGGCCCGGCTGCAGCCGAAGTCCATCGCATCGGCAAGATAGAACTCGCAGCCCTGACCGACCTGGACCTCAAGCCCGGCGCGGACAAGGCCGCGATCAAGGCGCGCTATCACGAGATGCTGAAACGCTTTCACCCTGACACCAACGGCGGCGACCGCGGCGCCGAGGCCAAGCTTCAGAGCGTGATCAAGGCCTGGAAGGTTTTGAAGAAGGCCGGGCACGCCTGAGACTTCTCAGCAGGCCCCCCGGCTTTTGTGGTCCGTCGATGCGCGTCACGTTCTCGCCCGCGCCGTCCCAGATCTCAGCAAAGGCGCTGCCGGCCTCGTCCAGCATCATGCGTCGCGTTTCGCTGACGGCTTCCGGCCAACTGTCCGCATCCAGAGCGAACATGTGAGGCGTGCCCTCAGGTGCGTCATAAACATAGCAGAAGTACTGCACGTTCGTATGCATGGCCCTCTTCCCCGACGGAAGCTATGGACAAACTATTAACACCCACTTGTGGATTACACGAATCACAGAACCGTTGTTTCTGAACGACTGACACCCATATCCGGGACCTTGGATCACCAAAGGAGCCGCCTCATGGAAGTCTTGTACCGCGCCCACGCCACGGCATCGGGAGGCGGCCGCGACGAGGGCCGCTCCGCCACCGACGACGGCAAGATCGATGTCCGCCTGTCGGTCCCCACCGAGATGGGGGGCAAGGGCGGCGATGGGACCAATCCCGAACAGCTCTTCGCCACCGGCTACGCCGCCTGCTACCTCGGCGCCCTGCGCCTGGTCTCGGGCAAGGCTGGCACACCCGTGGGACCAGACACCAAGGTTCAGGCCGGCGTCGGCTTCGGCAAGAACACGCGGGGCGAAGGCTTCAACCTCGACGTCTCCCTCACGATCACCGACCACGGCCTCGATCAGGCGGTGATCGACGACCTGATCCACAAGGCGCATCAGGTCTGCCCCTACTCCAACGCCACGCGCGGCAATGTCGACGTAGCGCTTTCCGCTGAATAAGCGACACTACCGCCCTCGCGCGTGTTGAGCCGCGCGCGTGAGGGCACTAGATGAGGTCCATGACCTCTCCTCTCGACGCCTCGCCCGATCCCCTGGTCACGCTGGAGCCGCACCGCAAGGTGACGGTCAGGGAGGCGTTCGGCGTCGATTCCGACATGGTCGTGCCCGCCTTCGACACGCGCGACAGCCATGTGCCCGAGATCGACGAATCCTATCGCTTCGATCCGCAGACCACTCTGGCCATCTGCGCCGGCTTCGCCTTCGACCGCCGCGTCATGGTTCAGGGCTATCACGGCACCGGCAAGTCGACCCACATCGAGCAGGTCGCCGCCCGCCTGAACTGGCCCCTGGTCCGCGTGAACCTGGACAGCCACATCAGCCGCATCGACCTGATCGGCAAGGACGCCATCGTCCTCAAGGACGGCAAGCAGATCACAGAGTTCCGCGAAGGCATCCTGCCTTGGTCGCTGCAACGCCCGGTCGCCCTGGTCTTCGACGAATACGACGCCGGCCGTCCTGACGTCATGTTCGTGATCCAGCGCGTGCTGGAGGCCCAGGGCCGCCTGACCCTGCTGGACCAGAACCGCGTCATCCGTCCGAACCGCTGGTTCCGCCTGTTCTCGACCACCAACACCATCGGTCTGGGCGACACCTCGGGCCTGTATCACGGCACCCAGCAGATCAATCAGGGTCAGATGGATCGCTGGAATATTGTCACGACGCTGAACTACCTCGACCACGACGTCGAAGCCGAGATCGTCGCCGCCAAGATTCCCGAGTGGAACGATACTGAGGGCAAACGCCGCATCGCCGCCATGGTCCGGGTCGCCGACATGACCCGCAACGCCTTCATGAACGGCGACATCTCGACCGTCATGTCGCCCCGCACGGTCATCACCTGGGCCCAGAACGCCATTATCTTCGGCGGCGATCTGGCGCTCTCCTTCCGCCTGACCTTCCTGAACAAGTGCGACGAGCTGGAACGCCCCACCATCGCCGAGTTCTACCAACGCGCCTTCGGCGAGGACCTGCCCGAAGCCGCGACGCGCGTGAAAATCGGCTGATTACTGATTGTTCCGGCGACCGAAGGCCGCAGCCGCGTAACCGTCACATTAGCTTGACGGCGTTGTCGTCTGCGCCCGCTCTAAGCGGCCTCGAACCAATCGGAGTCGTCTTATGCGTCTGCAGCGCCGTCAACTGATCTCGACCGGGGCTGCGGCCTTCGCCTTCGCCGGCTTTGCTCGCAACGTCCACGCCCAATCGGCGGGCGAAGAAAGCTACGTCAATCAGGTCGAGGGCTATGGCCCGCTGAAGGCCGACCCCAACGGCCTGCTCGATCTGCCCGAGGGCTTTTCCTATCAGGTCATCTCCCAGAGCGGCGAGACGATGGACGACGGCCTGCTGGTCCCCGGTCAGCCGGACGGCATGGGCTGCTTCCCCCTGAGCCCGACCACGGTCGCCCTGGTCCGTAACCATGAGCTGAAAGGCTCCAAGGCGCTTCATCGCAACATGGGACCCGGCGGCTTTCATCATGAGCGCCTTGGCCTGCTGGACGCCTCCAAGGCCTACGACACCTACAAGGACGGCCGCGCCCTGCCCGGCGGCACTACGACCCTGGTCTATGACCTCGAGACCCGCCAGACGGTGCGCCAGCACCTGTCGCTGATCGGCACCTCGACCAACTGCTGCGGCGGCCACACCCCCTGGGGCAGTTGGCTGACCTGCGAGGAGACGGTCGAGACCCCCGCCGACGCCGACGTGACCAAGGCCCACGGCTGGGTGTTCGAGGTCCCCGCCAATGCGACCGGCCTGGTCGATCCCGTGCCGCTGAAGGCCATGGGCCGCTTCGATCACGAAGCCGTCTGCATCGACCCGCGCACCGGCATCGCCTACCTGACCGAGGATCAGGGCGACGGCCTCTTCTATCGCTTCATCCCCACGGTTCCAGGCCAGTTGGCGCGTGGCGGTCGGCTGCAAGCCATGGCCTTCAAGGGGCAGGCCGGCGCCGACAGTTCCAACCACGACGCTCGCATCTGGTCGGTCAACGACTGGCGCGAGGTCGAGTGGATCGACATGGACGACGTCGAGGATCCGGCCGGCGACCTGCGCCTACGCGGCCATGCGGCGGGCGCCGTCAAGGTGGCGCGGGGCGAAGGCGTCTTCTGGGGCGAGAACGAGCTCTACCTGACCGCCACCTCGGGCGGGCCGCTACGCCGCGGCCAGATCATGCGCTACGTCCCCTCGCCCGACGAAGGCGGCGCGGACGAGGCCCGTACGCCGGGCCGCATCCAGCTGTTCGTCGAAAGCACCGACCTGCGCACCATGAACATGGGCGACAACCTGTGCATCGCACCCTGGGGCCACCTGATCGTCTGCGAGGACAACTATTCCGACGAGGTGCGCAACCATATCAAGGGCGTAACCCCCGACGGCCGCCTCTACACCATCGCCCGCAACGTCTTCACCGGGAACTCGGAGTTCGCCGGGGCCGTGTTCTCGCCGGACGGAGACGTCCTGTTCGTGAACATCATGTACCCCGGCCTGACCCTGGCGATCAGAGGCCCGTGGAACGCGGTCCGCTCATGAACAGGCGCGGGCGCGAGCGGCGAACCAGCCACAGGTTGACCGTCGCCGCGCCAAGCACCAGCGCCGCAACCGCCTGGTGCAACGTCCCCAGAGCGATGGGCACGGCGTGCATCAGTGTCAAAACGCCCAGTCCCGCCTGAAGCCACAGCAATCCCGCCATGACGAAGGCCGACAGACCCAGCCCCTCGGCCAGCCGCCAACGCCAGGCGTGGATCGCATAGGCCGTGCCGCCCGCCAGCAGCAGATAGGCGCCGATGCGGTGATTGAACTGCACCAGTCCCTGATCGTGCAGGAAGGCGATCGCCCCCTTGCCCCACTCGACCGGCGGAAACACCGCACCGTTCATCATCGGCCAGTCGGTATAGATCAGCCCCGCCTTGGCCCCGGCCACCAGCCCGCCCAGCAGGCACTGAACGAAGATCGCGCCTACCAGCAGCCCTGCGCCCCAGGTCCAGCCGCGCGGCGACCGCGAATGGTCTGATCCGCTCCAGGCCTCCAGCCCGGTCCAGATCAGACCGGCGAAGATCAGGAAGGCCAGACCCAGGTGGGTCGCCAGACGTTCCGGGGCCACATCGACCCGCTCCGACAGACCGCTGGACACCATCCACCAGCCGATCAGGCCCTGAAGCCCGCCCAGTCCCAGCAGGATCAGGCAGCGCACGATCAACCGCTTCGGCATCCGCCGCAGCAGCAAGAAGATGGCGAAAGGCACCGCGAAGACCAAGCCGATCAGACGCCCGACCAGCCGGTGCAGCCATTCCCACCAGAAGATGCCCTGAAACTCGCCCAGGCTCATGCCGGCGTTGACCTGGGCGTACTGCGGAATGGTCTTGTACTTCTCGAAGGCGTCCGCCCACTGGGCGTCGCTCAACGGCGGGATGGCCCCCATGATGGGCTTCCACTCGGTGATCGACAGGCCCGAGCCCGTCAGGCGCGTCACGCCGCCAATGACCACCATGGCGAAGACCATGGCCGCACTGAAGAACAGCCACAACGCCACCGCGCGGCTGCGATCCTGATTTACAAAACGGTTCATTCGACGCCTGCCGTTCGCCCCGATACACTGTCGCCAAACCCACCGGGCGACCGGGGCGGTATGCCCCCCAAGCGCGGCAAGATCGAGTCGCTTTCGACGCCACGGCGTCGCACCATTCTGAAGGAGCGCCCGTGGCGCCATATGCGGATATCGCCGTCGCCGTCGTCGGCGCCCTGGCCCTGGCCTGGATCGCCGATCTGTTGACCGGCCGTCGCGGCCTGGGCGGGACCAGTCTGGTCGCGGCGATCGGCGCAGGCTGCGGCGCCTTTCTGGCCATCCGCGTCTTCGCTGTGGCGGCGCTGGGCGACTGGATCTGGGTCATCTGGTCGATGGTCGCCGCAGTGGTCTGCCTGGTCGCCTTCTTCCTGTTCAGGAGCAAGCGCTGATGCCGCCGCGCGCCCGCCGATTCGTCGCCACCCTCGGCGTCCTGTTCTTTCTGGCCTTCTGGGTCTGGGGCGCGGTGGCGATCAATGACCGCCTGCCGGACATCTGGTGGCTGGACCTGATCTTCTTCGCCGTCGCCGGCATCGGCTGGGGCATTCCCCTGATCCCGCTGCTGCGCTGGGCCGAGCGCGAACCCGACGCGAAATAGTCCAGAATTGCAAAAGGGGCCGCCCGAAAGCGACCCCTTTAACCAACCGATTTCCCTTGGGAAATGGTCGGAGCGACAGGATTCGAACCTGCGACCCCTTGACCCCCAGTCAAGTGCGCTACCAGGCTGCGCCACGCTCCGAAGGCGCTCCGTATAGACGGCGATTCCGCAGTCCGCAAACGCTAAAACGCTCTTCGAACAACAAGTTCTCGCTAGCGCTGCAGAACGGCTTCCAGACGCGCCTTCGCCGACTCCAGGTCGGCCAGAATGGCGCCGAGGCGGGCAGGCTCGAAAGGCGCGGCGATGGGCGCGGGCGCCTCCCGCTCCACATCCGCGTCGATTTCCAGCGTCGTCGTCGGATCGCCATAGGCCGCCAGTCGCGCCAGCCCCTGCTCTTTATGCAGACGCTGAACCCCGCGAATCGTCAGCCCTTCGTCGTGGAGCAGCCGGCGAACGCCTTTCAGCAGCGTGACGTCCTCAGGCCGATAGAAGCGACGTCCGCCCGCACGCTTGACCGGGGCGACGAAGTCGAACTTCGTCTCCCAGAAACGCAGGACGTGTTGCGGCGCGCCGACTTCATCGGCGGCCTCTGAAATGGTGCGAAAGGCGTTTGGGCTTTTGGCCACGCTAACTAGTCCTCGACGACGGCGCCGTGGACGCGGCTCTTCATGATCTGCGAGGCGCGGAAGCTGATGACCCGGCGAGGATTGATCGCCGCAGGTTCACCCGTCTTGGGGTTGCGGCCCATCCGGGCGCGCTTCTCTCGCACCTGAAACACGCCGAATCCGGACAGTTTCACCATCTCGCCTCGCTCAAGCGATTCGACGACCAGTTCGAGCGTGCGCTCGACCAGGCCGGAACATTCCTGGCGAGACAGGCCCACCTCGTCATGCACCGCCTCGCACAAATCCGCCCGGGTCAGGGTCTGTTGTCCCGTCACTGCGTCTCTCCGCTGCCAATCCGCACGCATAGAAGGGCAAAGTCGCCCCGAATCAAAGCCCTGAATGCAAATCAGAGACGGAAGGCGCAGGCGCCCCAGGTCAGACCGCCGCCCATCGCCTCGATCAGCACCAGATCGCCGCGCTTGATGCGCCCGTCCTTGATAGCCGCATCCATCGCCAGAGGGATCGACGCCGCCGAGGTGTTGGCGTGCATGGCCACGGTCGAGATGACCTTGTTCTCGTCCAGGCCCAGACGATCGCCGACGCCCTTGAGGATGCGCTGGTTGGCCTGGTGCGGCACGAACCAGTCGATCTCGGGGATTTCGACGCCAGCCGCTTCGGCCGCGCCGACGATGGCTTCGGCGATGTTGACCACGGCGTGGCGGAAGACCTGATTGCCCAGCATCTTCAGATGGCCCACCGTGCCGGTCGTGGAGGGACCGCCGTCGACATAGAGCATGTCCGACTTGGTGCCGTCGCAGCGCAGAGCGAAGCCCAGCACGCCCTGATCGGCCTTGGTCCCCTGCCCTTCGCGCGGTTCGACGACAAAGGCTCCAGCGCCGTCGCCGAACAGGACGCAGGTGGTCCGATCGTTCCAGTCCATCAGCCGGGTCATTTCCTCGGCGCCGATGACCAGGGCGCACTTGGCCATGCCGCGCGCGACGAAGCCGTCGGCCACGCTCATGGCGTAGACGAAGCCCGAGCAGACGGCCTGAACGTCAAAGGCGATGCCCACCGGCGCGCCCAGCTTGGCCTGCACGATGGCGGCGGTGGCGGGGAAGGTCTTGTCCGGGGTCGTGGTGGCGACAATGATCAAGTCGACGTCAGCCGCAGTCTTGCCGGCGTCGGCCAGGGCGCGACGCGCGGCCTCGACGGCCAGGTCGCTGGTCGGCTCGTCGTCGCGGGCCTGATGCCGCTGATGGATGCCGGTGCGCTCGACGATCCACTCGTCCGAGGTGTCGACGAACTTGGCCAGGTCGGCGTTGGTGACGACCTTCTCCGGCAGGAAGGAACCGACGCCGGTCACGGCGCTGCGGATAACGCTCACTGGTGGGTCTCCCCGATGGTTTTGGCGACGGGCGCAGGCTGATCCAGGGCGGCGAGCCGTCCCAGATTGGCCCCGACCTTGGCCATGTAGTCGCTACGCGCCAGATCGACGGCGATGCGGATGGCGTTTCCATAACCGCGCGGCGTGGCGCCGCCGTGGCTTTTCACGACAATTCCGTTCAGGCCCAACAGAGGCCCGCCGTTGATGGCGTTGGGGTCGATCTTCGCCGCCATGCGCTTAAGCGCCGGCATGGCGATCAGGGCGCCCAGCTTGGCGATAGGGCCAGAGGTCAGCGCCTCTTTCAGCAGGCCAGAGATGAACCGCGCCGTGCCCTCGGCCGTCTTCAGGGCGATATTGCCAGTGAAGCCGTCGGTGACGATCACGTCCACCGTGCCCTTGGCGATGTCGTCGCCTTCGACGAAGCCGTGATAGTTCAGCGGGATGCCGCCCTCGCGCAGGATGGCGTGGGCTTCGCGGACCTCATCGTGGCCCTTCATGTCCTCGGAACCGACGTTCAGCAGACCCACAGTCGGCTTGGCCACGCCGTGGACCGCCGCCTGGAAGGCCTCGCCCATGATGGCGAATTCGATCAGTTGCTTGGCGTCGCTGCCGATATTGGCGCCCACGTCCAGAACGGCCGTATAGCCGCGCGCCGTCGGCCAGCTGGCGACGATGGCCGGGCGCTCCAGTCCCGGCGCAGCCATACGCAGCAGCAGCTTGGAGATAGCCATCAGGGCCCCGGTGTTGCCGGCGGAGACCGCGGCCTTGGCCTCGCCCGTCTTCACCGCCTCGATGGCGTTCCACAGGCTGGAGCCCTTGCCCCGGCGCATGGCCTGGGCCGGTTTTTCGTCCATGGCCACGACCTTGTCCGTGTGGCGCACGTCGCAGACGGCGTCGGTCAGGCCGCAGCGCGTCAGCTCGGCGCGAATCGCCGCCTCGTCGCCATGCAGCAGGAAACGCACGCCGTCGCCGTCATGACGCGCGAGATAGTCCTTCACGCCGCCGACCACGACCGAGGGACCGTGGTCCCCCCCCATGGCGTCGAGCGAGATCAGTGTTGGGGATGCCAAGTGGAAATGGACTCCGTCGCCGTCTTGTCGCGGCGTGATATAGGGATGCAGAACGCAAATGTCGCACCCTTGGGATGCTACCGGCCCGACGTCAGGTCAACCTTCGCTGGAACCGTCTCTCGGTTGCAGGCCCTTCAACACCGCAAAGGGCGAGATTTCTCCCGGCTCCTTGGGCTGTTCAAAAACAGCGCCGGGCTTGCGCGGGAAGGGATCGAGGCTGAGGGCCAGTTGTTCCACAGCGTACTGACCCAGGTCCAGACTGCCGCCCTCGATCTGATCTGGCGAATCGTCATCCAGTTCCAGATCGATTTCGCTATCCTCGTCCTGCTCGCGCTCGGTGGCCTCGACCATCTGCACCGAGAACTTGCGATCGACGTGAACGGGCAGAGGCTCCAGGGTCAGACCACAGGTCTGGACGGCGTCAGCGACCACTCGCCCTTCCAGGCGCCAGCCGGACACGGTCGGGACCAGGTTGATGTCGACCTCGAACGCCTCCAGCGATTGAAGGTCCAGGACGCGTGCGATCCGCTTGAGGGCCTCCGCATCCGGCGTCAGGCGACGCTGCACGCCGGCACCGATGTGATGCAGCCTCAGCGGTTCGCTATAGGCCAGGGCAGGAATATCGTTCATGCGGCGATCTCCGCCCAGGCCGGAACGCTGGACACGGCTTCAAACGACTGGGTCGCCAGGTTCTGACGCGACGTCACGGCGTAACGCGCCAGCGCGCGTCCGGTGTCGGCATCAGGGCTTTCATAGATATTCTTGGCAAGGGACTGGGCCAGGGCGTCCACGTCTTCTGCGCGCAACGGTCCCTCATAAGCGCTCATGCGACCGTACAGCGACTCGCCCAGCTTGCGCATCTTCTTGCCGACCGAGACGTCGCCGACGCCGAGTTCCCGCAAGGTGTTGTCCAGCGAAGAGATGTAGGTGTCGAACAGCTTCTGGGCCGCGACCTCGCCACGCTCGCCGTCCTGCTTGAGTCGAAGGAATAGAATCAGCACGTGCAGGGTGTAGAGCTCAAACCGGGCGTCGATCCGGTCCGCCACCCCGAGGGAGGCGTAAAAGGCTGGCTGGCGCGCCTGTTCGACGGCCAGGGCGTACAGGGCGTCGCCCTGGCGCTCATCGGGTCGTCGTCGGAATAGATTTCTAAGCATGAGCAACAGCCCCTTTTTCGCCGCGCCGTTGCACTAGGACGCAGCGACGGTTAGGTCAAAGACCTTGTTCTGCTGAGGCCGACGCTGATGCCCCGATTTACTCCGATCTTCGCCGCCATTTCACTGGCCGCCGCCGCCGGCGCCTGTGCGCCCGTCGTCGCCACCCAGGGCTTCCAGGCGGTCGACGCCAAGCCTCAGGACGTCGTGGCCGGCACCGACACCAAGGAAACCGTCCTGGCGCGCCTGGGTTCGCCCTCGACGACCTCGACGTTCGAGCCTGACACCGTCTGGTACTACATGACCCAGATGACCGAGCGCTACACCTACAACACGCCGCAGGTGTCGCAGCGAACGGTGACCGAAATCACCTTCAACAAGGCCGACGACAAGGTCGCGGCGGTGCGCACGCTAGGCCTGGAGGACGGTCGTCAGATCGCCATGCAGCGTCGCGAGACCCCGACTCGCGGCCGTCAGCTGACGATCCTCGAGCAACTTCTGGGCAACGTCGGCCGCGGCCAGTTGCCGCGCACCGAAGAAGACGTGCCCGGCCAGCGCCGTCCGGACTAGGCGTCCAGCCTCACGTCGCGACCGCTACGTCGAGTTTCAGGCTCAAACGACAAACGCCCCGGAGATTGCTCTCCGGGGCGCCTTTCGTTCGAGAAACGGGGTTCACACCTCAGACGATCTTCCCGCTCGCCAGCACCGCCAGCAGCAGCAGGGCTACGATATTGGTGATCTTGATCATCGGGTTCACCGCCGGGCCGGAGGTGTCCTTGTAGGGGTCGCCCACGGTGTCGCCGGTGACCGCGGCCTTGTGCGCCTCGGAGCCCTTGCCGTGGACCACGCCGTTCTTGTCGGTGAAGCCTTCCTCGATCAGCTTCTTGGCGTTGTCCCAGGCGCCGCCGCCGGAGGTCATCGAGATGGCCACGAACAGGCCCGTCACGATCACCCCCATCAACATGGCCCCCAGTGCGGCGAAGGCGTTGGCCTTCTCCGGCTGGATGAACAGCACGACGACAAACAGGACGATGGGCGACAGCACCGGCAGCAGGCTGGGCACGATCATCTCGCGGATGGCCGCGCTGGTCAGGATGTCCACAGCCTTGCCGTACTCGGGTTTGGTCTGGAACGTCATGATGCCTGGGTTTTCACGGAACTGACGACGCACCTCGGCCACGACGGCCTCGGCGGCGCGCCCCACCGCCGTCATCGACATCCCGCCGAACAGGAAGGGCAACAGCCCCCCGAACAGAAGGCCGACCACGACATAGGGGTTCGACAGGTCAAACGCGACCGTGCCCAGACCGTAGAAGAAGCTGCCCGGCTGCGCCTCGGCCGCGAAGAACTTGAGGTCCTCCACGTAGGCCGCGAACAGGACCAGAGCGCCCAGCCCCGCCGAACCGATGGCGTAGCCCTTGGTCACAGCCTTGGTGGTGTTGCCCACGGCGTCCAGTGCGTCGGTAGATACGCGAACTTCCGGCGGCAGGCCCGCCATCTCGGCGATGCCGCCGGCGTTGTCGGTGACAGGGCCAAAGGCGTCCAGCGCCACGATCATGCCCGCCACGCCCAGCATGGTCGTGGTGGCGATGGCGATGCCGAACAGGCCTGCCAGCTGGAAGGCCGCGACGATGCCGACGATGATGGTCAGCGCCGGCAGGGCCGTCGATTCGAGCGAGACGGCCAGGCCCTGAATCACATTGGTGCCGTGCCCCGACACGGAGGCGTTAGCCACCGACTTCACCGGACGGAAGCCCGTGCCGGTATAGTATTCGGTGATGACCACGATGGCCGCCGTGACCAGCAGGCCGACGACGCCGGCCCAGAACAGGTTCATGGGCTGGATCAGCAGACCCTGCACCTCGACCCCGCCAGCGGGAACAAGCTGATGGATGACCCACCAGACGGCGATCACCGACAGGACGCCGGTGACGATCAGGCCCTGATACAGGGCCCCCATGATGTTGCCGCTCTTGCCCAGTCGAACAAAGAACGACCCGATGATGGAGGTCACGATACAGATGCCGCAGATCGCCAGCGGCAGCAGCATCATCACTTCGACATAGGACTGGTCGCGGAAGAAGATGGCCGCCAGCACCATGGTCGCCACGGTCGTGACGGCATAGGTTTCGAACAGGTCGGCGGCCATGCCGGCGCAGTCGCCGACGTTGTCGCCCACATTGTCGGCGATGGTGGCGGCGTTGCGGGGATCGTCCTCGGGGATGCCCGCCTCGACCTTGCCCACCATATCGCCGCCCACGTCCGCGCCCTTGGTGAAGATGCCGCCGCCCAGCCGCGCGAAGATGGAGATCAGCGAGGCCCCGAAGCCCAGGGCCACCAGGCCGTCGACGACTTCGCGGCTGGTGCTCTCAAAGCCCATGCCCTCGGTCATGAAGGCGTAGTAGCCGGACACGCCCAGCAGGGCGCCCCCCGCCACGAACATGCCGGTGATGGCGCCAGAGCGGAAGGCCAGATCCAGCCCCTTGGCCAGGCTTTCAGACGCAGCCTGCGCCGTACGCACGTTAGCCCGCACCGAGATCAGCATCCCGGCGAAGCCCGCCGCGCCCGACAGCACCGCGCCGATCAGGAACCCGAGCGCAGCCCAGGGCCCGATAAGCAAAAAGGCCGCGACCAAGATCACGACCCCCACCACACCAATCGTTGTGTACTGACGCTTCAGATAGGCGGACGCCCCTTCCTGAATCGCCGCCGCGATTTCTCGCATCCTGTCATTGCCGGTTCCGGCCTTCATCAGGACGGCGGTCTGGACAGCGCCGTAAAGCACCCCCAGTGCGCCGGCCGCTATGACCAGCCATAGATAGTTCGTCATGGCGTTTCCAAGCCCTTGTGCAACAAGCACACGGATCCTTGGCGCGGGCGGGCGTTTCGCCTCTCTCCGCCTTCCGGTCCCCCCGTGCGCCTACGGACGCATGTTCACGTCCCCCGGGAATTGCGGCTTAACAGTGTCAAAAGGATCGCTGTGAAGCAACAGCGGTTTCTCGACCAGGTTCTAGACGCCCTGCATTCCCGTACGGCGGCGGGGGGACTGGCTTACGACCTCGACGCGGGTCACCGCCCCTCGTCCGACCAGGGTCGAGGCGGAACGGATCAGGCTGGCGCTCAGGGCGGTTGTATCCAAAGCCAACCAGGTGTCGGGCAGGACAAAGGGCGTGCGGTGCCCCGCGCGGACCAGGGCGTCGCGCAGATGGGCCTCCTTGGCTCGGACAGCCTCTACCGTATGCGCCGGCCCCAGATGCAGCTTCAGGACGATGAAGACGTAGTTCCTCACCCGGCCGTCCGTGATGACGGGCAACCCCATGCCGGGCAGGTTGAGGACAGCGGCGGCGGGCGCGGCCTTCTCGCTCGCCTGCACGGCCCCGGCGACCGCAGAGGCGGTCAGAATGGCTCCAGCCTTGATCAAAGCGCGACGTTGCATGATCACAGGCTAGCCCGCCCCGGTTAGGATTCCGTTGCCTAGTCGTGGGTCCAGCCCACGCGCGTCGGGGTGATTTCCGCACCCAGGTGACGCACGACCACGCCCTGCCCTTCGACCACGCGGCCGATGCGGGTCAGACGCAGATGGCGGCGCTCCGCCTCGCGGCGCAAGGCGTTCTCGGCCCCTGCGGGCACGGTCAGGATGATCTCGTAGTCGTCACCGCCGGTCGCCAGAAGCTCCAGGGCGCCTTGCGGATCGACGCGGCCGTCCAGCCAGGCCTGGGCGGCCGCCGACAGGGGCAGAACCTCCAGGTCCATTTCGATACTGACCTTGCTGGCCTCGGCTATGTGGCCTGCGTCCGCCAGGAGGCCGTCGGAGACATCGGCGCTGGCCGTGGCCAGGCCCCGAACGACCGGGGCGAACTCGACGCGAGGCATGGGGGTACGGTAGGCGGCCTCCAGCGCATCCATGCGCTCGGGCTCCAGCGACAGCATGCCCTGCGCCGCCTGAAGCCCCAGCCATCCGTCGCCGATCGTGCCGGTGACGAAGACCAGGTCGCCCGGCCTCGCCCCGCCCCGGCTGACGGTCGAGGAGGACGGCGCCCAGCCCAGCAGGGCGGCGGAGAAACTTGCTGGTCCCGGCGTCTTGACCGTGTCGCCGCCCAGCAGGGAAATGTCGAAGATGGCCTGATCGCGCCGCAGCCCGGCGACGAAGGCCTCCCGCTCGGGCCAGCCGCAGCGCTCGGACCAGTGGCAGGCCAGCAGGTAGCCGAATGGCTCGGCCCCCTTGGCGGCCAGGTCGGACAGGTTCACGCGCAGCAGCTTCTGCGCCACCGTGTCCAGCGGGTCGTCGGGCAGGAAGTGGACGCCCTCGATGATGGCGTCCTTGGTCAGGATCAGATCATGTCCCGGACGCGAGGGCAGCACGGCCACGTCGTCGGCCAGTCCCCTCGCCCATTCCGGGTGGGCCAGCGGCTTCAGCAGCCGCTGGATCGTCTCGAACTCGCCAGCGACGTCAATCGCGGGCATCGCGCGCCACGCCGTCGAGCGCCGCGTTCACGAACTTCGCCTCTGCTTCATCGAAGAAGGCCTTGGCCAGCTCGACATACTCGTCGATGACGATTTCGCGCGGCACGTCAGGCTTGGACTTCAGCTCCCAGGCGCCGCAGCGCAGCAGGGCGCGCAGGGTGGCGTCCAGACGCTCCATCCGCCAGTTGGAGGCCAGACGCGCCTTGACCGCGTCATCAATGGCCCGCTGATCCTCGACCACGCCGTGGACAACCTCGGAGAACCAGTCCTCGTCCGCCTCGGCCAACGGCGCGCCGTCGATGTCGGCGTCGAAGCGGTGATCGCGGAATTCCTTGACGATGACGTCCACGCCCTCGCCCGCCAGCTCCATCTGATACAGGGCCTGGACGGCGGCCAGACGGGCGACCGTGCGGGCGCGTCGCTGACGGCTGGTCAGCTGCGGCTCGGCGCGGGCCTTGTCGGCCTCGGCCAGCTGGGCCATGACTTCGGCCACGGTGGCCGGGGTTGTGTTGGTCGGCTCGGTCACGAGGCCAGTCCTCCGCGCAGGCGCTTGCGCAGCGCGATCAGGTCCAGACAGGCGCGGGCGGCGCCGCCGCCCTTGTCGCCCTCGCTCATCCGGGCGCGCGCCCAGGTTTGCTCTTCGTCCTCGGTCGTCAGGATGCCGTTGCCGATGGCCAGACCCTTGAGGCCCAGATGCATGATGCCGGCGGCCGACTGATCCGAGACGATCTCGAAGTGATAGGTCTCGCCGCGAATGATGCAGCCCAGAGCGACATAGCCGTCATACCGCGGCGCGGTCGGATACCGACCAGCCTCCTCGGCCAGGGCGATGGCGGTCGGAACCTCCAGGGCGCCGGGCACGGTGACGACGTCGAACTGCACGCCTTGCGCGCGCAGGGCGTCCTTGGCCCCTTCCAGAAGGGCGTCGGCCAGATCGTCATAGTAGCGCGCCTCGACGATCAGGACGCGGGTGGGGTCGTTCAGGATTGGTCTTCTCCGTCCATATCGCGCCAGCCCACGATGCGCAGGCCGTAGCCTTCAAGCGCCGTCGGATTGGGCCGCGTCGAGCTCATCACGATCATGTCTTTGACGCCGAGGTCGAGCAGAATCTGCGCCCCGACGCCATAGGCTTTCAGCGAACGATCCACCGCGGTCGGCTTGTCCGCCCCGCCCAGGCGCTCGGCCAGCCCGTGCAGCCCCGGATCACGCAGGAAGACGACGACGCCGGGACCGTCGTTGGCCGTCAGGGCCTGCATCGCCTTGGGAATATAGTCCTGTCGCGCCTCGACATGGCCCAGCAGGTCGGCGGCGAAGTCGATCTGGTGCATCCGCACCACCGTCGGCCTGGTCGGGTCGATGTCGCCGCGCACCAGAGCGATGTGTTCGGCGCCCTCGATGGTGTTGCGGTACAGGATGAGCTTGAACGGTCCGCCGTGGACGCTTTCGAACGGCGTCTCCAGCACGCGCTCGACAAAGCGCTCGGTGCGGCGACGGTAGGCGATCAGGTCGGCGATGGTGCCGATCTTCAGGCCGTGCAACTGGGCGAAGGCGATCAGATCAGGCATCCGCGCCATCTCGCCGTCGTCCTTGATGATCTCGCAGATCACCCCGGCAGGGGTCAGGCCGGCCATGCGGCTGATGTCCACGGCGGCTTCGGTATGGCCGGTGCGGACCAGGACGCCGCCGTCGCGGGCGACCAGGGGAAAGATGTGGCCGGGCGAGACGATGTCGTCGGCGCCCTTGGTCGGGTCGGCGGCGATCTGAACCGTGCGGGCGCGGTCGGCGGCGGAAATGCCGGTCGTGACGCCTTCCCGGGCCTCGATCGAGACCGTGAAGGCCGTGCCCATGCTCTCGCGGTTTTCAGCAGCCATCGGCGGCAGACGCAGCTGGCGCGCGCGTTCCGCCGTCACGGCCAGGCAGACCAGGCCGCGCGCGTGCTTGATCATGAAGTTGATCTGATCCGGCGTGGCGAACTGGGCCGGAATGATGATGTCGCCCTCGTTCTCGCGATCCTCGGCGTCCACCAGGATGTAGGGACGGCCGTTGCGGGCGTCCTCGAGAATGTCCTCGATCGGGCTGATCGGGCTGTCGTTCATGTTTGCCGCCAGTTGCATCACGCCGTCTCCTGCCAGCGCGCGAGATAGCGCGCCAGCATGTCGATCTCCAGATTGACCTTGTCGCCCGCCTTCAGGGCGCCAAGCGTCGTCGCATTCCACGTATGCGGAATGATGTTCAAGTCGAAGCGGCGCTCTTGCACCCCATTCACGGTCAGGGAAACCCCATCGACGGTGATTGAGCCCTTGGGCGCGATAAAACGGTGCAGAGGCGCGGGCGCCTCGACCACGATGCGGTGCGATCCGCCCTCGGGGGTGATGGACACGACCTCGCCCAGACCGTCGACGTGGCCCGAGACGATATGGCCGCCCAGTTCGTCGCCCAGCCTGGCGGCGCGCTCCAGATTGACGCGGTCGCCCTCGGCCCAGTCGCCCAGCTTCGTCTTCGACAGGGTCTCGCCCGAGACTTCGACCGCGAACCAGCCTCCCCGCTCGTCATGGCCCTTCTCCGTCACCGTCAGGCAGCAGCCGGCGTGACTGATGGAGGCGCCCAGGTCGATGGTCGCCGTATCCCACACAGTTTCAATCTCATAGCGACGGTCGCGCTCGGTGCGGCGGACGCTGCGGACGCGGCCGATGTCGGTGACGATGCCGGTGAACATGAAAGCTCCGGTCCCTTTGGACCCAAAAAACAGAGTCTAATTAGTCTGAATCGTCTGAAATCAGCCGTCGGAGCGCGCGTAGCGTTCCCACAGGTCGTCTCCGACAGGCTCGACGCCCAGACGACGGAACTTGGGGGCGTCGGCCAGCTTTGCAAGCGCCAGCGACGCCACGCAGGGCCGCCCCTCCCCGCCCAGCAGGATCGGCGCGCGAAACCATTCGATCGCATCCACCACGCCTGCTTGCAGGAAGGAGGCGGCGACGCGGCCTCCGCCCTCGATCAGCAACGACGTGACGTCCCGTGAGGCCAAGGCCTCCAGCACGGCGGCGATGGCGGGACGGCCGTCCTCGGAGGCGACGGCGACGACCTCGGCCTGGCCGATGGCGTGAGGCGCGGCGGTCGTCAGAATCAGGGTGTTGGCAGATGCGACCTTGGCCGTCGCGGAGGTGCGCAGGCGGCTGTCGAGGACGACGCGCAACGGATGCGGCCCGGCATAGTCAGGTAGGCGAACCGTCAGTTCGGGATCGTCAGCCAGCACCGTCTCGACGCCGACCAGGATGGCGTCATGGGTCGCGCGCAGGCGATGGCCCTGCTGGCGCGCTTCAGGCCCTGTGATCCATTGGCTCTCGCCCAATGCCGTGGCGATGCGGCCGTCGAGCGACGTCGCCAGCTTCAGGGTGACGCGCGGGCGCATCAGGCCTTGCCGGTGTCGTCGCTGCCCTCATCCAGCCCTTCGGCGCCGAGGAATTTGGCGAAGTCTCCGGTGTGGCGGAAGTCCTTGTAGACGGAGGCGTAGCGAACGTAGGCGACCTCATCGACCGACTTCAGCGCCTTCATGATGAAGTCGCCGACGATGCTGGACGGGATCTCGGTCTCGCCCAGGCTTTCCAGCTGACGCACGATGCGGCTGACCAGGAGCTCGACCTGTTCAGGCTGGACCGGGCGCTTGCGCAGGGCGATGCCCAGCGAGCGTTCCAGCTTGTCGCGGTCGAAGGGGGTGCGACGGCCGTTCCGTTTCAGGATGACCAGTTCGCGCAGCTGCACCCGCTCGAAGGTGGTGAAGCGCCCGTTGCACTGCGGACAGGACCGACGGCGCCGGATGGCCGCGCCGTCGTCAGACGGGCGGCTGTCCTTGACCTGGGTGTCGGCGTTTCCGCAGAAGGGGCACTTCATCCCGCAGACCTCTTAGCCGTAGATCGGGAAGCGTGCGGTCAGTTCCCGCACCTGGGCGGCCACGCCCGCGACCACGGCCGGATCGGCTTCATCCCCGCCATTCATCGACGAGACGACGTCGGCGATCCAGTGGCCGATCTGCTTGAACTCGTCCTCGCCGAAGCCGCGCGTGGTGCCGGCCGGGGTGCCCAGACGGACGCCCGAGGTCACGGTGAAGGGGGCGGTGTCGAACGGCACGCCGTTCTTGTTGCAGGTCATCAGCGCCTTCTCGAGCTCATGCTCGGTGGCCTTGCCGGTCACGCCCTTGGGACGCAGGTCGACCAGCATCAGGTGGCTGTCGGTGCCGCCCGAGACGATGGCCAGGCCGCGCTCGATCAGGACGCCGGACAGGGCCTGGGCGTTCTTGACCACCTGTTGGGCGTAGCCCTTGAACTCGGGCTTCAGCGCCTCGCCGAAGGCCACGGCCTTGGCGGCGATGACGTGCTCCAGCGGGCCGCCCTGGAGGCCGGGGAAGACGGCCGAGTTGATCTTCTTGGCGATGTCGCCGTCGTTGGTCAGGATCATGCCGCCGCGCGGACCGCGCAGGGTCTTGTGCGTCGTGGTGGTGACGACGTGGGCGTGCGGCACCGGGTCAGGATAGGCGCCGCCAGCGATCAGGCCGGCATAGTGGGCCATGTCGACCATCAGATAGGCGCCTACGCTGTCGGCGATCTCGCGGAAACGCTTGAAGTCGATGTGGCGGCTGTAGGCCGAGGCGCCGGCCAGGATCAGCTTGGGCTTCTCCTTCTCGGCCATTTCGGCGACGTGGTCATAGTCGATCAGGTGGGTGTCTTCGCGGACCTTGTAGGTCACGGGGCGGAACCACTTGCCCGACTGGTTGGCGGGCGAACCGTGGGTCAGGTGGCCGCCGCAGGCCAGGTCCATGCCCAGGAAGGTGTCACCGGGCTGCAGCAGGGTGAAGAAGACCGCCTGGTTGGCCTGGGCGCCCGAGTGGGGCTGGACGTTGGCGAAGGCGGCGCCGAAGAGTTCCTTGGCGCGCTCGCGGGCCAGGTCCTCGGTCACATCCACGAACTCGCAGCCGCCGTAGTAGCGACGGCCGGGATAGCCCTCGGCGTACTTGTTGGTCAGGACCGAGCCCTGCGCGTCCAGCACCGCCTGGGAGACGATGTTCTCGGAAGCGATCAGCTCGATCTGCTCCTTCTGGCGGCCAAGCTCGCCCTGGATGCCCTTGAAAATCGCCGGATCAGCATCGGCGAGGCTCTTGGAAAAGTAGGAGTCGTGGGTGAAGGCGGTCACTGGCGGGCATCCCGAAGGCTGGAGGCTGAAACGGCGGGACCTATCTAGGCCGCGTCGCCGAACACCACAACATCTAGGGGGTCAGCGCTGTGATAACGCTCGTTTCAGTTTGGCGATCGCCACCCGTTCGACGGCCCGCGGCTCCAGCGCCGGGCCCATGGCCGAGACCTCGACGCCAGTAGCCGTATGGATGGCCGAGCACTTCACATAGGTCCCGTTGCGAACGAGCTCGATGATCACCTCACCCAGCTCGGCGTCCTGCATCAGGCGGCGACCGGCTGCCGGGCCACGTTGCAGTGCGACCACAGCTTGTCCATCGCGTCGACCAGCGCGTCGATCATGCCGTCGTCATGGTTGGGCGAAGGGGTGAAGCGGAGGCGCTCGGTGCCCTTGGGCACGGTGGGGTAGTTGATCGGCTGGACGTAGATGCCGAAGTCTTCCAGCAGCATGTCCGAGATCATCTTGCAGTGCACCGGATCGCCGACGTGCACCGGCACGATGTGGCTGACGCTGGGCAGGACCGGGATGCCGGCCTGGGTCAGGCGGCGCTTCAGGGTTTCGGCGCGCTCCTGATGGGCGTCGCGCAGTTCGGGGTGGGCCTTCAGATGACGGACCGAGGCCAGGGCCCCGGCGGTCAGCGCCGGCGGCAGGCTGGTGGTGAAGATGAAGCCCGAGGCCCAACTGCGGACCGCGTCCACGATCACCGCGTCGGCGGCGATGTAGCCGCCCATGACGCCGATGGCCTTGCCCAGGGTGCATTCGACGATGTCGACGCCGGCCAGCAGGCCGTCGCGCTCGGCCACGCCCGCGCCGGTCGGACCATACAGGCCGACCGCGTGGACCTCGTCCAGATAGGTCATGGCGCCATACTTCTTGGCCAGGGCGATGGTGCCGGCGATGTCGGCAATGTCGCCGTCCATCGAATAGACGCTCTCGAAGGCGACGAGCTTGGGCGCGGCCAACGGCGCGGCGGCCAGCAGTTCCTCGAGGTGTTCCAGATCGTTGTGGCGGAAGATGTGACGCGGGCCGCCGCCGTGGCGGATGCCCTCGATCATGGAGGCGTGGTTCAGGGCGTCCGAGAAGATGATCAGGCCCGGCAGGATCTTCTGCAACGTCGCCAGCGTCGCCTCATTGGCCACATAGCCCGAGGTGAACAGCAAAGCCGCTTCCTTCTGGTGCCAGCTGGCCAGCTCGGCTTCCAGATCGACCGCCGAACGGGTGGTGCCGGAAATGTTGCGCGTGCCGCCGGCCCCGGCGCCCACGGCGTCGATCTCGGCCTTCATGGCGTCCAGCACCAGGGGATGCTGACCCATGCCCAGATAGTCGTTGGAGCACCAGACCACGACGTCCTGTTCGGAGCCGTCCTCGCGGCGGCGGACCGCCTGCGGGAACTGGCCGCGCACGCGTTTCAGATCGGCGAAGACGCGATAGCGGCCTTCGCTGCGGACCTGCTCTACCGAGCTCTGAAAGGCGGACTTATAGTCGAACAAGACGGTAGTTCTTTCGCTTATACAGCTTTCCGGGCCTAATTGCGCTCGCCGCTCAGCCTTGTCCATGTTCAGAGCCGGACAAAACGTCTCAACCCCTTAATTGATAACGGTTCTCAGAAACGACACCCGCTAGTTATGGAACCAGAGACGACAGTGGGACGCGCGTCACCTGCACATCCTCCTTGTTGGTCGCATAGCCGACGTAGAGCCAGCCGTTCCACAGGATGCTCTTCGGATAGTGATAGCCGGGCCGCTTGTACTGGCCTTCGTAGCGCAAGGGCTGTAGGTCCCCCGCCCCGCGCAACAGGAAGCTGCGGTCGAACATGGTCCCGTCGCGGCCGAGCGTCACGGCCAGCGGCATCCTTGGGCGAGCCGAGTTCGGGGCATTGACCAGATAGGCGGTTCCATCGGGCAGATTGCCCGCGCTCTGCTTGGCGCGGGCGTCTGGCATGTCGGTCAGGACCGGCGTGGTCCAGGTGACGCCCTGGTCGCAGCTTTCGGACGCCAGTTGGCGGAAGCTCAGCTCCTCGTCGCGGAAGACCATGACGGCGCAGTCGCCGCGCTGAAACAGGCTGGGCTCGATCTCGCGGCTGAGGCGCTTTTCGTGCTCGGCCGCCGCGCCGCTGGCGTCGCGCGGCAGGTTCTGCATCCGCCCGGCGGTCCATCCCGACAAGCCCAGCGGGTCGTCAGTGTAAAACGGTCCCGCGATCATGCCCGGCCGCATGTGGAAGCCGGTCATCAGCCGCCCGTCGATCAGATGCGGGTCCTGTTCGATGACGCCTTCGACGGGTCGGCCGTCGGCGCCCATGACGCGTTGCGGCTCGCTCCAGGTCTCGCCGTCGCGGCTCAGGCGGTATTCGGCATAGCCGCCGGCTCCCGACTGGAAGCCGTCGGGCCAGACGTTGACGTAGGCGACCAGCGTCTCGCCGTCCGTCCACCAGCCGCCGCTGGAACGCATCAGCCCGCCCTCGCCCGCACGGGCAAGAACGGTCGGCGCAGACCAGGTCGCGCCGTCGTCGCTGACGCTCCAGGCGACCCAGGTATCGGGCGCATCCTCGTCGCGGGCGGAGCTTTGCCACTGGGCGTAGAGCCGCCCCTTGAAGGGCATCAGCACCACGCCGTTGCTGAACCGGTCGGTTGCTTCGTTGGGGGCAAAGACGGTGAAGGTCTGGGTTCCGGCAGCGGGCTGGAGACCCAGATCCGGCGCATCCGCCTGGAACAGGCCCGGGGCTATACGATAGGGCGGATCAGCCGGAGCGGCCGCGATCAGACCGACCGCCGCCAGACCAACCAGCAGCGAAAGCCGCCTCACTGGGCCAGCGTATCCAGACGGCCGCGAAGCATCTGGACCATGGCCGAGAAGTCCTTGCCGCCATAGCCGAGGCCGTTGAACAGGGCGTAGAGGGCCTCGGCCTGGGCGCCCAGCGGGGTCGTGGCGCCCGCCTTGGCGGCGGCGTCCTGGGCCAGCTTCAGGTCCTTCAGCATCATGGCGGTGGCGAAGCCGCCTTCGTAGTCGCGGTTCGACGGGGCGGCCGGGACCGGCCCGGCCCACGGATAGTAGCTGCTGACGCTCCAGCACTGGCCCGAGGACTTGGAGGCGATCTCGAAGAAGCGCTCCGGGTCCAGACCGAGTTTCTCGGCCAGGGCGATGGCTTCGCAGGTGCCGACCATGGAGATGCCGAGCAACATGTTGTTGCAGATCTTGGCCGCCTGACCGGCGCCGTGGCCGCCCGCGCGGATGGTGATGCGGCTCATGGGATCGAGGGCCGGTTCGACGCGGGCGAAGTCGGCCTCGTCGCAGCCGACCATGAAGGCCAGGGTGCCGGCGTCGGCGGCGGCGGTGCCGCCCGAGACGGGGGCGTCGGCGAAGGCGTAGCCGGCCTCCTTGGCGAGGCCTGCGACCTTGCGCGCCGTCTCTACGTCGATGGTCGAGCAGTCCAGCAGCAGGGCGCTGGAGGGCGCCGCGCCGATGATCTGATCGGAATAGACGCTCAGCACGTGCGGTCCGGCGGGCAGCATGGTGATGACGATCTCGGCGTCCTTGACCGCCTCGGCGACCGAGCTGACGGCACGGCACCCGGCATCGGCGGCGCGTTCCAGCGCGGCGGGCGACAGGTCGAAGGCGGCGACGTCATGCCCGGCCTTAGCCTGATTGGCGGCCATGCCCCCGCCCATGTTGCCGAGACCGATGAAGGCGATGCGAGTCATCTGAGCGTTCCCTTATGGATTTTGCGGCAGGGTTAGCGCCCCCTGCCCCGCTTCGCCAGTCACCAGTTCGACACTCAGCCCGGCTTTTTGAAGCGATAGACGAACTGGTCGGTCTTGCCGCGAATGGCCTCGTCGAAGACGTTCAGGCTGTGATCGTCGGCCGGGTTGGCGACAGCCGACGTTTCGCCGTCGAAGACGAAGCCGGCGGCCTCGACCTCACGGCGCAGTTGCGCGCCCTCGATGCGGTGCAGGGTCTCGACGGCGGTGTTGCCGGCGCCGGGCGCGGCCTGATGGTCGATGACCACGAACAGGCCGCCGGGCTTCAGCGCCTTGAAGATGTCCGCGTTCATCTTGGTCACGTCCACGCCGAAACGGGGGATGTGGAAGTCGTGGTATTCCTGGCTCATGAAGACCAGGTCCAGCGGCGCATCGAAGGTCATGGCGTCCAGGTCGCCGTTGACGCGGCTGACGTTGGGATAGGCGGCGACCAGGGCGTCGGCGCGCGGGTTCTCGCGTTCGGCGGTCTTGTTCGGCACGAAGGCGTAGACGTGGCCGCCCTCGCCCACCACGCGCGAGAACAGGCGGGTGAAATAGCCGGCGCCCGGGCGGATGTCGGCCACGCGCTGGCCCGGCTGAACCTGGGCGAAGGCCAGGATTTCGGCGGGATGACGCAGGGGGTCGCGGGCGACCTCATCAGCAGGGCGCAGGGTGTCGGCGACGGCGCTCTGGACCAGAGACGACGGCGCGGTCTGTGCGAGGGCCGGCGAACCGGCAAGCATCAGGGCCGACAGGGCGGCGGCGAGCAGGCAGGACTTCATGGGGCGACCTCCGAAAAGCTGGCTGCATAAGGCGCGTGCAAGAGGCGACTGACAAGCCGCCTCTTGCCGTAAAGATCAGCCCGCCGACATCGACGCCGGGGACTGCTTCTCCTTCAGCGTCACCAGTTCCTCGGCCATGGTCGGGTGGACGGCGCAGGTGGCGTCCCACTGGGCCTTGGTCAGGCCGGCCTTCACGGCGATAGCGGCCAGCTGGATCATCTCCGGGCTTTCGGGGCCGACGATGTGGACGCCGACGACGCGCTGGCTTTCGGCGTCGACCACCAGCTTCATCAGCACCCGCTCGTCCGAGCCAGTGAAGGCGTACTTCATCGGCCGGAAGCGAGTGACATAGACATCGACGCCGTTCGAACAGGCGCGACGCGCGTCATGCTCGGACAGGCCGACGACGCCGACCGGCGGCTGGCTGAAGACGGCGGTCGCGACGGCCTCGTAGTCGAAATGCTGCGGGTTGTTCTTGTAGACCGTCTCATGGAAGGCGACGGCCTCGCGGATGGCGACCGGGGTCAGGTTCATCCGGTCGGTCACGTCGCCGATGGCCCAGATGTTGTCCGCCGAGGTCTTCGAGAAGGGATCGACGGCGATGGCGCCCTCGTCGTTCAGCTCGACGCCCGCCTTCTCCAGCCCCAGTCCCTTGACGTGGGGGACGCGGCCGGTGGCGAACATGATCACGTCATGCTCCAGCGTCATGCCGTTGCCGAGGTGGCTGACCAGACCGGTTTCGGTCTTCTCGATCGAGGTATGCTGGCAGCCCAGGATGACCTTGATGCCCCGCTTTTCGATCTCGCCCGCCAGATGGGCGCGCACGTCGTCGTCGAAGCCGCGCAGGATGTTCGGGCCGCGATAGATCAGGGTGGTTTCGACGCCGAGCCCTGCAAAGATGCCTGCGAACTCGACCGCGATATAGCCGCCGCCCGCGATCATGATGCGCTTGGGCAGTTCCGGCAGGTGGAAGGCTTCTTCCGAGGTGATGGCGTGTTCGACGCCGGGCAGGTCCTCGGGCTTCCACGGGCGGCCGCCGGTGGCGATCAGGATCTTCTCGGCGGTGAAGGTCTGGTTCTTGCCGACGATCTCGACGGTGTGAGCGTCCTTCATCACGGCGCGGCCGTGGACCAGATCAACGCCCGCCTTGCCCAGGTTGGCGGCGTAGATGCCCGACAGGCGGGCGATCTCGACGTCCTTGGCCTCCAGGAAGGTCGGCCAGTCGAATTTCGCATTATCGAAGGACCAGCCGTAGCCCTCTGCGATCTCCAGCGCGTGGCTGACCTCGGAGGCCATGACCATGAACTTCTTGGGCACGCAGCCGCGGATGACGCAGGTGCCCCCGACCCGATACTCCTCGGCCACAGCCACCTTCTTGCCGCCCAGAGCGGTCAGGCGCGCCGCGCGCACCCCGCCCGAACCGGCGCCGATGACGAAGAGGTCGTAGTCGTAAGCGTCGGCCATTCCGCAAGCTCCGGGCGCCGCGTCGGCGCGTCAGTCAAAGGGGCGCATCCAGGCATCGGCGCGCCCGCACAAGCATCGCAGTTAGGCAGGAGCGCCGCGCCGCGCAAGCCGAAGCGGATTTGACCTGCCCCTCGATTACGCTCAACCTCGGCGAACAACATTTCACGAAAGGAGGCGTTCATGTTCGCCTCGCTGCTCGCCGCCCTCGCGATCGCCGTCGCTCCGCAGGAACAGACGGCCGCCGTCACGCCCGATCAAACATCCGACGCCGTGCGGCTTGAAGACGTCGAAGTGACCGGACGTCGGCTGGACTCGCTGATCCGCTCCTTCGTCGATGAAGTCGCCGCGCCCAATCCGAACCGGGGCATCGCGCGGTGGGACACGCGTCTTTGCGTGGGCGTCGCCAATCTTCGCGGCGAGGCGGCGCAGTATCTCGTCGACCGGGTCTCGACAGTGGCCGAGGACGTCGGCCTTACCCCGGGCGCGCCGGGCTGCAAGCCCAACCTGATGATCATCGCCACGGAAGACGGCGGTGCCCTGGCCGCGGAACTGGTCCAGCAGCACAAGGGCGCGCTTCGCATGGGCGGATCGGGCATGGATCAAGGCGGCGCCGCCCTGCGCCGGTTTCAGGAAACGGATCGGCCGGTGCGCTGGTGGCAGGTCAGCATGCCGATTGATTCTGAGACCGGCATGCGAGCGACCCGGATTCCGGGTGAGTGCACCAACGCCTGCACGACGCTGTCTGACTTTGCGCCAACCATCAATGTCTTCGCCGCTTCGCGCCTGTCCACCCAGATCGTCGACAACATCTTCCGCACCATCGTCATCGTGGACGTGAGCCAGACGGGCGACGTGAACATCAACCAGTTGGCGGACTATATCGCCATGGTGTCGCTGGCGCAGATCAACCCAGACGCGGACACCAGCGCCTACGCCTCGATTCTGAACGTCTTCGCCGAACCGGACGGCGCAGCCTGGCTGACCGACTGGGACCGGGCCTATCTCGCCGGCCTCTATGACGCGGAACGAACCCGGAAAAGCCTGCGCGCCGGCAAGTCAGAGATCGCAGCCTCGATCCATCGGGCCCACGAACAATCGCAATCCGATCAGCCGGATTGACGCCGGAAAATTCAGAAAACCTGACGTTTCAGATCAGCGCGGCCAACGTCGTGTAACGAAGATATGGAAAGGTGTTCGAAATGTTGGCCTTTGCTCTCGCCGCCATGCTGGCGTCCACGCCCAGCCAGACTCCGCTGACCGTCACCCCGCCGTCATCGCCGGAAGTCGAGAGCGCGGTTCGCCTTGAAGACGTCGAGGTCACCGGCCGCCGTCTCGACACCATGATCCGCAGCTTTATCGACGAGGTGGCGGCGCCAAACCGGAACCGCGGGCTGGCACGCTGGTCAGGGTCGGTATGCGTGGGAGCGGCCAATCTTTCGAATGACGCCGCCCAATATCTGGTGGACCGCGTGTCCACCGTCGCCGACGATCTCGGACTCAGGCCCGGGACGCCAGGCTGCGCGCCCAACATCATCATTGTCGCTACGGATGATGCCGATCAACTCGCCCAGGCCATGATCGACCGAAGCCCCCGGGCCTTCCGCATGAACGGCGCTGGCATGGATCGCGGCGGTGCGGAACTGCAACGCTTCGCGCAGTCAGACATGCCGGTCCGCTGGTGGCAGGTTAGCATGGCCTTCGATTCTGTGACCGGCATGCGAGCCACCCGTCTTCCCGGAGACGGTCACGACAATGGAGCGGGCGGTCAAAGCGTCAACTATGCGCCCCACACGCAAATGCGTAGTGGATCTCGCCTGACGACCCAGGTCCATGACAACCTCTTCCGTACCTTCGTGTTGGTCGATCTCAACAAGATGAACGGTCTCACGATTGACCAACTCGCGGATTACATCGCCATGGTGTCGTTCGCCCAGATCGACCCTAGGGCCGACACCAGCCGCTACACGTCGATCCTCAACCTGTTCGCTGACCCGCAGGCGGCATCGACTGGGCTCACAGAATGGGACAAGGCCTATCTCGGCGGCCTCTACGACGCACAGCGCACCCTGAGGAGCGTGCGCGCCGGGCACACCGAAATCGCCGCGTCGATCCATCGCACCCATGGCCGCCTGACCTCGGACACCGAGGACTGAGGTCCAACGCGCTCACCGACGGCTTCGGTCGTCGGTGAGCAGGCCCCGGGTCAGGGATTCAGCGTCTCGAACCCCTCGTCCGTGCCGATAATGGCCAGGTCGGTGAGGTCGAGGAACAGGCCGTGTTCGACCACGCCGGTCAGGCTTTTCAGGTCGGCGGCGAGGCGGGCCGGATCGGCGATGACCTTGCAGGCCGCGTCGTAGATGAGGTTGCCGCCGTCGGTGCGGATCAGGCCGCGGTCGGCCTGACGGACGCGGGCGGGCATGGGGATGTCGTGGTCGGCCAGGACGTCGGCGATGCGGTTGGCGGTGGTCTTGTGGCCGAAGGCGACGACCTCGATCGGCAGGGGGAAGGTCCCCAGCACCGGCACGACCTTGGCCGCGTCGGCGATGCAGATGCAGCGTTCAGACGCCTCCCACACCAGCTTCTCGCGCAGCAGGGCCGCGCCGCCGCCCTTGATCAGGGCCAGACCTGGACCGATCTCGTCGGCGCCGTCGACGGTCAGGTCGATACGGGGGGTGTCCTCCAGCGTCGACAGGGTCAGACCCAGCTCGCGCGCCAGATCAGCCGTGCGCTCGGACGTCGGGACGCAGCGCAGGTCCGGCAGGTTGCGCGCCGCCAGCGCCTTGACGAACCAGGCGGCGGTGGAGCCGGTGCCCAGACCGACCACCATGCCGGCCTCGACATGGGCGGCGGCGGCTTCGCCGGCGTTCTTCTTCTGCAGGTCGCTCATTGGGATTTCGCCGCCTTCTTTGCGCGCATCGTGTCCATGAAACGGGCGGCCCAGCCCGGCTTGGTCGTCTGTTCGGCGCGGCCGAGCGCCAGATCGCCGGGCGCCACGTCCTTGGTCACCACCGAGCCGGAGCCGACCATGGCGCCCGCGCCGATGGTCACAGGCGCGACCAGCGCCGAGTTGGAGCCGACGAAGGCCCCCTCGCCCACCGAGGTGCGGTGTTTGAAGAAGCCGTCGTAGTTACAGAAGATCGTGCCGGCGCCGATGTTGGCCTTGGCCCCCACATGGCCGTCGCCGAGGTAGGCCAGGTGGTTGGCCTTGGCGCCGGCGTCCATGCGGACGTTCTTGACCTCGACGAAGTTGCCGATCTTGACGCCCTCGCCCAGGTCCGCGCCGGGGCGCAGGCGGGCGTAGGGGCCGATCTCGGCGCCGCTGGCGATCTTGGCGCCCTCGATATGGCTGAAGCTGCGGATACGCGCGCCCTCGGCCACGACGGCGTCGGGGCCGAAGACGACGAAGGGCTCGATGGTCGTGCCGGCGCCGACTTGCGTGTCCCAGGCGAAATGGACGGTGTCGGGAGCCGACATGGTCACGCCCGCCGCGAGGAAGTGCTCGCGCTGGGTTTGCTGGAACAAGGCCTCGGCCTGCGCCAGTTCGCCTTGCGCGTTCACGCCCATGACAGAGTCCTCGGCGGCGAAGACGGCGCGGGTCGGGGCGCCGCGCTTGCGGGCCAGCTCGACCACGTCGGTCAGGTAGTATTCGCCCTTGGCGTTGTCGTTCTTCACCTCGGCCAGCAGGTCGAAGAGCAGGCCGACCGGCGCGGCCATGACGCCGGAGTTGCAGGCGGTGATAGCCAGAACCTCGGCTGAAGCCTCCTTGGCCTCGGTGATGGCCAGAAGGTCGTCGCCTTGCAGGATCAGACGGCCATAGGCGCCGGGATCGCGGGCCTCGAAGCCGATGACGGTGACGCCTTCGTGTATGTCAGCGAAGACCGGCTCGATGTCGGCGGCCTTCAGCAACGGCACGTCGCCATAGGTCACGACCACATGGCCGATGAAGTCGCCCAGCACGGTCTCGGCGGCGCGCACGGCGTGGCCGGTGCCCAGCGGCGGGTCCTGAACGGCGATGGAGTCTTCGCCCAGACGGCGGACGACGTGGTCGCGGACTTCCGGCGAATGAGAACCGACGACGACGACGATGCGCTCGCAGCCCAGGGCCTCGGCGGCGTCGATGGCGTGATCCAGCATGGCGCGCTGGCCCACCGGATGCAGCACCTTGGGCAGGGGCGACTTCATCCGCGTGCCTTGGCCTGCGGCGAGGATGATGGCGGCCCTGGGATGAGTCTGGGGATGTGGTGCGGTCATGAATCGATCCGGCGGCTTGTCGTCCTGCGCGATCTAGCCCATTGCCGGGGTCTGCGCGAGCCGGGAGACAAGAGTGAGCATCGAACGCGATCTGGAAGGCTGGACCATCGCCTTCGACCTGGACGGGACCCTGGTGGACTCGGCGCCCGATCTGATCGGCACGCTGAACCGGATGCTGGCCCAGTATGAATTGCCGCCCGTGCCCCTGTCCTCGGCCCGTCATCTGGTCGGACATGGGGCCATGGCCCTGCTGCGTCATGGCTTCATGGAGGCGGGCGCGGCCTGGGACGAGGCCCATGCGCCCGGCCTGTTCGAGCGTTTCATCGAGGACTATCTGGCCCACATCGCCGACGAGAGCACCGTGTTCGACGGCGTGGTCCCGGCGCTGGAGCGGCTGGCCGCGCGCGGGGCCATCCTGTGCGTGGCGACCAACAAGCGCACCGACCTTTCGGTCGCCCTGATCGAGGCGCTGGACCTGACGCGGTACTTTGCCTTCGTCGCCGGGCCGGACGCGGTGTCGGCGCGAAAGCCGAGCGGGGCGCATATTCATGAGGCGGTGCAGAAGGCGGGCGGGGATCCGGTCCGCTGCGTCATGGTCGGCGACAGCACCACCGACACCAAGGCGGCCAAGGACGCGGGCGTGGCCTGCATCGTCGTCGGCTTTGGCTACAACGACGTGCCGCGCGAACAGCTGGGCGGGGACGTGGTGATCGACCACTACGACGGGTTCGAGGCGGCGTTGGCTCAGGTGATGGGCTAAGGCCCCTCGCCCGCCCCTCCATCGCTCATCCCGGCGAAGACCGGGCCAGATGCCGAACGCGGCCCGGAAGCGGACGCTCTGAAGTTCGGCTGGGGGTGTTTAGGGCACTTTGGGGCTCAGGCCCGAATAATTGACCCTTAGCTCAAGACGCCCCTGCTGGCTGGCTGCGCGGTTCTCGCCGGGGCCCAAGATTGATAGGACCCTAGCAACGCAGGTCGCCCAGATTACCGAAGTAGTTCGGCGTGAATTCAACCAGAAACTGGCGGCGTTTAGGGCTCCTTTGCAAAGCCCTGGCTGATCCATCGAGCGCCGCGAACTATAGCTACGCCGACGAGATACCAAACGAACGCCCAAGCCAGAACAACACATCCTGCCCTGAATGCGTCGGAGAAGTTGTTCCACTCCCAGACTGATCCTCGGGTCAGGTAGTATGTCTGCATCTCGTCGTACCAGATCATACCCGCTACCAAAGCAGCGCCTGCCCAATAGACAATTCCGATAGCCTTTACGATCCGACGCAACCCTTCACGCCAGTTCATCGACGTTGCCCCAGACGGATCAGATCAAAGATCGCCCATAATATGAAGGCTGGAGTATAATGCAGGAAGGCCGTTCCACCGTCCCAAGGACCACCGTCGGCGAAACCTGCCCCGCCTAGGATTATAGCCGTGACATACGCGACCGCATAGGCTTGCAAGACGCGTTTCGACTCAGGCGCTTTTCTGAACTTCTTGAAGAGCCAGAGCCAAAGACGGGTCCACAAGAAGACGAAAATCATCGCGCCCACAAGGACGCCAAGCCAGTAAGCCACCGACCTCTCCCACCCCATTATCGTCGTGCATACCGACAGATCGCTGACGCTTGCACGAAAATGATCCGTTGTCGTGTGGGTTAGGGTGCCTAGTCCTACCCATCTATAGTTCCGACACTGGCTGAGCAGCCTTTGCCTTCCGCGTGCCTTCCAGACGTTTTTCAGACGGCAAAAAAGCAAGCTCAACCGGCGGCTTTGAAATCGTCCAACCGCGACAGCGTTCTGACGCAGCGTCCTATAATCTGGATCCCGGCCGTCGCCGGGATGATCGGGTTGAGGCAACAGAAAAACTAAATGACCGACCAGAACTTCTAACCTTCAATCGCGCCCGTCGCGGTTGCCGTCCGCCTGCCCGCGAAACACATAGATTGACCGCTCCTCCCCAAAGGTCGTCATGCTTCGTCGCTTCTTCGCTATCCCGCTCTGGCAGCGGACCGCCGCCGGTTTCGCCCTGGGCATCATCGCCGGCCTGATCCTGCGGGAGCAGGCGACGGTCTGGCTGCAGCCGATCGGCGATGTCTATCTGAACCTGATCCGCATGGTGGTGGCGCCCCTGGTGCTGTTCACCATCGCCAGTTCGATCGCCAAGCTGGGCGAAGGGGTCGGCGCGGTGCGGCTGGGGGTGCGGACCCTGGTCTGGTTCGCCATAACCTCGCTGCTGGCGGTGCTGGTCGGCTTTGCGTTCGGGCATCTGATCAATCCGGGGGTGGGCCTGTCCAACCTGCCGCTGGGCGAGGTGAAGGAGCGGGTGATCCCGACGCCGCTGGACGTCCTGCTGGGCATAGTGCCGACCAACCCCTTTGCAGCGCTGAGCGAAGGCAAGGTGCTGCAGATCATCTTCTTCTCGGCCCTGATGGGCGCGGCCTTGGTGGCGCTGGGCGACCGGGCGCAGACGGCGCGACGGCTGATCGATGAAGGCGCGGCCCTGGTGTTTCGCATCACCCGCTGGGTGATCCAGTTGACGCCCTTCGGGGTGTTCGGCCTGATCGGCTCGGTCGTCGGCGGCTATGGCTGGGAGGCGCTGCTGCCGCTGGGCAAGTTCATCTTCGCCATCTACGCGGCCTGCCTGTTCCACATCCTGATCGTCTATTCGGGGCTGCTGAAGCTGCACGGGCTGAAGATCACCAGCTTCTTCCGCGGAGCGTTTGCGGCCCAGCAGACGGCCTTCGCCACCTCTTCGTCGCTGGGCACCCTGCCCATCACCCTGCGCCAGACGGTCGAGCGTCTGGGCGTGCCGCAGGCCTATGCCGCCTTCGCCGTGCCTCTGGGGGCCAATGTGAAGATGGACGGCTGCGGGGCCATCTATCCGGCCATCGCCTCGATCTTCATCGCCCAGTATTTCAGCATCGACCTGAGCCTGACCCAGTATGTCCTGATCGGCCTGACGGCGGTGCTGGGGTCGCTGGGGACGGCGGGGGTCCCGGGAACCAGTATCGTCATGCTGACCCTGACCCTGTCGACGGCAGGCCTGCCGCTGGAGGGCATCGGCTATATCGTCGCCATCGACCGGATCATCGACATGATGCGTACGGCCACCAATGTCACCGGCCAGATGCTGGTCCCCGTCCTGGTCGCCAAGGAGGAAGGCATCCTGAACGAGGACATCTATAACGGGCACGTCGCCTGGCTGCCGGGCGATCCCGAGGCGGAAACGCCGGAAGGGGTGCGCGCCGCCGGTATTTGATCGAATGGGCTTGCCGTCGTCGGAATCGCGGGCTACATCGCGCCTCCCGACGGCCCAAGCCTTTTCGATTTGGCCGTTCTGCGCTGGACGCGTAGCTCAGCGGGAGAGCACCTCGTTCACACCGAGGGGGTCACAGGTTCAATCCCTGTCGCGTCCACCATCCCTTCCCTTCTACTGAACAGCGCCGCTCTCGGCGACTGCGCTATCGGGCCTCGCGGTTTCGGCGTAGCCTGCGCGCAGGAGAGGAGCGGACCATGGGTTCTGGCGTTCTCAGGGCGGGTCTGATCGACCGCTCGACCACCAGTCGTCGCCACCTGCTTTCCGGAGCAGGCATGGCGGCCGGCGCCGCCTTGCTGGGTGGCCGCAGCGTCATGGCCCAGACCACGCAGGCGTCCCAGGACATCATCTTCACCGGCGGGCCGATCCTGACGATGGAGGACGCCGCCCCGACCGCCGAGGCGGTGGCGGTGCGGAACGGCGTCATCGTCGCTGTCGGCTCGCTGGATGCGGCACGCGCTGCGGTGGGCCGTGGCGCCCAGACGGTGAACCTGGACGGGCGCACACTACTGCCGGGTTTCTTCGATCCGCACGGCCATGTCTCCATGGTCGGGCTGCAGGCGCGCTACGCCAACCTGCTGCCCGCGCCTGACGGTCAGGGCGACGACATCCCGGCCCTGCAAGGCATCACGCGCGGCTGGATGAAGGCGCACGAGCAACTGGTCCGCGAGACCCAGCTGGTCATCGGCTTCGGCTATGACGACTCGCAGTTGAAGGAGCGTCGCCACCCGACCGGCAAAGAACTGGACGCCATCTCCGACAGCGTGCCGATCTTGTTCCTGCACCAGTCCGGCCATCTGGGTTCAGCCAACAGCGCGGCGCTGGCGGCGGCGGGCGTGACCGCCTCGACGCCCAATCCCGACGGCGGCGCCTTTCGCCGGGAAGACGGCTCGCAACAGCCCGACGGCGTGATGGAGGAAACCGCCCTGTTTGCGGTCATGGGCGCCCTATTCACCCGCCTCGACGCCCAGGCCAATATGGAGATGGTCCGCGAAGGCGCCCGCTTCTATTCCAGCTTCGGCTACACCACAGCCCAGGACGGGCGGTCCTCGACCGGAACCTGTCAGCTGATGGCCGGCATGGCCGAGCGCGGCGAGTTGCCCATCGACATCCTGTCCTTTCCCGACATCCTGACCTCCACCGACGTCATGGCGACGCCGCTGTATCGCAAGACCTATGTCGGCAAGTTCCGCATCGGCGGGGTCAAGCTGACGCTGGACGGCTCGCCCCAGGGCAAGACGGCCTGGCTGTCGCAGCCCTACTACATCCCGCCCGAAGGCAAGCCCGCCTCCTATCGCGGCTATCCCGCCGTGTCCGAGCAACAGGCTCTGGACGCCGTCGAACTGGCCTTCAGAAACGACTGGCAGATCGAGGTCCACGCCAACGGCGACGCCGCCATCGACCTGCTGATCGGCGCGGTGCGCGAGGCGACGAACAAGCTTGGCGTCAAGGACCGCCGCCCGGTCCTGATCCACGGTCAGACCACGCGGATGGACCAGTTGGACGCGCTGAAGACGCTGGGCATCGTGCCGTCGCTGTTCCCCATGCACACCTTCTACTGGGGCGACTACCACAGGGACTCGGTGCTGGGACCGCGCCGTGCCGAGATCATCTCGCCCTGCCATTCCGCCATCCGTCGCGGGATGCGCTTCACCACCCACCACGACGCGCCGGTGGCCAATCCGGACGCCATGCGGGTGTTGTCGGCCACCGTCACCCGCCGCACCCGCTCTGGCGATATTCTCGGTCCCGACGAGCGCGTGCCGGTCGACGTCGCCCTGAAGGCCATGACCCTGTGGGCCGCCTGGCAGCACTTTGAGGACGACCGGAAGGGGTCGCTGGCCGTCGGCAAGCTGGCCGATCTGACCCTGCTAGGCGACAACCCCATGACCATCGATCCCGACAGGCTGGCCGGGATCAAGGTCCAGGCCACCTGGAAAGAAGGCCGCGAGGTCTGGCGCCGCTAGACTGGCCTAGCCGCCGTAGCCGCGTCCGCCGCCGCCGAAGCCGCCGCGCGAAACGACCGTGGTGCGGCTCTGCACCCGGCTGGGCGCCTGACGGGCCACGTCGCCATATTCCCGGCCGTTGGTCAGGGTCTTGCCCGTGCGATAGTCGCGATAGGCGTAACCGCCGCCGTAGCCGTTGGAATACTGGTTGTCGCGGTCGCGGTACACCGGGCCGCCGCCGCGATAGCCGCCGCCGTTCAGCATCTGGCCGACGACGAAGCCGGCCAGCAGCGGCGTGAAGAAGGAGCCGCCGCCGCTGTTGTTCGGCTGGCACTGGGACGGGCCCCACTGGCCTTCACATTCGGACTGGGTGGCGTAGCGCGGCGCGGTCTCGGCGGCGGCTTTCTGGGCGGCGGCCTGGGCGGCGTCGCATTCGGCGTCCGAAATGTCGTTGGCGGCGCGGCACTCGTCCAGCGAGGTATAGACCGGGGTGGGCTCAGGCTCGGGGCCGGCCACGCGCTGGGGCGACCCGCAGGCGGCCAGAGAGAAGCTGGCGGTGGCCATCAGGCTGCTGACGTGCAGGACGCGCGAGCGCTTCATCCGGCGCATCGTTGCGGTCTTCGGCAGGTCCTTGGGATCGGTCATCGCGGTCACGCCGTCATGCAGGCGGCGTTGAGCAAGCCCACGCAGATAGAGATGGCGGCCAGATAGACGGCAGCGGCGATCTCGCCCGCCTCGATGCGGACGACCAGGTTGCGGAAGGCCATGCGGCTGATGGTGACGAAGACCAGGATCTGGATGACACCCGCCAGCAGGGCCCAGGCGGCGAACTCCATCAGGCTGACGGTGTGCGACAGGGCCGAGGCCAAGGGCAGGACATATCCGATCAGGGCGCCCCCGAGAGCAATGGAAGCGGCGGTGTTGCCTTCCCGGATCAGCGTATGCTCGTGATAGGGCGTGACCCACTGGTAGATCAGCTTGAACGCCAGGGTGAAGACCCCGGCCATGGCGAAGGCGATCAGGAAGGCGATCGCCCCCTGCTGAAACGTGAACCAGTCGAACATCTGCTGCATCTCCCCAGGCGCCGTCAGGCGCGAAACTCGGCCATTTCCAGCGGAATGCCGATGATGATTTCGTGTGTCGTCTCGCCGCCCTCGGGCTGCTGCTCCAGGGCGATCATCAGTTCGCGTCCGCCCGCCAGATCACGGCCGTACAGCATGCAGGTCTGGAAGATCTTCGCATAGGGCGTAACCGCCGTGCGGTCGTCCCAGATGGTCTCCCACAGAGTGACGGGCGGCTGGACGGCGTCGCTCTCGGCGAACCAGAAGCGCGGATAGTCGGGCAGTTCCTCGGCCGCGCCATGAAACACCGGCGCCGACAGGCGGTCGCGCCAGATACGGCGTTCGCGCTCGCCCGGCGGATAGGCCGAGGTCCAGGGGATGAACAGGCTGAAGTCGTAGCTTTCGGCCCCCGCCTCGTCGTCGCTCATGGCCTGAAGCATGACGTGGTCGTCGGTATAGAAGCGGTGGACGAACTGCCCACCGTCCAGCGTGACCAGACCCTGGGCCGTGATATCCAGGACGTCGCGATCCAGGGTGAAATGGGTCTCGTCGCCCAGCCGACGCCAGGCCAGCGGGTCCAGCGCCACGGTGCGGCCCACGGTGATGTTGCGCACCGTCGCCAGCCGCGATGCGGGCGCGGCCTTGTCCGACTGTCCGAAAAGCTTCTTGAACATGGGCGACTATCTAGGCCTGCCGCGAGCCGACTGCGAGCGAACACAGACGGTGCGACCGAATGATGCGGGTCATGGTCTGAAATTCCGTCCTGCATTGCTCGATGTCAAGCGTTCATGTTACGCGTTACATGAAACATGACCAAGCCCCCCGCCCCTCCCTCCGCCGCGACCGATCGCATTCGTGCGTGGCGTCAGGCGCGTCGCGAGGCCGGACTGGTCAAGCTGGAGCTCTGGGTGCCCGAGGCCGCACGCGACGACGTCAAGGCGGCCGTCCGCGCCATCATCACCGATTCGACCCGCGGCCCCCATCTCGCCGGACGAGACCTTGCCGGCCGGGCGCGCCGCCCCACTTCTGATCCCATCACTTCTGGAGACGACCACCACATGGACGCCGTGATCGAAACCCCCTGGACCGTGCCGGCCATCAAGGAGGCGATGGACGCCTCGCCCCTGGTCCGCGAGGGCGAGATGAACCTGCGCGTGCTGGAGGGCGCCGAGCCCGTTCTGCTGGCGACGATGCACGAATACGGCGACCTGCCGGTCTATCTCAGCGTCGGCGGGGCCCAGATCGTCTGCTCGGTGCTGCTTTGGCCCGTGGCGGAGCAGGCCGACCGCCACGCCTTCAACGAGTTCCTGCTGAAGGCCCAGCGCGTGGTGCCCCTGTCGAACTTCGCCATCACCAATGTCGGCGGCGAGGACGTCTATGAGCTGATGGGCGAGCTGTCGTGCAAGACGACGCTGCAGACCATCCTGATCGAGTTGCGCACCCTGGCGGAAAACGCCATCGACGCCACCGAACTGCGTGAAACCTTCGGCGCCGACGCCGCCTGATCCCGGAGACCCCACCATGTCCATGCTCAGAAAACTCTCCGCCCTATTTCGCGGCACCGCCCATGACGCGGCCCAGGGCGTCGTCGACGCCAACGCCCTGAAGATCCTGGATCAGGAAATCCGCGACGCCGACAACGCCCAGGGCAAGGCGCGCGACGACCTGGCCGGCCTGGTGGCGCGCCGCCGCATGGCCGAAAACGAAATGGCCAGCTTCCACGACCAGATCGCCAAGTATGAAAGCTCGGCCCGCTCGGCCCTGGGTCAGGGCAAGACCGATCTGGCCCGCGAGGTCGCCGGCCGCATCGCCGAACTGGAAGTCGAGATCAACAGCCGCGGCCCGCTGATCGAGGACATGAAGACGGCTGAGGCGCGGCTGCGCACCGCCATCGCCTCGACTGACCAGAAGATCGAGACGCTTCGTCGCGAGATCGACATCGTCAAGGTCAACGAGTCCGTCCAGCGCGCCCAAACCTCGGTGGCGCTGAACTCGGCGGGCGCCCAGTCGCGCATCGGCTCGGCCGCCGACAGCCTGCAACGCATCAAGCAGCGTCAGGCCGTTCAGGAAGAAAAACTGCGTGAGAACCAGGCCCTGGAAGACCGTCGCACCGGCGCCGATCTGGACGCCAAGCTGCGCGACGCCGGCATCCTGCCGGGCCATTCCTCGGCTGACGACGTCCTGGCCCGTCTGACCCAGAAGGACGTGACCATCGTCACCCCGCGCATTGGTCAATCTACTCAAGGCGTGGCGACGCCCGACAAGGACCCGGCCTGATCCATGCAACGTCTGCGCCTTGATCCCCGTCCCGACTGGGACGCCCAGGCGGAAAGCCTCGGCTTCACCTGGCGTCACACCGGCGGCGAACTCTATTGGGACGAAACCGCCGCCTATGCCTTTACGATGGCCGAGGTCGAGGACGGGATCGAGGCGCCGACCGAGGAACTGCATGGCTTCTGCCTCGATCTGGTCGCCGAGGCGGTCCAGTCCGAGCGGTTGATGGAGCAGCTCGACATCCCCGAGCCCATGCGGGACTACGTCGCCGACAGCTGGAAGCGGGGCGATCCGTCGCTCTACGGCCGCTTCGACTTCGCCTATGACGGCACCGGTCCGGCCAAGCTCTACGAATACAACGCCGACACCCCGACCAGCATCTATGAGACGGCGGTGTTCCAGTGGCTGTGGCTGGAGGATCAGATCAAGGCGGGCGTCCTGCCCGCCGACGTCGATCAGTTCAACAGCCTGCACGAGAAGCTGGTCGACCGGTTCCGCGCCATCTTCCCTGACGGCGGCTTTGTGCATTTCAGTTCCGACGCCAACTTCGTCGAGGATCGCCAGACCGTGCGCTTCCTCGAAGACCTGGCGCGCCAGGCCGGGCTGGACCCGCAGTTCGTGGCCATCGACCAGATCGGCCTGAACGCGGACGGCCAGTTCGTGGACCACGAGAACTGGATCATCCAGGCGATGTTCAAGCTCTATCCGTGGGAGCAGATGCTGCGCGACGACTACGCCGCGCCCCTGCCGACGGCGGGCGTGACGGTGCTGGAACCGGCGTGGAAAAGCATCCTGTCCAACAAGGCGATTTTGCCCCTGCTGTGGGAACGCCACGCGGGCCACCCCAACCTGCTGGAAGCCTATTTCGAGGACGACCCGGCGCATTCAGCGCTCGGATCATCCTATGTCCGCAAGCCCTTGTTTTCGCGTGAGGGCGCCAATGTCGAACTGATCGACCAGGGCCGCAGCACCGCCGAGGTCGTCGACGGCGGCTATGGCGGCGGCCGCTGGATTCGTCAGGCTTTGCACAACCCGCCCAGCTTCGACGGCAACCATGTCATCGTCGGTTCCTGGGTGGTCGGCGACGAGGCCGCCGGCATGAGCCTGCGCGAAGACACCAGCCTGATCACTCGCAACACCTCGCGCTTCCTGCCCCACTTCATTCGCGACTGAGCCGGCCGCTTACGACGGCCTGTCCAGGGTGAGTTGGATGACGTCCGTGCGTGTGGACCTGAATCCGGCCTCGCAATAGGCGAGATAAAAGCGCCAAAGGCGGTGGAAACGCTCGTCAAAGCCGGCGCCGGCCCGGCCGATCTCGCTCCAGGCCGCCTCGAAACGGCGCGCCCATTCGGCGAGGGTGTCGGCATAGTCGCGTCCAAAGCGCTCCGTCCGGTCCCAGGCCAGACCGGCGCCCGCCACCACAGGCGCCAGCCTCGCCTCCGAGGGCAGAGAGCCGCCAGGGAAGACGTATTTCTGAATAAAGTCCGTGCGAGCGTCGTACTCTTCAAACAGCGCGTCCTGGATGGTGATGACCTGCAGGCCGGCCCGTCCGCCGGGCTTCAGGGCGCTGCGGACCTTGGCGAAGTAGGTCGGCCAGTACTCACGCCCTACCGCCTCGAACATCTCGATCGACGCCACGCGATCAAACTGCCCCGCCACATCGCGATAGTCGATGAGCTGTATGTCGGCCTTGTCCGCCAGCCCAGCTTCGAACAGGCGGCGGCGGGCGAAGTCATGCTGTTCGCGGGAAATGGTCACGCCGGTGACCGTCGCCCCGATCTCGCGGGCGGCGAACTCGGCGAAGCCGCCCCAGCCGCAGCCGATCTCCAGCACGCTGTGGCCCGCCCTGAGGTCCATCATGCGAGCGAGGGCGGCGTACTTGGCCTGCTGAGCCTGTTCGAGAGGCTGATCCGGGCGCTCGAAACGCGCCGACGAATAGGTCATCGAGCGGTCAAGCCAGCTGGCGTAGAAGGCGTTGCCGAGGTCATAGTGGGCATGAATATTACGACGCGACCCGCGACGGCTGTTGCGGTTGAACCTGTGCCCCAGCCAGTTGATTCCGTTCATCAGCGGATTGCCGTCGAACAGCCGCCGGATGTGGTCGTAGTTGTTGACCAGGGTCTCCAGCAGGACCGGCAGTTCCGGCGCATCCCACTCGCCCGCCATATAGGCCTCGGCAAAGCCTATATCGCCGCCCCTGAGCACGCGGGCCGCAAAGCGATAGCTGCGAATGTTCATCACGGCCGCGTGGCCCGGCTGCTTGCCGACCAGGCGACGATGGCTGCCGTCAGGCAGGATGAGGGTCAGTCGTCCCCAGGTCCAGTTCGCGGACAAGAGACGCAGAAGCAGACCGAAGACAGGCGATGGAGATCGCTTCTCGCTCTGGACGCCATAGAAGGTCGTGGTCATGGCTTGCTAAAGCCCCGGCAGGAGGAAGAGGTCATTCATCGTCTTCAGGACGTGAAACGGCTTTGAGGGTCTTCAGGGCGCCCAAGGCCCGTTCGCGCGCCTCGGCGTGATCGACAATGGGTCGCGGATAGTCCCGCCCCAGTCGCACTCCAGCATCAGCCAGCGCCGATGACGGCGCCGTCCAGGGCGCATGGATCCAACGATCCGGCAGACGCCCGATCTCTGGAACCCAGTGTCGGACGTACCGTCCCTGAGGATCGAACTTCTCGCCTTGAGCGACGGGGTTGAATATCCGGAAATAGGGCGACGCGTCCGCCCCGGAACCCGCGACCCACTGCCAGTTCTGCGCGTTGCTGGCCAGGTCGGCGTCCGACAACGTGTCCCAGAACCAGGCCTCGCCCTCACGCCAGTCGATCAACAGGTGCTTGATCAGGAAGGAAGCGACCACCATCCGCACCCGGTTGTGCATGGTCCCCGTCGCCCAAAGCTGACGCATGCCGGCGTCCACCAGAGGATAGCCGGTCCGTCCCGCCCTCCACGCGGCCAGAGCTGCGGGATCATCACGCCACGGCATGGCGTCATATTCAGCCTTGAACGCTCGCTCGGGCAGATAGGGGAAATGGTGGAGCAGATGAGCCGAGAATTCCCGCCAACCGATCTCGGCGACGAACTTGTCGGCTTCCGCCGAAGCGACGCTGCCGGAGGTTGCGGCTGCGCGCGCCGTGTTCACCGCCCGCCAGGGGCTGATCTCGCCCCAGTGCAGATGGGCCGACAGGCGGCTGGTCGCCGATCTGTCCGGCCGATCGCGATCAAGCGCATAGGCGTTCAGCCGCTTCTCGACAAAGTGGGTCAAGGCCGCCTTTGCCCCCGCCTCGCCCGGGGCCCCGACAAAACCCGCCGACCAGTCGGGCCTGGTCGGATGCAGGCTCCAGTGCTCGATCTCCTCGCTGGCCAGGTCTTGAGGGACGATGAACGACGCCGGCGCTACGGTCGGCTGCGGCGCTCGGGCCGTCGCCAGCAAGGCCTTATGAAACGGCGTGAACACCTTGTAGGGAAGACCTGATCCGTTCAGCACTGCGCCCGGCCGGCAGAGCAGGGTCGCGTTGAAGCCAACACACTCTACGCCCTCGCCCTTCAAGGCATGAGCAATGTCGGCGTCCCGGGCGAAGGCGTCAGGTTCGAACAGACGGTTCATGAAGACCTGACCGGCCCCTGTCTCCGCGATCAGATAGCGCAGCTCCGCTTCAGCCGGCCCCCGTCGCAGGATCAACCGCCCACCGCGCCCTCGCAGATCTCGGTCCAGCGCGCGTAGGGACTTGTCCAGCCACCAGCGGGAGGCGCCGCCGAGACGGCGCCCCTCCCCCGTCTCGTCCAGGATATAGAGCGGAATAACGGGTCGCCCGGTCGCGACCGCAGCGCCCAGGGCGGGATTGTCATCCAGTCTCAGGTCGCGGCGAAACCAGAGGATGACCGGAGAGGCGGCCTTATCGACCAAGACGGCTCTCCCGCGCGCGATGCTGAATGGTCACGGGTTCCCACGCCGGGGACGGCTGACGGGTCAGACGAACACCCTTGAGCCATAATATCAGGGCCTCCCAATGGATGGCGGCCACGACCTTCAGCGTCATGAACGGCAAGGCGATCGCCGCCCTCCACAGCTCACGATCCAGAAGCGGGCGCCTCTCGGCCGACATGGCGGCCGTAATCAGCAGGCCCTCTGCGTCGAAGCCGTTGATCGTCAGGGCCAGACGCTGATCCGGCGCATGGCCAAGAAATTCGTAGTCCATCTCCATCCCCATGAAGGGCGAGACATAGAGGGCCTTGGCCGCGCCCTGACGAATCAGACCCGCCGCCTGATCCTCTTCGGGAACCGGAACGACATAGGCGTGACGCACGCCGAACGTGCTGGTCACCTCATAGATCATGGCCGCCAGCCGCCCATCGGCGTGGTGGCAGTAATAGAGGCTGATCGGATTGAAGACATAACCCAGGACGCGCGGCATGGTCACCAGACGGACAGGCCCGTCGCCGATCATCACGCCCGCCCGCTTCAGCCAGGCGTCTACCTGCTCGCGCAAGGCCGCCCCGGAGCCGTCGCCGTGGTCCCGGTCATGGAAGGACAGCAGATTGAAGCGGTTGCGTGAGAAGAAGTGAAGCCTTCGGTCAAGCGCATCAATCTCGGCCAGATCCAGCATGAGCCAGAAGACACGATAATTCAGCCGGTGCTCCTTGGGCCGCAGCCGACGGTGCATGACGCCGCCACGATAGAGGGCGGAGGCCTGGGTCACGCCGCATTCTCCAGGGCTCCCGCCGCCGCGGCTGGCGACAGATGGATACGACCGCTTTCGTTCTCGACCGACCAGGGGCGCCGCACGCCGCCGAGTTGCTCGGCCACGGCGAGGCCCGATTGCAGGCCATCCTCATGAAAGCCCGCGCCGAAATGGGCGCCGCAGAACCAGACGCCGCCCTGCCCTTGCAGATTCCACAGCTTCTTCTGCGCCTGAATGGCGGCAGGGTTGAAGATGGGGTGTTCGTAAAGTTCGCTACGCAGCAGGGTGTCCGGGCGGGGCGGGCGCGGCGGGTTCAGGGTGACAAACAGATCCTGCCCCGGCAGGCCCTGAAGCTTGTTCATCCAATAGGTGACGCAAAGGCCGTCGTTCGCGCCGATATAGTTCCAACTGGCCCAGGCGCGGCGGCGCTGCGGCATCAGACCGGCGTCGGTGTGCAGCACGGTCAGGTTTCGGCTGTAGCGGAAGGCGCCCAGAACCTCTTTCTCGCGCGGCGTGGGCTCCGCCAACATGGCCAGGGCCTGATCGGCATGGGCGCCGATGACCACATGGTCGAAACGCTCGACGCCCCCCTGGCTGTCATGCACCGTGACGCCCTCGTCCGTGCGCACCACCGCTGTCGCGCCGGTGTTCAACCTTACGTCGTCGATCGCCCGGGCCAGTTGCTCGACGTAGACACGGCTGCCGCCCTCGACGGTTCTCCACAGCGGACGACCGACGAGCTTGAGCAGGCCGTGATTGCCGCAGAACCGGATGAAGGCCTCAGCCGGATAGTCCATCAGCGTATGCGCCGGAGACGACCAGATCGCCGCCGCCATCGGCAGCAGGTGATCATCACGGAAGGCTTCGCTGAAACCCTCGCGCCTCAGGTAGTCGCCCAGCGTCAGATCGGGATCGGTGAGCCCGCCCAGGTCGATGGGAGCTTCCCGATAAAAACGCAGTATCTCGCTGAGCATGGACCAGAAACGCGGACGCAGGACGTTGCGCCTCTGGGCGAACAGCCCCGGCGCGGCATACTCGAAACGACCGTCGTCCAGTGAAACCGCGAAAGACATGTCGGTGGCGCGGGTCTCGATGCCCAGATGCGCGAACAGGGCGATCAGATTCGGATAGGTTGCGTCGTTGAAGCAGATGAAGCCCGTATCGACGGCGACATCGCCCGTCGCCACGCCCGCAGTGACGGTGTTGGAGTGGCCGCCCAGTCGGTCGGCCTTCTCATAGAGGGTGACCTGATGGCGCTGCGACAGCAGCCAGGCGGAGGACAGGGCCGCCACGCCGGAACCCACGACGGCGATCTTCAAGGAATGACCGGAACGAGGGGCGGACGAATGGGTCATGGAAGCTCCGAAACGCGCCCGCCAAAATGGCGGCGGGCTTGATCAGATTACGCACCGTTGCCGTTTTCGGATTGCGAATGATCCAGACATTTCCACGAAGCGTATTAGGCTCCATGTATGCCGAGGCTTCATCATTCACTCCTACTGCAAGGGTTTCGAGCCGCATGACAGCGGACGGCTCCTCGCATGACGCTTTCGCGCACGATCGGCTGATCGAAGCCGTGGCTCTCCGCCGCGACCGCGAAGCCTTCGCCGAATTGTTCAATCATTTTGCGCCCCGGCTGAAAGCCTGGCTGATCAAGTCTGGCGCGACACCCGGCGCGGCCGAGGATTTCGCCCAGGACGCCATGCTGACGGTCTGGCGCAAGGCCGATCTGTTCGACGCCAGCAAGGCGCGCGCCGCCACGTGGATATTCACCATAGCCCGCAACCGACGGCTCGACATGCTGCGCCGCGACGCCCGTCCCCTGCCGACGCCCGAGATCGACCTGATCGGCGAGGACGTCCGGCGCCCCGACGACATCCTGTCCATGGCGCAGGACGCCGAAAGGGTTCGCGAGGCCCTGTCGCGCCTCAAGCCGGATCAGGTCGAAGTCCTGCGCCTCGCCTTCTTCTTCGATAGTCCCCATTCCGAAATCGCCCGCCGGCTCGACCTTCCGCTGGGAACCGTAAAATCCCGAATTCGCAACGCCATGATCAAGCTCCGCCTGCTCCTCGAGCCGTCAGAGGAGGCGTCGCGATGAGTGCGAGCCGCAACCCCTCCGAAGAACGCCTGCTGGCCTATGCCGCGGGAACCCTCAGCCCGCCCGAGGCCGTGGTCGTGGCCGCCCATCTGGCCCTGCGGCCGGCCAACGACGCCTGGGTGCGCCGTCTTCAGGTCGTCGGCGGCGACTTCCTGGAGGAGACGACGCCGTCCCGGATGTCCAGCGACGCCCTGGCGCGAGCCATGGCGCGGATCGAGACGGACGCCGGCGAAGCCAAGACGCCCTCACCGCTCAATGACATGCCCGAACTGCCAGAACCGCTGCGGCGCTATGCACTTGGCCCCTGGCGCTGGATCGGGCCCGGCATCCGAGCCCGAGACGTCCACGCTCCGCGTGACGGCGATTGCCGCGTCATCCTGCTGAAGATCGAACCGGGCCGTGAAACGCCCCGCCACACCCACTGCGGCGTCGAACTGACCTGCGTCCTGTCGGGGGCCTACGCCACTGCGGTCGAGCGCTTCGATGTCGGGGATCTGGAAGAGGCGGACCCCGATACCCTTCATCAGCCGCGCGTCGTGTCGGAGGAGCCGTGCCTATGCGTCGTGGCCCTGGACGGTGAAATCCAGCTGGACGGCTGGTTGGGCCGGCTGATGCAGCCCTTTGTGCGGCTGTGACCACGCTTCTGCCGCTGTGGGGGGCGGCGGCGCTCTTCCTGATGATCGTCATGAGCGCAGCCTGGCTGGTGCAGCACCGCACGGGTCAGGGCGGCTGGGCCGATGTCTTCTGGTCCTTCGGCCTGGGCGCGGCGGGCGTCGGGGTCGCGCTGTTTCCCATCGACAATACGTCGCCGTCTGCGCGCCAATGGCTGGCGGCGGCGCTGATCGGTCTTTGGGGGCTTCGGCTGGGGCTGCACATCGCCGCGCGCGCGGCAAAGGAAGGCGAAGACGCCCGGTATGCTCGTCTGCGCCAGCAATGGGGCGAGCGGTTTCAGGTTCGAATGTTCGGCTTTCTGATGCTGCAGGCCGGCGCCGCCGCCTTCCTGGCCCTCAGTATCCTGCTGGCCGCTCGCAACCCGACGCCCGGTCTGGGACTGCAAGACGGCATGGCGACACTCGTCTTCCTGTCCGCGCTTGTCGGCGAGGCCGTCGCCGATCGTCAGTTGGCCGCCTTCAAGGCCGATCCCGCCAACCGCGGCCGCGTCTGCGATGCAGGCCTGTGGGCCTGGTCGCGGCATCCCAACTACTTTTTCGAGTGGCTGAGCTGGTGCGCGTGGCCGGTGTTCGCCCTCGACCTCAGCGGCGCCTGGCCCTGGGGCTGGCTGGCGCTGAGCGGGCCAGCCTATATCTACTGGCTGCTGACGCGCGTTTCCGGCGTCCCCCTGCTGGAAGCCCATATGCGCCGGTCGCGTCCTGAGGCCTTTGCCGCCTACGCCGCCCGCACCAGCGCCTTCTTCCCCCGCCCGCCGCGCCGCTAGCCAGGCCGTCGCGAGCACCAATTTAAGGGGCGGTCGGCAGCTTCATCACCAGAGGAATCGAGAAATCGAGGAAGATGGAGTCGCCTTCCAGGCGGTTCTCCACATCGAACTCCGTAAAGGCACGAAGCCGCAAGGTCGCGGGTCGCTCCGCCAGCTGGAAGTTCCAGGCCGCCGTGACGCCGACGCCTGACGCCTTGCCCTTGAAGGCGCCCAGCCTCGCGCCGGATCCGGAATCATCCGAGATCTGCCGGAAATGGTAGAGCTGAACGCCGGCAGAGAAGGCTTTGGAAAAGGCCTTCTCGACCGCCAGTTCGGCGTGGAAATCATTGCCCGAGTTGTAGTCCGTGTGTTCGTTCGTGCCGTTGAACGTGACGCCGGCCTTGCCGCTGACGTCCCAGCCGCTGGCCGGATCATGCCAGGTCGCCGCCACCGAAGTGTCCGCCGCCCAGCGATGGAAGGCCAGATTGGCGAGTTCATCCTTGCGATAGTCGCCTATGGGCAGGTTGACCATGGCGCCGACCTGCAGGTGGTAGTTGCCCTTGCTCCAGCCGAGCAGCGCTGTGACGAGCGGGTCGCCGACGACGAAGGCGGAGTCGTTTCTCGATACCCCGACGCCGCCGCCGGCAGGCCCGGAGATGACGCCCGAGACGTCGATATCCACCTCGCCCACCGGCAGGGTGGCGCCAAGGGCCAGGGTTCCGCCTGCGAAATCGGTGGACGGCACCCAGAGCACCGTGGCGAAGTCGGCCGTGATGGCGGCGTTCAGGTCGGCCACGACGCTGCCGCCGATCGGGAACTGTTTGTCGCCGCCCGCCTCGCCGGAATAATAGTAGAGGGTGTTGGAGAAGAAGACGCCCTTCACCGGCGGCATGATTGCGGTTCCCGGGCCGCCTGACCCCAACAGATAGACGCTGGCTCCGCCTTCGTCCGCACTGGCGGGCTGGGCCAGCCCCAGCAAGCCGCCCGCCGCCAGACCCAGGGCTAGGAGCGGACGATATCTGCGACTTTTTTCAAAGCGAGCGATCATGAGACACCTCCTTCGAGGGGACCATCTGAACAGCCCGTCAGTCGTAGCGTAATCAGGTAAAACCCGAGGCGAGCCTTCCCGCGTCCTGCGAAAAAGAAGCTCCCGCGCCCTAGGCGCGCGGGACGGCCCCCGTCGGAGGCGAGCAGTACTTCTGTTCCACCGGCAGCCAGGCCCTGAGCCGCAGGCCCCGCTCGGGCACGCTGAGCTCCAGAGCCCCGCCGATTTCGATCAGACGGGCGCGCATGCCGGCCAGACCCACGCCGGCGGCGGCCGCCTTCAGCCTTGCGAGTTGAACGCCCTCCCCGTCATCAGCCACTTCCAGACGCACGCCGCCGTCAACCGTATTGAGCGACAGGTTGACCGTGCACGCCCGGGCATGGCGATGCACGTTCATCAACGCCTCCTGGGCGGTGCGGAACAATGTCAGTTGAGCGATCGGCGGCAGGTCCGGAAGGACGCCCATGTCCAGCTTGATGTCCAGCCCGGTCCGGATGCCAAAGCCCCTTGCCAAAGCGGCGATCGCCCCCGGCAGTCCAAGTTGATCCAGTTCCGGCGGGTGCAAGAGGTAGGAAAAGGCGCGCACCTCGGCATGGGCGGCGCGGACCGCGTTGCGAATGTCGTGCACGGCTCCGGTCGGAAGCTGGTGCTCAGCCTCGCGCTCCAGACGCGACATGGTCAGATCGATCAACACCAGATGCTGGGCCAGGGAGTCGTGGATCTCGCGTGCGATGCGACGACGCTCGTCCTGCTGCGCCCTGAGGATTTCACTCGCGTTCCGCTGGACAGAAAGAGCCAGCTGGCGGTGGTCCGTTATGTCGGTCGCGACGCCGCGGATCTTCAGCACGCGTCCTCGCGCGTCCCGTGTCAAAACCTGCTCCCGGGCCTGGATCCATCGCCAGTCGCCGTCGTCGTCCTTTATGCGCACGACGGTGGTCAGGATCGCCCCATGGGGTTTCTCATAGAGGGCGCGGCGGTGCGCCTTGAGCGAAACCAGGTCGTCGGGATGAACCCTCTTGCGTACGATCGCAGGCCGCACGCGAAACACGCCGTTGTCGCCCGAACCAAGCAGAACCGAAAGGTTCATGCCCAGCCAGGGCTTGCGATCATAGACGTAGCTGCTCCCGCCCGATCCGGTTGAGGTGCTCCAGGATGCCCTCGCCCAGATCGACGCTCTCTTTCTCTAACGGAGTGAATTCGACGATCGCCAGGCCGTGCAGCCCCATGCTGCGCACCTCGGCCCTCAGGGCAAACCCTGGAAATCCTTCGCGCAGATCGACGGCCTGAGACTGCCCGCCCCACAGGGCCTGGGCCAAAGGAGCCTCCAGAGGGGCGAAGGCTCCGTGAAGCGCCTCGGATACGAGACGCCCCGAGAGTTCGGGTCCAGATACACCCAGTTTTGCGATTAATCCGCAACTGACGACATCGAACCGGTAGCCATCGGCCGTATTCGCGACCATCGCGATGCAGGAGTGAAGACACGAGATCCAGCTCGTATCTTTGACCTCAATTCCCTCATCCCTGCGACCATAACTAAAGACATAAGGGTTCCGCTTGCTCCCCCAGCCGCTTTTCTCAAACTTGCTATCAAGTCTATCGTAATCGACTGGAAAAATGGACATGTCTCGCACCACCGGATCGGCCGTTAACCATTGACAAGGGTAAGCGAATGCCTGTCACCGTATCAGTGTTAGACCTGATATACTACCGTGTGCTTTTCGTGCATTTCTCGGATACCGCGTAAAGGAGGGCTGCCATGCTGCGGGTTCTGATCGCGGACGATCACGAGATCGTTCGTCGGGGTGTCCGCGATGTGGTGGAAAGCCACCTCGGCTGGGAGGTCTGCGCCGAAGCGAGCCAGGGCGACCAGGTGCTGGAGCTGGCCAAGGAGTTGCGCCCTCACGTTATCGTCCTCGACGTTTCCTTGCCCGGTCTCAACGGCGTCTCCGTCACCCGGCAGGTCCGGACCCTGCTGCCCGCCACCGAAGTCCTGCTCTTCACCATGCACGACGACGACGAAACCATTTCCGGCGGGCTGGCGGCCGGCGCGCGCGGCTATATTCTCAAGTCTGAGGGAGAGCGTCAGCTTCTCGCGGCCATTTCCGCCCTGGGCGCTCACCGGCCGTATTTTTCGCCTGCGGTCTCCGAGATGCTGCTCGATGCAGCGCTGCACGACCGCAAAAAATCGCGGCTGGAGAGCTTCACGCTCAGAGAACTGGAAGTGGGCCAGTTGATCGCCGAGGGCGGCAGCAACAAGCAGATCGCGCGTCAGCTGGATATCAGCATCAAGACGGTCGAAAGCCATCGGGCGGCCGCCATGCGAAAAGCGGGCGTTCGAACAGCGGCCGAGTTTGTCCGCTTCGCCATCAAGCACCACCTGATCGAGGCCTGACCGCCGGCCCGCGCTAGTTCGGCGGCAAGCCGACCACGCTGAACAGGCCCCATGCGCATTGCAGGGCGGCCAGCACCACGATAGCCAGGCGAATGCGTCTGCGCCTGAAGACCTGGACAATCCCGGCGGAAAACATCGCGGTCGCCAGGATTACGGTCGCGCGCACAAAATCATCGCTAATCCGGTTTGCCTTTTGTCCCTGTTCGAAAAGGGCGTCAGCCTGGCGTTCAAGCGCCTCCGCCTCGCCTTTGGCGGCAAGCCGATAGTCCGGCATTTCGAAAGGCGTTCTGGGAGCCGTGGGGTCCTGCAGAGGATGTCGGGCGAGCCAGGCGTCATGAGCCACGCGATAGGCGGGACGGAACCGCGATTCATAAAAGGCTTCAAGCTCGCCCTGACCAGAGGCGTAGGCGTCCAGCCACTGGGTGAACAACAGGATGTCCGCCCCCTCACCCTGTCCCGCCTGAACCTCCCACCGAGACGCCGTGGTGCGGATGCTCTCCGCCTGGGAATAGGCTACGGTCTGATCGCCGTCCCACAGCGAGGCCTGGTAGCTTGACCAGGCCGTCATCAATGCAGCGATCGACAGGATGATGGCGCTGGCCGCCTCTGTGCTGTCGCCAAGCCGCTCCACAAGGGAGCGGCGATCAGTGTGTGCAGTCTGCGAAGCCTGGGTCATGGACACAGCCCAGCAGAAGACGCCGCCGCCATCCATCAGGCCGAGGCCCTAGCCGCGTCGCAAATTGGGCCGATAGGACGATGAATCACACCGGCGAGACCCGGTCCTCACGCTAGAAGGCTTCGCCGATGCGGAAGTAGACGGCCGAGGATTCTTCGCCCACCGCATAGTCGATTCCGACGTTGACGCCGTATTTGCGCGACGCTTCATATCGCAACCCGACGCCCGCGGACGGCAACAGCTCGTCAGTGATGTCGCCGAAATTCTGACCGACCCCCCCGACCCCGGCGAAGGCGACCACGCCGAAACGGCCAAAAAGCGCGCGCCTCAGCTCGACCTGGACCGCCGCAAGCGTGCGGTCGCGATACTGGCCGGAGACATAGCCGCGCAGGTCGCTCTGACTGCCGTAGTTGCAGATGTCGTAGAAGGGCGCGCTGTCGCCGGCCCAGCAGCCCGAGGCTCGCCAGGCCAGGACCGTCTTGTCATTCAGGCGACGGTAGCCGTTGATCCGCAGCTCGGCCCGGCTGTAGTCACGATCGCTGCCCCAGGCCTCGTCGGCGACCAGCCAGGCGCCGGTGACGTAGACGCCCCGGGTCGGCTGGTACTCATTGTCCCGGGTATCATATTCTCCCGCCAGGCCCAGAGCCGAAGAGACGGTGTCCAACTCTACGGACGGGATATCAAGGTCGGGAAACAGCGCAGACTCCGCCTGTATCGTCGTCTTCATGTCGATGAACCGGTATTGCAGTCCCGCATACAGGTGAGGCGCCACCTGCATCAGCGCCTGCCCGCCTGCGAAACCCGCCTTCTGGTTGATCGGAATGGAGACCCCGCGTTCGCCGGCCGCCGGGCCGATGCCGTAGAAATCCACGTTGACGCTTCCCACCCCGGCTCCGGCCGCAAGGCGAAAGCGGTCCTGAGCCAGGAAGGCTTTCTGAAACACGGCGGCGCCCTTGCTGCCGTTGTCGGTGTAGAAGGCCCCGCCGCCCGTCACCCAGGGCCGTTGCGAGCCACCTGCGTGGTAAAGGACGCCCGCACCTATCGCCAATCCGTTGCCGATCGCCGGATCTGAAATCGGGATAGGCATCATCAACAGGCTATGGTCGTGAGACCGGGCGGCATCGACACCCGGCGCAGCCTCGACCTTCGACTCGGTCGCGGGGGATTGCGCCGTCGCCTCGCTGGCCCAGAGGCCAAGCATCGCCGCCGCCAACCAGGCTGCCTGAGCGGATCCTCGACACGACATGGCAGACCTCCGCAAACGCTCGAAGCGTCGCCCTTCGACATCGACCGATCCATCGGGCATCGACCCCAGATCGAGCCAAACTCGACCCCATGACGATCTGCGTCTCAGGGCGCCCGCACAGCAGCGTCAGGTCTTCACCTGATTACCCCCGGCTTCGTCGAGGTCGAACATACGGCATCGCTATGGAGGCTGCGGCAATGTCACTAAGGCTCAAACACCTCGCGACGGCCACGGCCGTCCTGTCCATGCTCGGCGCGGCGGCGTGCGGAACGCCGGCCGGAAAGGTCGATGTTCTGCAATCCAGCACCACTTCGGTGGCCCCCGGCTCGACCTATGCCTGGGCCCCCATTTCCAGCGCCAGCCAACGCGCCAGCGACCCTCGCGTGGCCAACGACATCATTCAGCAGCGTATTGTAAGCGCGGTGGACTCGGCGCTGGCGGGCAAGGGCTTCCGTCGCGTGTCCGATCCGGCGCAAGCGACCCTGCTGGCCTCCTATCACGTCGGGCTTGAGGCCCGTTCGGATATCCAGAGCACGGGCATGGGCGCGCCGCCCGTCGCCTGCGGCTTCCGCGGCTGCGTCAGCGGCTGGGGCCTCTACGGTCCGCCAGCTCTGAACGTGGACACCATCCACTACACCGAAGGCACGATGATCCTGGATCTGGTCGATCGCGCCTCGGGTCAACTGGCCTGGCGCGCCACCTCGCAACGGCGCGTGGACAGCGGGGACGCCGATCAGGCGCGCCTCAACGCCGTCGCGGCCGACATGGTCAAGTCCCTGCCCGGCGTGGGCGGATAGGAGGTCTACATGCACACCCTCAGCACCACCCTCGTCTTCGCCGCGGCCATGGCCGTAGCGCCCGTTGCGGCTTCGAGCCATGAGGCTCCGCCGCAGGCCGCCGCGGCGGCGACGGCCACGGCCCCGGACCCCGTCCAGGCGCTGCAACGCATGGGCGCCTACATGGGCACGCTCGAAACCTTCGAGGTGACGTCGGAAAGCAGCCTCGACCTGGTCATGGCCGATGACCAGCGCATCGATCTGGACGGCGTCACGACCTACAAGGTGCGGCGACCGGACGCCTTCGTCATCGACAACCGCACCGACCGAAAGCAACGACGGTTCTATTTCGACGGTCGCCGTTTCACGGTCTACGCCCCAGGCCGAGGCTTCTACGCCAGCGCGGAAGCGCCAGGCACGATCCATCAGATACTCGACACCGCCTACGATCAGTACGGCATCGCCTTGCCGCTTGAGGATCTGTTCCACTGGGGCGACCCGGCGCGGCTGCCCAAGGACTTCCAGTCCGCCGAATACATCGGCCCCGCCATGGTCGGCGGCGTCCAGGCCGATCAGTTCGCCTTCCGTCAGGAGGAGATCGACTGGCAAATCTGGATCCAGCAGGGCGATCGCCCCCTGCCCCTCAAGATCGTCATCATCGACAAGACTGATCCGACCCGGCCAGAGTTCAGCGCCAGGCTGTCGTGGAACACAAATCCCCGCTTCGACGCCAGCACCTTCGCCTTCAGCCCGGCCAGCGCCGACACCTCCATCGCCTTCCACAAACCTGCGGGAGCTTCGCAATGATCCGCTCCAGAACGAGTTTCGCGGCCACGGCCGTCGGCGTCCTTCTGTTCTCGGCCGTGCCCGTCTTCGAGGCGGCGGCCCAGGTGCGCGGCGCCGGTCGAACCAGCGTCAACCGCCCTCACCCGAACGCCGGCGGACATGCCGCTGCCCGCCCCGCCCCTGGCCGGGACGGCGGCGGCACGCGTGACATCGACCGAAACCGCAACACCAACCGCGACGTCAATCGCAACGTGAACCGCAATATTGATCGCGACATCGACATCGACGTCGATCATGACCACGACTGGGACTGGGATGACCACTACCACCCCGTCGCGGCCGGCGTCGCGTTCGGCACCGCGGCGGCCGTTACGTCCGCCGTCGTGGGCTCGATGATCTATTCCCTGCCCCCCGCCTGCTCGCCCTATGCCGGCAGCTACTACTACTGCGGCGGGGTCTACTACGAGCCTCGCTACGAAGGTGACACGGTCGTCTACGTCGTCGTCGATCAACCACGCTAGGACATGCGTCGGCGCGGCCCCTCCAGCGGCCCTGGCGGCACAGGGCTGATCGACGACGACCCGTCGGTCGAACTGTCCGCCAACCGCACCAGTCTGTCGTTCGAACGAACGCTGATGAGCGCCGATCGGACCCTGATGGCGGCCGTGCGGGCCGGGGTGTCAATGATCGGGTTTGGTTTCACGATCCACGAGAGTTTTCGCCATCTCGGCGAAAGCGGAGCGCTCCCGGCAGACGACCTGACGGGCCGTCGCGTCGGAGCGTCTCTGCTCGCTCTCGGCGTGGGCATGCTCGTAATCGGCATCCTGGGCCATGTCAGATTCTTGCACAACCTGACGCTCCGGCGCGAGCACATCGTCAACCGGGGGCTGCTGCATCACGCCCTGCACTACTCGGCCACGCCGAGTCTGGTGGCTGCAATCCTGTTGCTGCTGATTGGTCTGGCCGCGCTGAGCTCGGTCCTGATCCAGATTCAGACCTGAAGAACCGCCGGAGGCCATCATGCGTATCGCCGCCCTCACAACCCTAGCGCTTCTCGCGCCTGCTGCGGCCTGGGCCCAGGAGGGCGACGCGGAACTGGCGCAGAAGCTGTCCAATCCGGTGGCGAGCATGATCAGCGTGCCGATCCAGTGGAACTACGACTGCTGCTACGGTCCCGCCGACGGCGAACGCATGACCGTCAACTTTCAGCCTGTCGTGCCCATCCCGCTGAAGGACGACTGGAACCTGATTGTCCGCACCATCGTGCCGGTCGTCTATCAGGAACCGTCCGCCCCCGGCCTGGACTCCGCCTACGGCCTTTCGGACATCACCCAGAGCTTCTTCTTTTCTCCCAAGAGCAGCGGAGGGCTGACCTGGGCGGTGGGTCCGGTCTTTCTCTGGCCGGTCGGGACGGACGAACTCGGAACCCGCAAGTGGGCCGCGGGTCCTACGGGACTGGTGCTGCAACAGAAGGGTTCGTCCACGTTCGGCCTTCTGGCGAACCATCTCTGGTCCTACGCGGGGACGGATGAACGGGACGACGTCAGCCAGACCTTTATCCAGCCCTTCTACAGCTACACCACGCGCGATGCGACGACCTTGGGGGCCAACCTCGAAGCCTCCTACGACTGGACCCACAAGACCTGGAGCGTGCCGGCGAACTTCACGGTCTCGCACCTCTACAACTTCGGGGGTCAACGCGTGTCGCTTGGCGTCGGGGCGCGCATCTACCTCGTCGATGAGGGCGACTCGCCGGACTGGGGCCTGCGGGCCATAGCGACCTTCCTGTTCCCAAAATAGGATGACGCGGCGCTGTTCGCGGGCGCCGCGTCGGGAACTCAGACCTGTCCTGCGGCCGCCGCCTCGGCTCGCGTCGTCCGCTTGACCCACATCGTATAGGGCAGGGTGACGACCAGCCCGACCAGCATGAAGAGCAGCACCGCCGCCGTCACCCGCGGATCCGTCATGTTCGCGCTCGCCAGAGCCATGGCGATCCCGGGATGGCGAACGGAAGCCGCCGTCGCCAGGGTGGCCCGATCAATCCTGTCAGGCCCGCCGAGGATATGTCCGCCCGCCAGGCAGATGAGGGCGACGAGAGCCATGCCTGCCAGGGCGCCGTTTCCGACCAGGGTCATCATGGGGCCCCAGACCTTCGCGAGTATGGGAACAAAGGCGACCACGACCAGAAGCATGCTGAGCCGATAGACCCAACGCCAGATCCGCGCCGCCAAAGCGGGCGCCAGGCGCCGCACCAACAGGCCGATGGCCAGGGGAATAATCACGCCCGTGAACACCGTGGCCAGGATGGTGACGACCTGGACGGTGTCGTCCCGGCCAAACACGTGCGCAGCCACATTGAACACCAGGGGCACGGAAATGATCGTGAGCAAGGCCATGGCGACATAGACGCCATAGGCGTAGGCCTTGCGCCCTCCAATCCCCAGCTCCTTGCCCGGGACAAGGGGCGGCACAGGGGCAACGGCCATCAGCATGATGCCGGCCTTCACGGGAGGTGAAACCGGCAGAATCCAGACCAGTATGCCGGCGATGATCGGCGGGATCACCATCACCGCCAGGACAGCTCGTCCCAGAAGTCCGGGCCTCTTGAAAACATAGAGCAGGTCGCCCCGCTCGGTATTCAACCCCACGGCCAGAACGAGACCGGCCAGACTGCCGGTGAGGAGCAGCGGCACGAGTTGCTTGATGAACTCCATTTCGGGTCTCCCTCCGCAGCTTCAGCGCCGCCCGTGGATTTGGTCCTTCAATGACGGTCACAGCAATCCGGACGAACCCTGAGACGGGCAGGTCTGCGCCCGGCGCCCGCGCCCGCCCTACAACTCCCCTCCGGGGCGTCTGAGGCAGTTGCGACGGGTCCTTGGGGGTTTACCCTGATGTTGTCCGGGCAGGCGCGGCGCGACCCTTGAGGGGAAGGGAGATCCGCCATGCCTCGTCCGTTCCAGGGGTCGATCACGCTTGATGTTCGTGACTCCAAGGCCGACTGGAGCGCCTTTCTGGATGCCCGCGCGCCCAAGGATGCGCCCAATGTTCTTGTCATCCTGTACGATGACACGGGACAGGCCGCGTGGTCGCCCTATGGCGGTCGGATCAACATGCCTACCCTGGACAGGATGGCGAAGAACGGTCTGACCTACAGCCAGTGGCATACGACGGCGGTGTGCTCTCCGACCCGTTCCTGCTTTCTGACCGGCCGCAACCACCACGCCAACGGCTTCGGCGCCATCTCCGAGGCGGCGACGGGCTTTCCCGGATACAACGGCCACATTCCGCTGGAGAACGGCACCATCGCCAGCATTCTGCGGGATGCGGGATGGAGCACCTTCTGGATCGGCAAGAACCACAACGTGCCTGTCGACGCCTTCGGCATGAGCGCGTCGAAGAAGAAGTGGCCGCTTGGCCTGGGCTACGACCGCTTCTACGGCTTCATCGGCGGCGAGACGAACCAGTGGTACCCGGAACTGATCGAGGACAACCACTTCGTCAATCAGCCGGCGCAGCCTGAAGAAGGCTATCATTTCTCGAAGGACATCGCCGACAAGGCCATCAGCTTCATCCGCGAAAGCAAGCAGGTGGACCCGGACAAGCCCTGGTACCTCTGGTACTGCCCAGGCGCGAACCACGCCCCGCATCACGCGCCGCAGGACTACATCGACAAGTACAAGGGCGTGTTCGACGACGGCTATGAGGCCTATCGCGAATGGGTGCTGAAGCGGATGATCGAGCGGGGCATCCTGCCCGCCGACACCGAACTGACCCCCATCAACCCGATTCCCGAGGACATGGCGGCAGAGGGGGACATGGTCCGTCCCTGGGACAGCCTGTCAGACGACGAGAAGCAGCTGTTCTGCCGCATGGCGGAGGTCTACGCCGCCCTGTCCGAATACACGGACGTCCAGATCGGCCGATTGATCGAATATCTGGAAGAGTCAGGGCAACTCGACAACACGCTCATCTTCTATTGCGCCGACAACGGCGCCTCCGGCGAAGGCAGCCCCAGCGGGTCGGTGAATGAAAACCTGTTCTTCAACGGCTTCCCCGACGACGTGAAGCGCAACCTCGCCATGCTCGAGAAGCTGGGCGGGCCTGACACCTACAACCACTATCCGACGGGCTGGGCGGTGGCCTTCTCCACCCCCTACAAGATGTTCAAGCGCTACGCCTCCTTCGCCGGCGGCACCTGCGATCCGCTGGTGATCCACTGGCCAAAGGGCATCAGGGCCAGGGGCGAGGTGCGTGACCAGTACCACCACTGCACCGACATCGTGCCGACGATCCTCGAGGCCTGCGGCGTGCCCATGCCCGAGACGCTCGACGGGGTGAAGCAGGCGCCGCTGGCAGGCGTCTCCATGGTCTACAGCTTTGACGACGCCCAGGCGCCGACGAGGAAGCAGACCCAGTACTACGAGATGTGCGGCACAAGGGGCATCTGGTCGAACGGGTGGAAGGCGGCGGCCGTGCACGCCCCCCTGCCCTCCGACCAGGGCCACTTCGACCAGGACGTCTGGCAGTTGTTCAATACCGCGATCGACCGAGCCGAGGCTCATGATCTGGCCGCCGAACATCCCGAGAAGCTTAGGGAGCTTAAAGAACTCTGGCTGTCAGAAGCGAAGAAGAACAACGTCCTGCCCCTGATCGACCTGGGCGTGCGCGCCATGCACGAGGCCGAATATCACGCCCCCAGACGCGACAGCTACGTCTACTACCCCGGCACGACGGCGGTCCCGGAGGCGGCGGCGGCGCGCACGCTCGGCGTTTCGTTCAAGATTCTGGCCGAGGTGGAGTTCACGGGCGACAGCCAGGGCGTGATCGTGGCGCAGGGCTCACGTTTCGGCGGCTATTCGCTGTTCTTGAAGGGCGGACAGCTCTTCTTCGTCTACAACTTCCTCGGAATTCCGCCCGAACAACGCCTGGCGTGCGACGCCCCTCAGGCAGGCCGGCACGTCGTCGGGGTGGCGTTCATCAAGGAACGCGTCAGCCACCTGGGCGAGGCTTTTGGTCAGGTGACGCTCTACATCGACGACCATGTCGTCGCCCAGGCGCCCTGCCGCACCCAGACAGGTCGTTACACCCTCTGCGGCGAGGGCCTATGCATAGGTTATGACGGCGGAGACGCCGTCAGCAGCGAATACAAATCCCCATTCCCGTTCACAGGCGGCCGGGTGCTCAAGGTCATCTACGACATCGCCGACGACGTCTATCTGGACCTGGAGCGGAGGCTTCAGGCGGCGATGGCGCGGGATTAGCGGGCTTGCCAACGCCTCCCCTTCCTGACCCCGCCGATCGTCCGGCCCGGCGAAGAGTAGGTGTCCTGAGCCGCAGTCGGTGCTAGAGGAGGTCTTCCCACCCTCCGGGCATGGCTTGCGACATTGATCTTCAAAGCATGGGATGAAGGCGACCGCCTGGCGGCCCTGACGGCGTATGACATCCTCGACACGCCGACCGAGCCTGAGTTCGACGACATCGCCAATCTCGCCGCCGCGATTTTCGATGCGCCGATCGGGGTTGTGAACCTGATCGCCGACGGTCGCCAATGGTTCAAGGCCGAGGTGGGAATCGGGACCCGCGAACTGCCGCTGGAAGTCTCGATCTGCCGTCACGCCATCCTCGAGGACGATCTGATGGTCGTGCCCGACACCAGGCTCGACGCCCGGTTCATCAACAATCCTCTGGTGACCGTGGAAGGCGGCCTGCGCTTCTACGCCGGCGCGCGATTGTTGACGCCCGACGGCCTGCCACTGGGGACAGTCTGCGTCCTTGACACCGTGGCGCGTCCGGGTCCGATCACGACGCGGCAACGCCTGGCGCTGGAGGTTCTCGCGCGGCAGGTGATGACCCAGCTCGAACTGCGAAAGGCGGTCCGGGAACAGGGCGAGCGTCGTATCGAGATCGAAACGGCGGCGGGCGCCCTGCGCGAAAGCGAGGAACGCTACAAGTCCCTGTTCAACTCGCTCGAGACCGGCTTCTGCATCATAGAGGTGGCTTTCACCGCAGACGGCCTTGCCCGCGACTATCGTTTCATCGAGGTCAATCCAGCCTTCACGTCCCAGACCGGCCTGGCGGAGGCTGCGGGAAGATGGATGCGCGACCTGGCGCCGGATCACGAACAGCACTGGTTCGACCTCTACGGCAAGGTCGCCACGACCGGTGAAAGCATTCGGTTCGAAAGCCCGGCGGCAGCGCTGGGGCAGCGCTGGTACGACGTCCAGGCGTTCCGAGTGGGCCCGCCCGAGGCTCGCCGAGTCGCCATCCTGTTCAACGACGTCACCGATCGCCGCAGGGCTGAACTCGCGCTGAAGGAACTCAACGCGACGCTCGACATGCGGATCGAAACGGCGCTGGCCGAGCGCGCCAATGCCGAAGAGGCGCTTCTGCAAGCCCGAAAGATGGAGGCTATTGGTCAGCTGACCGGCGGGGTGGCGCATGACTTCAACAACCTGCTGACGGTCATCACCGGCTCTGCGGAGCTTCTGCGCAAGCCCGATCTGACGGAAGAAAGGCGCAAGCGATTTATCGACGCCATCAGCGAGACCGCGGGCCGCGCCACCGTCCTGACCCGTCAACTCCTGGCCTTTGCACGTCGTCAGACCCTGAGTCCCGAGGCCTTCGATCTCGGCGCCAGCCTTGAGGGCGTGACCAGCATGATCGAGACACTGGCGGGTTCGGAAGTCGTGCTTCTGGTCAGCGTCCCGGAAGAGCCCTGCTTCGTCATGGCGGATCCCAGCCAGTTCGACACGGCTGTGGTCAATCTGGTGGTCAACGCGCGTGACGCCATGAACGGCGATGGGCGCATCGTCATTTCGGCCGGCCCCGTGTCGGGCATCCCGGCCCATCGCGGTCATCCGCCAGTCGCGGGCGACTTCATCGCCATAGCCGTTTCCGACACAGGGCACGGCATCGCCCAGCAGGACATCGACCGTATCTTCGAACCCTTCTTCACGACCAAGGCTGTCGGCGTTGGCACCGGCCTGGGCCTTTCCCAGGTCATAGGCTTCGCCAAGCAGTCTCAGGGAGAAATCCGGGTCGAGAGCGTGCTCGGCGAAGGCGCCACCTTCACCCTCTATCTGCCCCGCAGCTATCCCGAGGCCGCAGCGACGGCGCGCGACCAAGCCAGTCCGATGCCCGTCAACGGCAAGGGCGTATGCGTTCTGGTAGTCGAGGACAATGAACGCGTGGGGGACTTCGCCACCCAGGCGCTGATCGAACTGGGGTTCGACACGGTCCTGGCTCGCGACGCCGAAGAGGCGCTCGACCTTCTCGCGCAGGACCCGCACCGGTTTCACATCGTGTTTTCGGACGTGGTCATGCCGGGCATGGACGGAATCGAACTGAGCCGCGAGATCCGGCGACTATACCCCGCAACCCCCGTGGTGTTGGCCAGCGGATACAGCCATGTGCTGTCGCAAAGCGGCGCGCCGGGATTCGAACTGCTTCAGAAGCCCTACTCCATCGAGCAACTGTCCCAGGCGCTGGCCAACGCGCGCGTCCGGCAGACCGAGACAGTCCTCCCAGGCTGCTGAAAAAGGGACACGCGCCGAACGGATCGGACATCCGCCCGGCGCATGACGGCGTCTCCAGCCGCCGCCGACCGTGGCCATCTTGGCGAGGGCGTCGTCGACCGTGAAGCTGCCGGGCTTCACGCCAACGCCCTTCGTGACTCATAGGGGCGAAACCCTCAGTCCGATTGCGCCGAACCCGTGGACGACCCGGGCCTCATTCGGCCCTGGCCTGAAGCCCGCCAGCGAAGGGCTCAGGCCTGGATGGGCGGACGGCCTCGGGCGAATGCGGCGAAAGGCATGGGCACGCCTTCAGCGGCGAGTTGCTCGATGGCGTCGAACAGGACGTCGGATCTGACCCCTGACCCAAGACGGGCGTCCCTGACAAAGAAGAAGAGGTTCAGCGTCACGGCGTCAGACGACATGGCCTCAAGCGCCACATAGGGAGCGGGGTCGCCGACCACGTCCGGATGGGCGATGGCGCTCGCGCGCAAGATCTCCCGCACGCGCGAAAAATTGCTGTTTGGTCCGACCAGAACCCCAGCCGTGATGCGCGTCAGGCCCGAGCCGAACGTCATGTTCGTGACCCTGCCTCCCGCCAGGGCCGAGTTGGGAACAATGACCTCGTTGCGGTCCCAGGTCTCGATATAGGTCGAGCGGATGGATATTCGCCTGACCTGGCCGGAGTAGCCGTCGCCCTCGATCCAGTCGCCCTCCCTGATCGGACGCTCCATCAGCAGGATCAGGCCGCTGATGAAGTTGGCGACAATGGGTTGAAGTCCAAAGCCTATCCCCACGGAAAGCGCGCCGGCCACAACCGCAAGACTGGAAAGGTCCAGCCCCGCCGCCACGACGGCGATCAGAGCAGAGACGGTCAGGCCAATGTAGCCGACGCCTGTGGACACGGCGGATCTGGCGGCCGCTTCGATGCCGATCCGAGGCAGGATGGCCTGCTGGCTCAAACGCTGGAACCAGTGCGTGGCGATGAAGCCCAGCGAAAAGACGATGGCGAAGGTGACGACGCCGGACAACGAGATCCGGGTATCGCCGACCGGAATGCCGTCCTTGAGCAGGATCACCAGATCCAGAATGCGTTCCGGGCGCATTCCCCACACAATGGCCACGAAGGCGACGACGAGGACGCCCAGAGCAAATCCGAAGACCAGCGGCAACAGGTGGAGTCCGCCATGGTCTTCCCGATCACGCGCGCCCAGCATCCCGACCGCAGCCATCACGGCGCGGTAGCAGAAGACGGCCGCGGCCACCGCCGCCACCGACAACAGGCTGGAGGTCAGAACCTCCCGCGCCAGGGCCACATAGCCCGTCAGCACCGCCAAAGGCGCGGCGATCGCCGCCATCGTCAGGATATAGGCTGCGGGACGCTGAAGCCCGAGCGCATTCATGTCTTCGGGCGGCGACGTCCTCTGCTGGCGGCGAACGATTCCGGCCAGGCGCCATAGCTGGTACGCCCCTGCACACACCAGGCAGAGCGACAGCACCTCGACAATGGCGGCGCCGATGGTCGTGCTTCGCTGCAGATAGCCCACCACCACATCCCCGCCGAGCACCAGGCCCAGCCGACGCGTGTAGCGCACGGCGCGCGTCGCCTCGTCCGGCGCCAGGACCATGATCCTTGCGGCCTCGACCGTGGGCTTGAACATTGCATGTCCCAGCCAACGCGCGAACACCACAACCAGACCCGAAGCCAGAAGCACCGAAGCGAGACTGAAGAAGGCGGGCGCGGAACGGCCGAGCAGCGTGACCGCAGCGGCGGCGCTCATCACGGCCAGCGCAGGCAGCACTATGGCGAGAAGGTCCTGCGCAAACGCGTAGGCCAGCCTCGCTCGATCCGTCCTGGCCAGGTCGACTCGGCGCAGCAGAAAGCGCCGGCAAGACCGCGTCATGCCGAAACCGAAAACCAGAGCCATGCCGCCCAGCACCACGGCAAAGGGCATGGCCTGGATCAAAGCCTGTCGTCCCGTCGGGCTCTGCGCCTGCGACGCCTGGCGAAGCATTTCTGCGATCGTGGCGGTCTCCTGGGCCGCGCGCCGCCACAAATCGGGCATCAAGGGCGAGGTTTGCCGCCGGAGAAGCTGCGCTCGCCCCGCATGGTCGATGACCCTGTCGATTTCCTGAATAAGGACTCCAGCGCGGGCATTGGCGTCGCGCGCAGCGGCGATCGGCGCGCTCGCCACCTCAAGACGGGCGACCAGGGTCGAGCGTCGACTGTCCCCGCCCTCATCGCCGTCATCAGGCTGGCCCAGGGCTTTCACCTGGGCCTCCAGAATGCGGGCGTCCAGATTGCCCTCGTTCACATAGGCCAGGCTTTCTTCGCGATCACTGACCAGAGCGGCGCGCACCTGTCGCAAGGTCGGCAGATCAACGCGACCGCGACGCGCCTCCTCCAGCGCGTTTCGGGCCTGAGCGGCATTCACATCCCAGACGCCGGCCGGCGACGCTGCTCCCGGATGATCCTGAGCAAGCGTGGCGCCGGCGAACAGCAACAGGGACAACAGGCTCAGAAACGCGGCGACTGAACGGCGGCGGGCAGGCTGATCTGATCTCATCGTTTGCGAGGCCCCGACCGTGGATGCCCCACATTGCCGGGTTCCTTGGACAGCACAAGGATCGGCCGGAAATTCAGTAGGGCTGAACCTCGCCAAGGTGAATGAGAGCGGCGCAGCGCCCACCCCGTCCGCCGCGCTGCTGGCCGCACCGCCGCCGGACGCAGCACAGACCCGACTTCTTCCCACCGACGGCGATCAGCCTGCGAAACGTCGCCGCCAACGGGGAGGGTTTGACCCGATAGCCTCCCGGCGGGCTGGAGGTCACTCTTGCCCATCTTCCAGCCGCCTTAACAGCAGAGCGCGCGATGACGTCTTTCGATCTTGGAATTTCCGAACTTCCGATTCTTGTTGTCGGCGCCATGGTTATTGCAGCCATGGCCTGCGCCGCAGTCTGCGGCGCCCTGATCCGGTCATGGCAGGATCGAAAGCTGGGATCGGCGGACGCCGCAGACGGGGCGGAAGGCTATCTGGTTTCAGCGGTTCTCGGACTGCTGGCGCTCCTGATGGGTTTTTCATTTTCACTTGCCGTGGACCGCTTCGAAACGCGACGGGTCCTGGTGCTGGACGAAGCCAACGCCATCGGAACCGCCTACCTCCGCACCCAGCTCCTGAGCTCGCCGCACCGCGAGCGGATCAGCAAAATCCTGGTCGACTATACGGACAATCGACTGGTGCTGGCTGCGGCGCCCCCCGGGCGCAGCCAGGAGCTGCAAAGACAGAACGACGCCATGCTCACCGACCTGTGGGCTGCGACATCGGCGGCCTTCGTCGCGATCGAGGGCACCGACTTCTCGATCGCCTACCTGGACTCCATCAACAGCCTTATCGACCTCGATTCCGCTCGCAAGGCGGCGCGCGCCGCCCGCGTGCCCACTGGGGTCTTCGCCATTCTGGTCATCTACATGATCGCGACCTCGGCTGTTCTCGGCTACGTCCTGACCGGCGTTCGCGGCCGTATCGCCGCGATTTTCGCCCTGATGCTGCTGGCGGTCTCCTATCTTCTGATCGTGGACATCGACAGGCCGGGGCGCGGCGGCGTGCGAGAGTCCCAACGTCCGCTAGAGCAGTTTCGCGAACAGCTGCGGTCCCTGCCGCCGGTTGTCTATGATCGCTACAGGAACTGACCCATGGCTGCGAGGCGCCAGGGCCCGGCGCGATCTCAGGGTCTCACCTGATGTTCTTCTCAGGAAGTCTGTGTTTGCCTGACCCCATTCCAACAGCGCCGAGGACCGATGATGGCCCAAGACGATTCCAGCCCGGGCGACCTGATCAAGCAGAGTCCTTCCGTCGAATTATCAGCCAACCGCACCAGTCTGTCCTTCGAGCGCACCCGTATGAGCGCCGATCGGACGCTGATGTCGATCGTTCGAACCTCCCTCTCCCTGATCAGCTTCGGCTTCACGATCTACGAGGTGTTCCACCAGTTGCGCGAGGGCGGCGTTCTTCCGCAAGCCGGGCATGCGCCCAGGAACATCGGACTGGCGCTTATCCTTCTGGGCGTCCTTCTGCTCGTCATGGGCATCTTCAGCCACATGCGTTTCGGCAAGGATCTGAACCAGCGTCGCGACAGCCTTTATCATAAGAACCTGCTGCACAATCCCATCACCTATCGCGCCACGCCGACCTTTGTCATCGCCTTCCTTCTACTCGTCGTCGGCATACTGACAGCCATGATGATCATCGGCAGGATTCTACTATGACCTCCCTGCGCCGCCTCGGCGACCGAGACCCCCGCACGCGGGAACGCGTGCGGCTGGCGGGCGGGCGCTTTACGATGGGCGCCGACGAACGCTACCCCGAAGAAGCGCCGGCGCGCCCCGTGGTGGTCGACCCGTTCGAAATCGACGCCCATGCCGTGACAAACCGTGATTTCGCGGCCTTTGTCGAGGATACGGGTTGGGTCACCGTGGCCGAGATCGCGCCCGATCCCGCCGACTACCCCGGCGCCCTGCCCGAGATGTTGACGCCGTCCTCCCTGGTGTTCACGCCCCCGCCAGGGCCGGTGCCGCTGCACGACATTCGCGCCTGGTGGCAATATACTTCTGGCGCCCAATGGCGCTCGCCCCAAGGATCCGGCAGTTCGCTCAACGGGCTGTGGGACCATCCGGTCGTGCACGTGGCCTGGGCTGACGTCGAAGCCTATGCGAAGTGGGTCGGCGCGGCCCTGCCTACCGAGGCGGAATGGGAATTCGCCGCACGGGGCGGCCTGGAAGGCGCGGAGTTCGCCTGGGGCGACGAACTGGAACCGAACGGCCGCAGGATGGCCAACACCTGGCTCGGACGCTTTCCCTGGGAAAACCTGAAACCCGGCGGTCGCACGCTGACGACGCCGGTCGGAGCGTTTCCGGCCAATGGCTACGGCCTATACGACATGATCGGCAACACGTGGGAGTGGACGGCGGACTGGTGGTCGACCATGGCCCCGGATGCGGTCGTGAAAAGTTGCTGCGCGCCTCGCAATCCCCGAGGCGGCGACGAAGCCACCAGCCTTGATCCCGGCGGCGCGATTTCCCGAAAGGTGCTCAAGGGCGGGTCGCATCTGTGTGCGCCCTCCTATTGCAAACGCTATCGCCCGGCCGCCCGCCACGCCCAGCCGACCGACACCTCGACGTCGCACGTCGGCTTCCGTTGCGTGGTGCGAGACGCGGCATAGATCTACGACAGGGGAGCGGCGGCGGAGGCCAGCTCCAGCCTCTGGCGGGATGTTTCCAGCCGCTCCATTCGCCAGGTCGACGCCAGGGGCCGACGCTAGCCGGCCCGCTCTTCCTTCTCGACTTCGCCCGGACCGAACTCGCTCAAGTCCTTCTCCAGGAAGTAGTTCAGGACGGTGCGGATGACGGCGATCGCGGCCAGGCGGCCGATGTCGTCCCAGGTCGGCGCGATGGCGGTGCGCGCGATGTCCGCCGCCAGCGCAAACTCCAGCGCAAGAACGATCCAGGCTGCGAAGCCGGTCCATACGCCTCGCCGCGCATCTCGATAGGACATCTTGCGCCCGCCGACCACGACCACCAAGCGCACGACGGTCTCGACCATGCCCACAGCGATACAGACCACCGCAGCAATCTCAGCCGCCAGTGCGACGCGATCGGCCAGCGCTATCAGCAATTCTTCCACGATGATCGCCTCACAGGTGAGAGGCTATTTGATCATCGGCCCGGCCACGGAAAAATCGGGCGAAACCCGGAATGCAGGCCTAAACTTTAGCCGGTCTGCGGCGAGGAAAGTATCGGGCCGCACACCACGGCGACGCGCGCAGCCCTATGCAGAAACCCTGCGCAGACCCCGAGCTTTTCTTGATGTTTCCCGGACTATGCCTCCGCCGGCAGGCGCGCGATGAAATGCCCCTTCATGCCTTCCGGCCAATCGCGATAGGGCACGGCTCCGTCCGGGCTGGCGGCGTAAAGCCGGGCGAAGGCGACGATCGCCTGCGCGGCCTCGGGCGTCGACGAAAACCGACCCGCCAGATAGCCAGGCTTGCCCCGCTCGCTCAGGTAGACGGTGCAATAGCTCGAACAGGCCCAGAGGCAGGCCTGCTCCTCGACCCGCAAGCTTCCGCTGTCCGCTGCTGTCGCAGCGCCGATGACCTCGTTCAACAGGGCACGTCCGCCTGAAAGTCGGACGCCATCCGTCGGCGCCTCTTCTGAAGCCCTGCAAGTCGTGCAGACGACCAGACGCGCCGTCATCAGAACTCGACCCCGGCCTGGGCCTTCACGCCGCCGCGGAACGGGTGCTTCACCATCTGCATGTCGGTCACCAGATCCGCCGCCTCCATCAGTTCGGGCGGGGCGTTGCGGCCGGTGATGACGACATGAGCGCCGGCGGGACGCGCAGCCAGGACCGCCAGGACCTCCTCGACCGGCAGGTAGTCGTAACGCAGGGCGATGTTCAGTTCGTCGCAGACGACCATCTTCCATTCCGGGTTCATGATGCGGGCCTTGGCCGCCTCCCAGGCCTCGCGCACCTTGGCGATGTCGCGCGTCCGGTCCTGAGTATCCCAGGTAAAGCCCTCGCCCATCGGCCGCATCTCCACCAGTTCCGGGAAGGCGTCGAACAGGTTCTGTTCGCCCGTCTCCATCGCCCCCTTGATGAACTGGATGATCGACACCTTCATGCCGTGGCCGATCATGCGGCAGACCATCCCCAGGGCAGCCGTGGTCTTGCCCTTGCCGGTCCCGGTGTGGACGATGACCAGGCCCCGCTCAACCGTCTTGGTCGCCATCATCCGGGCGCGAGCGGCCTGCACCTTCTTCATCCTGTCAGCATGGCGGGCGTTCAGATCGGCGTCGGTCATCGGCGAAAAACTCCAGGCGGCGACAGGTCCAGTTGAAAGGGGGCGCCCCAGGTCGTCTCGGCGCCCCGCCCTATGGCGGCGACGGCGCGCACCATGGCGCCGTGGCGTCCGAGCAGGCGATCCGCCAGCGCGACGATCAGCGGATTGGGCGTAGCGGTCGGGGCTGCGAGCCGCAGGCGTTCGGCCCAGTCCTGCTCCTCGCCCGGGGCGGATCTGGCGCAGGCGACAGCATAGGCCACAGCAGGCGAACGGCTTACGCCCGCCCAACAATGGATCAGCATGGGCCGTGTCCCGTCCCAAGGTTCGGCGAAGGCCAACAGGGCTGCGACATCCGTTTCGGTCGGCGGCGTCAGCCCCTCGCGTGGCTGGGCGATATCGTTGAATCTGAGGTCCAGCCGACAGGGAGGCGGATCGGCAAGCGGCGGATCGACATGACCGGGCGAAGCCAGACTGATCAGGTGAGAGGGCCGATGACGCGCCGCGAGGGCGACGGCGTCATGCAGCGGCGCGACGATCAGCTTCATCTGGCTGCAAGCCCGGCGACGGCCAGCAGGAAGCCGATCTCGAACGCCTGTTCGACTGCGCCCAGCACATCCCCGGTGCGTCCGCCGATCAGCCGCCAGGCCAGCCAGGCGGGAACGGCCCCGACCAGCAGACCCCCTGCCAGCCCCCCGGCCCCTGCGACCGGCGGCAAAAAGGCCAGCGGCCACAGACCGATGAGGGCGGCGACCATCAGACCGACGAACGACGCGCGGTGCGGCTGGCCCTCCTTGGCCATGCCCGGGTCGCCGCCATAGGGCATGATCGTCATGGCCGCGACCGCCGCCGTGCGTCCCAGACCATGGGCGGCGAGCAGAGCGACGGCCGCCAGCAGTGGCGAGGCCTGCGCCAACATCGCCAGGGCTGCGACACGCATGGCCAAGGTCAGGCCCAGCGCCAGCGCGCCATAGGAGCCCAGCCGACTGTCCTTCATGATCTCGAGCCGCCGGTTCCGCGTCAGCCCGCCGCCGAGGCCGTCGGCCGTGTCCGCCAGTCCATCCTCGTGGAAGCCGCCGGTCAGAGCCACCCCCGCGCCCACGGCCAGAAGGGCCGCGATCCATGGCGTCCAGACATGGACGGCGATGTAGAGGGTCAGGGCGGACAGGCCGCCAATGATCTGGCCGACCAGCGGATAGTAGCGTGCGCCTTGATGAATCCACGCCGGCTGAAAGCCGGCCAGTTGCGGCGTCGGCAGGCGCGTCAGGAACTGCACCGCACAGACGAACAGGCGCACCTCTTGCCGGATCACCCCGCCGCCTCCAGCACGTCGCTCAAGTCGGCGACCTCCGACAGCAGGGCGCAGGCGGCTTGGACCAGCGGCACAGCCAGCAGGGCGCCCGTCCCCTCGCCCAGGCGCAGATCCAGTTCAAGCAGGGGACGGGCGTCCAGCGCCGCCAGCATCAGCCGATGTCCCGCCTCGGCCGAGGCATGGGCGAACAGGCAATAGTCGCGCGCGGCGGGCGCCAGCCGTACCGCCAGCAAGGCCGCCGCCGTGCCGATGAAACCATCCACCAGAACCGGAACCCCGGCCCTGGCCGCCGCCAGCAGGGCGCCGGCCATCATGGCGATCTCATACCCTCCGAACTGGGTCAGAACATCAAGCGGCGTCGCCGCGTCCGACCGCGCCGCCGCCTGGGCCAGCACCGCGCGCTTCCTCGCCATGCCTTCCGGCGAGTGGCCCGCCCCCTGCCCTATGCAGTCGTCCAGAGGCGCGGGCGCCAGTCGATGCATCAGCAGGGCGGCCGAGGCGCTGTTGCCGATGCCCATTTCACCCAGCGCCAGCAGATCGGCCCCGCTGCGGAGGGCGTCCTCGGCGACCCGCGCCCCGGTCAGCAGAGCCGCCTCGGCCTGCTGCCTGGTCATGGCCGGCTGCATCGACGCATCGGCTGTCCCGAGCCCGATCTTGGCGTGAACCAGGGTTGGCCGATCAGACAGGTCTGCGGCCACGCCCGCGTCGATCACCTGAACCTCGGCGCCCACCACGCGGGCGAAGGCGTTGGCGCTGGCCTCGCCCGCCAGCAGGGCGTCGACCATGGCTACGGTGACGCTGGAAGGAAAGGCCGCCACGCCGGAACGCGTCAAACCGTGATCCCCGGCAAAGACCAGCAGCACCGGCCGCTGGACGGCCGGCTTCAACCGCCGCTGGATCAGGCCCAGCCTCAAGGCCAGTTCCTCGATCCGCCCCAGGGCGCCCTGCGGCTTGGCCTTGCCGTCAAGCGCCCTCTGCAAGGCCGGCTCCAGCGCCCGGTCCAGAACAGGCGCCTCGAGCAGGTCGGTCAGGATCAAAACGGCCAAGCGAAGCCTCCTGCAATCAAGAGCAACATCAACAGGGCGCAGGCCACGCCATAGACGCGAAGTCCGCGGTGCAGGTCGTGGGCGCGGGGCGGCGCCCATTCGCCGAAGTCGGGGCGCTGGGTCGGGACGCCGTCGTAGCGGACCGGGCCGCCCAGCCGCACTCTCAGCGCGCCAGCCATGGCGGCCTCGGGCCAGCCCGCGTTGGGCGAGGCATGCTTGCGCGCATCGCGCCACATGACGCGCCACCCCTGCCCGCCGCCCAGCGCGATCAGGGCGCCGGCGATCCTCGCCGGTATCCAGTTCATCAGGTCGTCGGCGCGCGCTGCGGCCCAGCCGAACGCCCGCCAGCGCGGCTCCATGTGGCCGATCATGCTGTCGGCCGTATTTACCGCCTTGTATACGAACAGCCCCGGCAAGCCGCCGATGACGAACCAGAAGACGGGCGCGACCACCCCGTCGCAGAAGCTTTCGGCCAGGCTTTCCAGCGCCGCACGGGCCACGTCGCCCTCGTCCATCGCATCGACGTCGCGGCCGACGATCATGCTGACGGCGTGGCGCGCCTGCGGTAGATCGCCGGCGGTCAGCGGTCGAGCGATCGCGCGGACATGATCAAACAGGCTGCGCGCCGCCAGGCCCGTAGCGCCGCAGACGACGACCAGAAGGACGCCTGGCCAAAGAGCGGCCGCCGCAGCCAGTCGCTCCACGCCCCAGCCTGCCCCGCCCGCCAGGAAGACCAGGATCAGCACGGTGACGACGCCCAGGCGTCGGCGCGCGGGTTCCAGCCGCGCCTGCCGGTTCCAGCGCCGCTCCAGCATCGCGATCAGGCCGCCAACCCAGACGACCGGATGCGACAAACGACGCGGCCACCCGATTGCCCCCTCCACCAGGAAAGCGCCCGCGACGATCCAGGGCATGGGGGCGCTAGCGGGCACGACCGACCATTTCGAGCACGGGGCCGCGGCTCCCTTCCAGAGTGCGCGCCTCGACGCCGTAGGCCGCCTTCAACACCTCGGGTGACAGGGCATCTACCGGTGCGCCGTCCGCCAGGACCCGCCCCTCGGCCAGGACGATCACGCGGTCGGCCACGCGCATGGCGGCGTCAAGGTCATGCAGGGTGACGATCACCCCCCGCCCCTCGTCTTCCGCCAGGCGCCGAAACAGGTCGCAGGCGTCCAGCACATGGCCGGGATCCAAGCCCGCCAGCGGCTCGTCGGCCAGCAGCCATTGCGGATCACCGGCCAGGGCGCGGGCGATCAGGACGCGCGCCCGTTCGCCGCCGGACAAGGTGGACACCACGCGTTCGGCGAAGCCCTCCACTCCGGTGACGGCCATGGCGCGGTCCACGGCGGCGCGATCCTCGCTCGTCAGACCCCAGGCGCCTGCATGGGGCGTACGACCCAGACCGACGAAGGTGCGGCCTTCCACCGCCCAGGCGATCTCGGCGTTCTGGGGCAGGTAGGCGATGCGGCGCGCTCGCTCGCGAGACGGCAGATCGCTGACGGGGCGGCCGTCCAACGTCACCTGCCCGGCGGCGGGCCTTCGCAAGGCCGCCAGACAGTCCAGCAGCGTGGATTTTCCCGCCCCGTTCGGCCCGATCACGGCCGTGACCAGACCCGGCGTGAAGGCGGCGCCAACGTCATTCAGGACTGCCTTGTCGCCCAGACGGACGGACAGGTTTTCGGCGCTCAGAAGGCTCATGCCAGCTTCCTCCTCATGCTGATCAACAGGGCCAAGAAGAAGGGCCCGCCGAGCGCCGCCATGGCCACGCCCAGCTTGATCTCGGACGCCGACGGCGTCAGCCGCACCAGAATATCCGCCGCCAGCACCAGGGCCGCCCCGCCCAGCGCCGAGGGCAGCAGCAGCCCCCCCGGCCGCGCCCCGATCAGCGGCCGCAGCAGGTGCGGCACGATCAGGCCGACGAACCCGATAGACCCGGTCACCGACACCGCAGAACCGACCGCCAGCGCCGCGCCAAGCGCCAGCACCAAGCGCCCGATATCCAGCCGCACCCCCAGAGATCGCGCGCCGGCCTCGCCCAGGGTCAGGGCGTCCAGCGTCCGCCCCTGGGTCATCAGCAGCAGACAGCCAAGGATCATGCCCGGCGCCGCCAGCTTCAGCTCGACCAGGCTGCGATCAGCCAGCGATCCCATCAACCAGTTGACGATCTCGTTCACCGCCCAGGGATTGGGGGCGAGGTTCAGCGCCAGCGCCACCCCGGCCCCGGCCATGGTCTGGATCACCACGCCCGCCAGAATGAAGGTGACGACGCTGCTGGTCGCCCCCGCCAGGGCCAGCAGCAGGACCACGCCCAGCCCCGCGCCGACCATGGCCGCGCCGGGCAGCACCCAGGGCGCGCTCGCCGCCGCCCCCAGATAGAAGGTCAGCACCGCCCCCAGCGCCGCCATGGTCGAGACGCCCAGCATCCCCGGGTCGGCCAGCGGATTGCGGGTATAGCCCTGCAACGCCGCCCCGGTCAGGCCCAGCACCGCCCCGACCATCAGGGCCAGGATGGTGCGAGGCAGGCGCAGTTCGAACAGGATGGCCCAGGCCGGATCACCGGGCTGAGCCGCCCAGTCACTCCACGGAATCCAGACGCGGCCCGCGCTCATGCTGGCGACGGACAGGACGACGATCAGGGCCAGCAGCCCCGTCATGATCAAGGGACGCGGCAAGGTCTTCATAGAGCCTCCAGCGCCGTGCGGCGCGCCTCGGCGAGGGCGGCGGCGGTCTGGATCAGCACCGGCCCGCCGCAGTAGAGCAGCTTCTCTTCCAGCTGCGCCTGCACCATCCGACCGGACAGCGAGGCCAGCGCCGGGTGACGCATCACCCGGTCGGCCCAGGTGCGCGAGCCCAGAGCGGGCGTGCCGCTGAGCAGGACCTGAGGCGGATCGGCCAGCAGGCGCTCAACCGGAACATTGCCCCACTTGCCGAGGCCGTAGCGCCCAGCGACGTTCTCGAAACCGGCGCGGGTCATCATCTCGTCCATCAGGGTGCCGCGCCCGGCGGCGAAGCCGTTGGGTTGATAGATCAGGGCCTTCAGCGGGCGCGCGGCGGGCGGCGGCGCGGCGGCGGCGAGGGCCGCCTCGATGCGGCCGATCAGGGCCTCGCCCCGCGCCGAGCGGCCGACCAGACGCGCGACCTCGCGCACCTGATTCAGACTGGCCGCCACGCTGTCCGGCACGGCGAACAGTTCAGTCGGGATGTTCATCCGGCCCAGAGCATTGCGGGTGGCCAGGGCGCTGTGGCGGCTGGTCAGGACCAGATCGGGACGCAGGGCGATGACCTCCTCGGCGGTCTCCCAGGTGAAGGGCAAGGTCTTGGCCACCTCGGAAATGGTCGAGCCCACCGGCTCGCGCGCATAGTGGCTGAGAGCGGCGATCTGCCCCCGGTCGGCGACGTGGACCAGGATGGCGTCAAGGCAGGCGTTCAACGACACCACCCGCCGCGGCGCCGAAACCGCCAGAGCAGGCGCCGCGATCAACGTCGCTCCTGCCCTGACCAATGCGGCCCGCCGCGTCGTCCTCACTGGAAGGCCTCCAGCGCGCGCTTCAGGCGCGGCAGATCTCGCTCGGTCGGCACCCCGAACCGCAGGGCGTCCGGCGTATGGTCGAAGGGCCGGGTCAGGACGCCCGCCCGGCAAAGGTGCTGAAACCAGCGCGCGGCGTGGGGGGTGCGCGTCATGCGGAACAGGCTGGTTCCGCCGATGATCCGGAACTCGGCACGTGTCAGAAGATCGTCCAGCCGATCGGCGCGCTCGGTCAAAACCGCCGCTGTCCGCCACCGCCAATCATGATCGCCATAGGCGCCGCGCCCCATGACCAAGGCATCGGCGCTCACCGGCCAGTCGCCCAGCAGGGCGCGCAGACGCTGTCCGAGTTCAGGCGCGGCCAGCATGAAGCCCAGCCTCACCCCGGCCAGTCCATAGAACTTGCCGAATGACCGCAGGACGATCAGGCCCGGCTCGACGAAATCCGACACGCTGTCGTCGGGCGCGCATTCGATGAAGGACTCGTCCACCACCAGCCAGCGCCCCTCCGCCGAGCGCGCCCGCGCCATGGCGATCAGGTCGGCGCGCCGGATCAGGCGGCCGTCGGGATTGTTCGGATTGACGATGACCAGCACGCCCGCCTGCGACGTCGCCGCCTGATCGGAAGCGATCAGGCGCGTCGTCACGCCCGCCGCCCGCCAGGCCTCGGCGTGCGCGCCATAGGTCGGGCCGACGATCTCGACCGACCGCACGCCCAGCAGCAGGGGCAGAAGACGGATCGCCGCCTCGGCCCCGGCCGTCGCGATTGTTCGCTCAGGCGCCGCCCCGAACGCCGCCGCCGCCGCCGTTTCCAGCGCGATCAGTGCGCCGGGATCGGGCAGACGGTTCAGTTCCGCCTCCGCGGCGCGCGGCCCGCGCCATGGTTCGGGGTTGATCCCGGTGGACAGGTCCAGCCAGGGGCGCGGCGCGTCGGGATAGGCGGCGGCGGCCTTCATCAGACCGCCGCCGTGCCGGGTCGCCGCTGTCAAAAGAGCGGCCTTGCTCATCGGATCAGAACCGGACGCGAACGCCGCCGAACACGCCCTGCCCCGGCGTGCCGTAGTTCAGGACCGTCTGATACGTCTCGTCGAAGGCGTTCTCGATCCGGCCATAGACTTCAAGCTTGTCGTTGATCGGATAGGAGGCGCGGATGTCGACCAGGGTGTAGTCGTCCACAACGACCGTATTGGCGTCGTTGTTGAACGTCTCGCCCACGTAACGCACCGCCACACCCGTCTTCAGACCAAAGGCGAAGGCGTAGTCCGCAGCGAAGTTGGCCATGTGCTCGGGACGACGCGTCAGGCGCTTGCCGTCCGTGGCGCCCGAGGCGCTCTTGGCGTCGGTCCAGGTGTAGTTGGCGCTGAGGTTCAGGCGGTCGGTCACATCCACGCGGCCGATCAGCTCGACGCCTTGGGCTTCGGTCTTCTGGACGTTGCGGTAATAGCCCCAGCGGCCCACGCCGTTGACCGTGCACAGCGGATCGGTCGAGGGCGTCGAGCAGCCGTTGTAGCGGATCTCGTTGTCGGCCTGACGGTTGAAGTAGGTCGCCGAAACCACGGCGCGGTCGAACAGACGCTGTTCGACGCCGACTTCCCAGCTGTCGAACTCTTCCGGCTGCAGCGTCAGGTTGCCGTATTCGCTGTAGAGCTCATACAGGCCGGGCGCCCGGAAGCCCTGGCCCCAGCTGGCGCGCAAGACCGTGTCGCCCTCGTTCAGCGCCCAGGCCCCCGCCACCTGACCCAGCAGGTTGTCGCCGTATTGGGCGTGGTCGTCGTAACGCAGGCCGCCGGTCAGGGTCAGGCCGTCCAGCACCGTCCACTGAACCTGGGCATAGGCGCTGTCGAGGTCCGCCTGACCGCGCCCGAAGGCCGGGTCCAGGTTGAACGCCGAGGGCGAACGCGTGCGCATTTCAGAGCGCTCGCTCTCGATGCCGAAGGTGGTGTTCAGCGCCTCGGTGACGGCGAACGTGCCCTGGTATTCCCAGCGGCGGTTCTCGCCTGCCGCGTCGAAGGTCAGCGGCTGAGCCAGGGTCGCGGGGTTGTAGTTGCGACGGTTGGTGTCGGTGTAGGCGTAGCCGATGCGATTGCGGAAACGGCCGTCCAGAAGGTCGAAGTTCAGGCCGGCATAGCCGACCAGTTCCTTGGTCTTGCCGTACTCGCGGCTGTCGCCGTTGAAGGCGTCGAAGTCGTTCTGGCCGTTAGACCAGACCGAGCGCAGGTCCAGCGACACCGCGTCCGTGATCTTGAGGTTCAGGCGGCCCGACAGGCCTGTGTTTGTGTAGCCGTCGTCTTCGGTGCCCTTGGCGAAGGCCGAGAAACCGTCGGTGTCATAGCGGCTGGCCGCCAGACGCCAGCTCAGGCGATCATTGGCCCCGCCGATACCGCCCCGGAAATAGGTCGTGCCGCGCGCGCCGGCCTCGGCGTCGAGGCTGCCTTGCAGGGCCTCGGTCGGCTCGGCGGTGACGATGTTGACCACGCCGCCGATGGCCTGGCTGCCCCACAGGGTCGACTGCGCGCCGCGCAGGACTTCGATGCGGGCTGTGTCGCCGACCAGCAGATTGCCGAAGTTGAAGCCCCCTTGCGTCGAGGACGGGTCGTTCAGCTTGACCCCGTCGATCAGGACGACGGTGTGCTGGCTTTCGGCGCCGCGGATGTTGAGACCCGTCGTCGTGCCGACGCCGCCGTTGCGGGTGAAGCTGACGCCCGGCGTCTGGGCCAGCAGTTCAGCCACTGCCGGCGTCTGGCGCGCCTCGATGGCGGCCTGGGTCAGGACGCTGACCGAGGCGCCGACGCGCTCGATCGGCTGGGCCGAGCGGTTCGCGGTGACGATGACGTCGGCCACGGCGGTGGCGCCGGCGCGGCCCGCTACGTCGGGCGCAGCGGCCTGCTGCTCTTCGGCGAGGGCGGGGAATGCGGCCAGCAGGCTGGCGGCGGCGAGGGTGGCATAGGCGATCCGGTTCATCCGGCGGTTCCTTTGACGACGCCGGCCAACGACCTCTCGCGCGTCGATCAGACACGCGGAAGGGACCGCTGGCGCGGCTGGTTTTCACTTGTCGTCACACGAGTCACCTCGACCGCTCGGCACATCCCGACCGCGCGGAGAACGACGGCGACAGGCAGGTCTCCTGGCTCGCGGATCAAGGCCGGTGCGCGTCGCCTTCCCAGAAGTCGTTCAGGCCGTAGCCTTCCGGACCGCCAGTGGCGTATGACGCGCGGGCTAGCCGCTTACAGTTGCGGGAACAGCCGGAGTTTCACACTCCGTTCCCTTTTGATCCCCTTTCGGGGAACCTGACGCGACCGTGGCAGTAGGGCCGCGCGCGCATCAGGTCAACTGGCAGGTCAACCGGAGAGACAAGCATGACCATCACCCTGGTCCTCGGCGGCGCCCGCTCGGGAAAAAGCGCCTACGCACAGAGACAGGCGGAACAGGCGGCGGCGAAATGCAACCGCGTCCCTCTCCTGCTCGCCACGGCTCAGGCGTTTGACGATGAGATGCACGACCGCATTCGCCAGCATCAGACGGATCGCGGCGACGCCTGGCGCACCCATGAAGTTCCACTCGCCCTGGCCGCCGCTATAGGGGAGCTGACAGCCGACGACATCGTGGTGGTCGATTGCCTGACGCTCTGGCTCAGCAACCAGATGCTGGGCGAGCACGATGTGGCCGCCGCCATGGACGACCTCGCCCAGGCCCTGGCCGCGTGTCCTGCGGACGTCTGGGTGGTCAGCAATGAAGTCGGCTGGTCACTGGTTCCCGACAACCCTCTCGGCCGCCGCTTTCGCGACGAGGCCGGTCGACTCAACCAAAGGATTGCGGCGGTGTCGGACGAGGCCTGCCTGCTCGTCGCCGGCATGAAGCTGGATCTTCAACGCTGCTAGCGGCTGCCGTCCCTGCCGCCTCGCGCTCCTGGCTCAGCACATCTGGAGACAGATTCTGATCGCTCCATTTATCCCCTTCACGCCCAACCTGAGGCAAATCGAACGGAGATGAGATCTCACGGTATGGATCGACATATCCAGAATACGACCGACGTCCTTTGGGGAATCTCCGTTGGCTATATGAACCAGGACGAGCTTCTCTGATTTCGTCAGTTTGAAAGTCGAGCACAGCCCGTCAAGGTCGCTTATAGTCAAGGACTTTACGGGTCTCGCAACAGCAAATACGCACCCCGAGGCGCCGTCAGAGACCCTCAGATCCAGAATACACCATGCATCGTCCCCGGTTCTGAAGAGGATACGTCCGCTGTCCTGATATCCACGAGCCATGCGATCAAGCAATTGATCCATTTCAGCCCGACTACGATGCTTGGAGCAAATAAAGACGCCGCCGGAACCTATCAAGCCAGAAGCCGCCAGCGCCTTGGCGCTGGCGTTCGCTCTGAGCACGCGGCCTTTCAAATCCAGAATGAACCGCGCCCACTCGTCATGCTCGAACCAGGCGTCCGTGTGGCTGCTACAGTATTCCGCCCCGCCAAAAATGGGAGCGAATGAGTAGGGCTCAGGGGCGCCGGGGGTCTGACCTGCGGCTCCAAACGCTCTTGCTGCGTGATCACCGGACGCGCCACCAGGCGCCAGCGAAGCTTCCGAAACAATCATGATCTCCTGCTTCCGCTTTTGACGCCCGAAAGACGAGCCGCTCAAAGGATGCCTGTTAGCTATCGACGCATTCTGGCCATGTTCAAGGAAAAAAGGGGAAATTATCGTTTTAGTTCAAGATGAAAAAACACGACTTTCTATGTTTACGCAATTCATCAAGCAAGAACACCGCTTCGCATTCCTTTGATCATGGAGATGATATCTATGTTTTCACAAAGGATTAACCACTTCGCTCAGGACACGTCAGGATGGCGATATATCAATAGTTAAGACATCCTCGTAGTTGCCACCCATCTGCCCAGTAATGACCCCCAGAACGAAATCCATGGGCAGCGCCACTCCTGCAAGGGTTCGCGGCGGATCAATCGATGTCGCCCACAGACCTGAGAGATCAACGTTCTGTCCGTCCAACTGAACTGTATAGGGCACGACGGTGGCGTTCTCCGCCTTCTCCAGCCGGTGCATCACCCCGCCGTGCTCCGACCGGATCGACAGGACGGACGGCGCATTGGCGCGAACCTGAACAAAGATGCGACGCGTCGCGCCGGTGACCGCCTCGCCAAAATCGACGACCTCGACGCTTGATCCCGTGCCGAACGCGCCCGCCGCGCCTGCAAGGTTCAGTTGGGCTCGCGGGGTCGACTGCAGCGCCAGACGCATGGGAATGGGCGGCAACAGTTCGATCCCGTCGATATTCCTGACCAGAAGCCGAAGGTTCACGCCGTATTCGCCCGCGTCGGCCACGGCCTCCTGAACGACGACAGCATCCAGTTGAGCGACGCCTTTTGCTCCTGCCGTCAAAAGATACTGGAACACGCCCTTCTGCACGTCAGCCGCTTGCACCCCCGAGGATTCCCGAGGGCGAAACTGCACTCCGACCTCGCCCAGAACGGCGCTGGTCACCTCAATGCCGGCTTCATCCGTAAAGGACAGCCGCAGGTCGCAATCGGTCTCGCCCCTGTTCTCGAACGCAACGTCCAGGGCGCCGGGCGTAGGCGCCACAGCAAAGGGATTGTACTCGATCCGAACAGTCTGAGGCCCCTCGACCAGAGCCAGGTCGCAGGCGTCAGCGGCCGTCGCGCCGCCCATCAGGGCCAGGGCCGCACAGGCCATCCGCCAGAAGGCCCGTCGCACGCCCCTCTCAGAGCGGAGGCCGAGACGCTTTGATTTCGCCGACATCGATAATTCCTTCCACATTGTCGGGAATGACGAACTCCCCGAGCGTTTCCCCCTTAACAACCAACCGATAGCGGCCCGGCGCCATGCCGTCGGCGACGAAGCGGCCGCCTCGGTTGGTGAAGAACGGCTTGCCGGGCGCGTCTTCAGGGGCGTCCGTCGCCAGGATCACGCCGCCGATCAGGGCGATCGGCCCCTCCGGAGACATCAGCACGCCGCGAGCCGTATAGGAGGCGTCGCTGCCAACCACGAACCGGTAGCCATTGCCAAATCCGGGGAAGGTGTTGATGACGCCGCTGCCCAGATCGTACCCGGATGGTACGGGATCCACATCGAGCTCATAGCGGCGCACGCCATATCCGCGATCAATCCCGGCGAGCGCCGGCCCGAACCAGCCGCTCTGCGCGACGGGGTAGCCGCTGGAGTCCGTCAGGCTGACGCGAGCGTTCTTGAGCGTGGGGTGCCGCGTGGCGATGACGAAGCCTTCTCGCGCCGCGCGACCCATCCCGAAGGCCCCGTCGGCGTAGCCGATAAGGGTCGACAACCGCCACAGGGATTCCTGCCGCGTCGTCCCGCCCGGCACGGTGGAGACTAGTCGGTTGGAGATGATCTCCGCGTCGAAACGGTTATTGATATACCGCAGATCGCCTGAAAGGGTCTGGTTGTTCCGGTCCTCGGAAAACCGGATATCCCCGCTCAGATCATTGAGCCGCCCCGACGCCGAACGGGAAAGTCCGACCTCGCGGAATTCGTTCTGACTATCGTAGCGCGCGACGCCGCTCCACCGGCCTCCGAACCGGGTCGTCAGGGTCAGGCCAAAGCGGGTTTCCTCGACGCCGTTGCTGGTGGCCCCGCGCTGCCAAGCCAGATTGACGCCGAACTTGCGGAAGGTCCGGCCGATCGACACGCTCAGATCGGTCCGGTCGTCTTGCTGACGCCCCTTCACGAAGGCGGCGCCGAGACTAAGGGAATAGGCCTTGTAGCGGACCAGGGCCTGTCCCGCGGCCCGCCATTGCTCGCGGTTGAAGGCCGAGTTCTCGAAGGCCGTCTGGAAGAACTTGCTCGTGGCCTGGGCGGAGGCCACCAGCCGCAGATCGATGTCGCGCGCCAGCGTCGCCTCGCGCATGTAGTCGAGCGAGACAATATAGCCCTGAGCGCCGGTGTCGCCGTTATGGCTGACGGCTGCGCCGGCCTGGATAAGGCCCAGCCGATTTCCCCAGGTCGCCAATCCGCCGACCTGGCCGCGCCCATCCGCCCATTGGGCGTTGGCGCCCAGGGTCAGGGCGTCGGTGATGCCCTTTCGAACAAAGCCCGTCGCGGCCACGGTCGAGCCGTACTCCAGCTGACCGCCCTCCTCCAGCACCCCGGCAGACACGCCGAAATCCAGAACCCCGGGGTCCAGCAGGCCCGCCCCGCCGAACAGGTCGAAGACGGCGATCTCGCGCTGGCCGCTATCTTCTTCGACCAGCAGCCGCACCGTGTTCGCGCCCTGGCCAAAGGGAAAGTCGGACAGCGAATAGGGACCTGCCTCCAGCCGGATACGCTCGACGATCACTCCGTTGACCTCGACCACGACCAGGGCCGGACGATCCAGAATAAACTGGCGACGCCCCGATGGCCGCACGTTCTGAAACGGGCGGATGGTTGAATAGGCCCGCGCGGCCGACAGACCCAGAAAGCGCCGCGACCCCTGAAAGCTCTCGACCGGCGGGGCGAACTCGCCTGCTGTCAGGCGAACAGCGGACTGGAACAGGTCCTTTGAAAGCCGGATTTCGCGACGACGCCAGCGCTGGTCCTGGCTGCCGCCGTCATAGTCGACCCCCGCCGTCAGGGTGACGCCGTCGAAACCGCCAAGATTGGCGAACATGTCGATGCCGCCAGCGAGCGGCGCGAAACGCCCCTGATCATGGGAGTAGAGCTGGGCCAGGCTGATATTGGCCCCGGCCGCGAAATGGGCCGGCTGATCGAAGGCCGCCGGATCGATCACCTCGTTGCGGGCGAAACTGACATCCCGCCGCGCCCGGGCGTCCACGGCCAGTTCCGCGACGAAGGTCAGGGATAGCGGATCGAAAGCGAGGGAGAACCCCTCCCCTCGCAAGTCGGCCATGCTGACGCGCTGCTGCGAAGCAATGACGGCCGTCAGGCGATCACGCACAACGGGCGAGACCTTTCCTCCAAGAAGGTCCATCAAGGCGCCGGCGTCGATGAGACCCTCGCCCTGCATGTCCACCTCGCCGCTGATATCGCCAATGTAGCGCCCGTCGAGCGTCAACGGCCCTTGAATAGGCGTCAGCACGGGTGTCGGCCGCGCGCTGGGCGCCTCATCCTGGGTTCCGCCGGTCGCCGCGCCGCTCGTGGGGGGAACGGCCGGCGCGGCGCCGGCGGCGAGCAGGTCGTTGGAGGCGTCCCGCTCGATCAAGACCGTCACGGCGGTCGGCGATTCCGCCGCCTCGACGGAATAGTCACGCGCCGTGCGCACCACCTCGTCGGCGGCGAGCGGCGCCTCCGCGCGACCAGGCGAGGCGACGCTGCCGCCAAGGCAGGCCGCTACGCCGAGGCGCCGCCAGGTCGGGCTGCGACGGGCCATATCACAGCAGGGCGATCGACGCCGTCACGTCTCCGCTGGCGCCGGCCGCCAGGGCCGCCGGAATACGGATCTGACGCACAGCGCCGCCCGCGATCACGCTGACCTCGCCGACATCGACGTCGGCGGCCGGCACCTCGTGCGCTTTTCCGTCCGCCGTGGTGAGGGTGAATCGCGCCTCTCGCAGATGGGCAAAGCCCGTTCCCGTGTTCCGCGCCGACAACAGGACGTCGCCGTTCGCCGCCCGCGAGACCGAGGTCACCTCGACCGCTGCGCGCGCGTTGGCCGGCGCGACAAAGACATAGGTGTTGATGGTGAAGGCCACCTTGATGTCAGCGCCGGCTTCGCCTTCCGCTGTCGTCGTCTGCATGTTGATCGGCAACTGGGCCGCCCGGACCAGATACATGCGGCCTTCACTGCTCGCTTCGCCCAGATAGCGGACCTGGACGACCTGCTCACGGTTCGGCGGAATGACCGACTGGACCGGGAAGACGACGATATCGTTCTCCTCCGGCGTCAGGCTGCGGACGCCGGCGTCGTCGACCCGCATTCGATAGACCTCGATCTCGACCGTGGCGGCGGCGGCGCTGTCGTTTCGCACCGTCAAGCGGTAGCTGGAACCGTTTCCGGACGGCGTGATTTTCGCGACCATGGGAGACACGTCCATGGCGCGGCCTTCGCCTGGCGATCCCAGGCTCAAAACCAATGCGGCGACAGCGGCCGCAACTATCTGCAATCTCATGACTGCATCCTCCCCTGCAGATTGGCGCGCAGAAAGACGGGGAGCCGCTCCATCGGCTCCCCGTCTCGCTTTCCGGTCAGGCCGGGTTCAGCGCGAAGGTAAAGACTTCCGTATAGGTGCCAGCCGGGGCCGATGCGGCGCCGGGACCAGAGGGCGCAGCCGCGCAACCCGAAGAGCCAGGGTTGGTCGGATCGCCTTGGGTTCCACCCACGCCGGGACCGCCCGGAACATTGTAGCAGAGGTTCAGGAACAGGTCGGCGAAGATGCCGTCAGCCAGGGCCTGGCTGTAGCCGCCCGAGTTGGTGACGATCGCCGGGCTGCCGGGATAGGTGTCGACTGCGGCGAAGCCCAGGGCCGGGACGCCCTGCACAACTAGGTCCCAGTCATAGTTGATCAGCACGCCGGCCGGAGACTTGAAGTCGCCGTTCTGGGCGCTCGACGTCAGCTTGGCGCCCGTGGCCGCGTTGCAGGACATGCGCAGGGTGGTGACTTTCTGACGGACGCCGTTGGCGACAGCGGCATTGCCGCCGGCCACATTAGCCAGGCCGATGCCGCAGAAGTCGGTGACGCTGGTGGTCACAGTCACGTTAGTCTGAGCGCTCGATACAGCAGGAATGGCGAGTAGTGCAGCAGCGGCAGCAGCCGCGAAGACAAGATTACGCATGATATCCTCCAGGTTATTATGTTTGAAAATACCCGGCCCACCCTCTTGCTCAGGAGCCGGACAATGCGGACGGTCACCACATTGAGGCTATCTAGAGCCAACCTCTGACGACCCGCATCGCATCGGCGGTCCGTCTTGGTTGCCTAGTCAATTTTGCTGGTTCAAAGCGCTGACGCGACGACGATCATCGGGTCGGAGACTGCTCTGGCCGGGTAAGGCCGCTCGGCCGAGGATGCGCCCGTGATGCTGTCGGAACGACGACAGCCCAAAAAAGAGACCCTCCGAAAAACTTCGAAGGGTCTCATATTATTTTTCTTTATATCAAAGACTTACAAGAACCATCAGCAGCAATGCCGCACGGCTCCCGAAACGTCTGAATTATTCCCACTCGATTACACAAATTACCCCAAGCCGCTGATCGGCTTGGGGTTTTTTCTCGCATATCGGTCGCCGGACCGATTGAATAACCGACAAACGGGAAGTATTCTGAAAACATTCAGAAAATTCTAAGCAATAACATTTGCGTGAATTCGTCATCTTTTGCGGTCTATCGGACTTTCTGAGCACCGAGATGCAATGCAACGAGTTCGATTCGCCTTGCCACTTTGCACCATCACTCGGACGTACACTGTATCTCATGCGCATGTTCGTCGTCGAGCTTACCGGCTCGATCGTATGGCGATAGCGACAAGCGTCGTCGATGCCTGTCATGCCGCGCTCGACGACCGGAATGCAAACGCCGCACTGGCTTTGCGGCCGACGGCGTCCTGATTTTCGACGACGGCGGGACTGGCCGATCGGTCTTTCGCCACGAGGACGACAGATGGCGGATTACGCACATCCGTTGGTCCTCGGACGCGGTGCCCTGATCTCGCGATCAGGCGGCGGGAGTCGCTGACGCTCCCTTCTGGGCGAGCCAGGCGTCGATCAGGGTGATTTCGCGCTCCTGAGCCGAGATCACCGCCTGGGCCAGGTTCCGCGCTTGGGCGTCCTTGCCTTGCGCGAGCTCCACACGGGCCATCGAGACGGCTGCGACGTGGTGACCTCGCATCTGCGTCATGAAGTCGATGTCCGCGTCCCCGGTGAAGGGAGGCATCGCCTCCATCATCGTGTTCATCGATGCCTTGTAGCCTTGGGTGGCGACGGAGTCGCCGGGCGCAGGCGCAGCCATGCCGCCCTCCATTCCGCCATGGGCGTCCGCCGCTGCGGCGGCCTCAGGCGCGGCTACGGCGGGCTCTTCGGCTTGCGGGGAACAGGCCGTAGCCAAGGCGCAGGCGGCGAGGACGAGGCTGATGCGTTTCATGACGGCTCCTTGGGATCCGAAGTTAGCGACCAGGAGGGCCCATTCGTTCCGCCAACTCTACCGTCCGGCCCGCGCCAAGAGCTCGATCAGCTCGCCGGCCTTGGCCTTGCGATCCTCGGGATCGTCGCCGGTCATGGCGCCCATGACGCAGTGGTCGAGGTGATCCCGTAGCACTTCGGTCTCCACGCGATGGAGCGCGGCTCGAACGGCCTGAAGTTGGGTCAGCAAGTCGACGCAATACCGGTCATCTTCAACCATGCGGGAGATTCCCCGCACCTGGCCTTCGATCCGGCTGAGCCTGTTGAGGACTTTGGGTTTCGTGTCGGTTTGCATGCGGCCTGTCCTCCTGAGCGCCCCCATATACCCCAGACGGGTATCTTGCGATATACCCCCCATGGGTATATGTGAGCCCTTCGGTCAGCCGGAGAGAGCGACATGTCCACGCATCCTCACAATCATGCCTCGGGTCACGCCTGCTGCGGGGCGAAGGCCTTGGATGGCGCGGCTACGGTCAAGGATCCCGTCTGCGGCAAGTCGGTCGATCTCACGACTACCGCTCACCGAGCCAGTCATGGCGGTCAGGACTATTTCTTCTGCTCGGCGGGGTGCCGGACCAAATTCATCGGCGATCCGATGCGTTACCTGAACCCTCGCGTGGAGGCCGAGCCGGCCGTTCCCGGCGCCATCTACACCTGCCCGATGCACCCCGAGATCCGGCAGGAAGGCCCAGGCTCCTGCCCGATCTGCGGCATGGCGCTTGAGCCGGAGACGGTCACGGCGGAAGCCCCGCCCAACCACGAGCTGATCGACTTCACCAGACGCTTTTGGGTTGGTCTGGTCCTGACCCTGCCGGTCTTCGCCCTGGAAATGGGCGGACACCTGGCCAATCTCCACATGTTCATCCCGGGCCAGATGTCGAACTGGATCCAGTTCGCTTTGGCGACCCCCGTGGTTCTCTGGTGCGGCTGGCCCTTCTTCGAGCGCGGCTGGACATCGCTGCGCACCCGGCGGCTGAATATGTTCACCCTGATCGCCATGGGGGTCGGCGTGGCATGGCTTTACAGCGTCGTGGCCGTCGTCGCGCCAACCCTGTTCCCGCCCGCCTTCCTGAAGGCCGACGGAAGCGCGCCGGTGTATTTCGAGGCGGCGGCGGTCATCACCGTGCTGGTCCTCGTCGGGCAGATTCTGGAACTGCGCGCCCGCGAACAGACGTCGGGCGCGATCCGAGCCCTGCTGGACCTCACGCCCAAGACCGCGCGCCGAATCCGGGCGGACGGCGTCGATGAAGATGTCTCGCTTGACCAGATCGCCGTCGGCGACCGCCTGCGGGTAAGGCCCGGAGAGAAGATCCCGGTCGATGGCGAACTCCTGGAGGGTCGGGTCGCTGTCGACGAATCCATGGTGACCGGCGAGTCCATGCCGGTGACCAAGGATGTCGGCGACCGCGTCGTGGCCGGCGCGCTCAACAAGACCGGATCCTTCATCATGCGCGCCGACAAGGTGGGCGCCGACACCCTGCTGTCGCAGATCGTCCAGATGGTGGCCCAGGCCCAGCGCAGTCGCGCCCCGATCCAGCGGCTGGCCGATACGGTCTCCGGATGGTTCGTTCCCACGGTGATCGCGATCGCCCTGCTCGCCGCCGTCGTCTGGGGCCTGGTCGGTCCCGAGCCCCGTTTGTCCTACGCCCTGGTCGCCGCCGTTTCGGTGCTCATCATCGCCTGTCCCTGTGCGTTGGGTCTGGCGACGCCGATCTCGATCATGGTCGGGGTGGGACGTGGCGCCCACGCCGGCGTCCTGATCAAAAACGCCGAGGCGCTCGAACGCTTCGAGAAGGTCGACACTCTCGTTCTGGACAAGACCGGCACCCTGACGGAGGGCCGTCCGTCGGTAACGGCGATCCTGCCCGCCCTCGGCTTCGTTGAAGCCGACATCTTGCGTCTTTCGGCCAGCCTCGAGCGGGGCAGCGAACATCCGTTGGCCGACGCGATTGTCCGGGCAGCCAAGGACCGGGACATCCCCCTTACCGAGGCCGTGGACTTCGACAGCCCGGTCGGTCGCGGCGTTCGCGGGACGATTGAGGGCCGCCAGGTCGCCCTGGGCAACACCCGTTTTCTCGGCGAGCTTTCGATCGACGTCTCCGCGCTGGAGCCGAAGGCGGAGGCCCTTCGCCACGACGGCGCCACCGCCATATTCGTGGCGATCGACGGAAAGGCGGCCGGGGTCATCGGCATCGCCGATCCCATCAAGGCCACCACGCCGGCTGCGATCCTCGCGCTGAAAGCGGCCGGTCTGCGGCTGGTGATGATGACCGGGGACAACCGGACGACGGCCGAAGCGGTCGCGCGTCGCCTCGGCATCGACGAAGTCCAGGCGGAGGTTCTGCCGCAGGACAAGGCGTCTGTCGTTCAACAGCTTCGTTCGCAGGGTCGGATCGTCGCCATGGCGGGGGATGGCGTCAACGATGCCCCTGCCCTCGCCGCAGCCGATGTCGGCGTCGCCATGGGGGCGGGTTCGGACGTCGCCATCGAGAGCGCCGGCGTCACGCTGCTGGGCGGTGATCTGCAAGGCATCGTGCGCGCACGGCATCTGTCCCGTGCGGTGATGGGCAACATCCGCCAGAACCTCGTTTTCGCCTTCGGCTACAACGCCCTTGGCATCCCCGTGGCGGCTGGCCTGCTTTATCCCGTCTTCGGCTGGCTTCTCTCGCCTGCCCTTGCGGCGCTCGCAATGGCGCTCTCCTCGGTCAGCGTCATCGGCAATGCGCTGAGACTGCGCGCGGTGAGGCTTTAGCCAAGATAGGCAATCAACAGTCCGCCCACCCACCTAAGGGAGGAACCGGCTGTGACGGGCCGGATTGATTTAGACGCTGACCGCAGTCTCCAAGCATTCGCAGCGGCAGGCGATGACGAACTGAAATTTCTGAAGAGGATACGGACGATGTCTCATCAACAGATGGACCACGGCGGTCAAGGCAACGCTCGTGGACTTGGCCCTTACCGAAGCCTGTACCTGGAGTTGGCGCTCGACTTCGTCATCATGTACCTGGTCATGTACACGATGATCGCCACGCTCGGTCACTTCTATCTCAACCTGAACAACGTCTACATGACCCTGATGATGGTCGCGCCGATGGCGGTCCTCATGCTCGTCTTCATGCGGTCCATGTACCCGTCGCGCAAAACAAACCTGGCCATTGGCGCGGTCGCGGCCGTGATCTTCGTCGGCAGCTTCATCGGCATGCGCACCCAGGCGTTCGTTGGCGACGACGAATTCCTGCGATCGATGATCCCGCACCATTCCGGGGCCGTGTTGATGTGCGAGCAAGCCTCCCTGACAGATCCGGAGATCATCGCTTTGTGCGACGGCATCGTGCGTGGTCAACAGGCGGAGATCGCCCAGATGCAGGCGCTCCTCGAGAAGCGTCGCCGCTGACCCCGGCGTGCGGGGGAAGGCCTCAGCCGCCGCCCGCTTCCTCTTCATGAGGGACGCGGTCGTGTGGCGCGTAGAGAAGCAGAAGGCCGGGACCGGCCAAACGTCTGGAGACTGAGTATGCGTTACTTCCACCCCGCGCCCTTCATCGCCGTCGCGGCGGTCGTGGCCTTCGCCGCCGGACCGGCGGCGGCCCACGCTCGCCTGGTCAGCGCCACCCCGGCGCCCGACTCCACCGTGGCCGCGACCCGGACGCTGACCCTGACCTTCAGCGAACGCAGCGTTCCCGCCTTTTCCGGCTTCGACGTCGTCAATGCGGCGGGGGAGAAGATCGCGATCCGCACCTCGGTGGCCGAGGACGGCAGGACCCTCACGGGCGCGCTGGCTCGCCCGCTGGCCGCCGGCGCCTACCGTGTCGACTGGCGTATCGCGTCGAGCGACGGCCACCGCATGACGGGATCCTACGCCTTCACGGTGCGCTGACGCCGTGCTGGAAGTCGCGGTCATCGCGCTTCGCTGGCTTCAATACGGCGGCGGCGTCGTCCTTCTCGGCGCGCCGCTGTTCCTTCTCTACAGCTTCAAAGACGCCGACGCGCCGAACCTGGAATGGTCGCGACCGACATTGCGCCTCGCCGCGATCATCGTCGCGCTCGGCTCGCTCGCCGCCCTGGTGGCACAGACGGCCGTCATGGCGGGGTCGCTGGGCGAAGCCGTCAAACCCGCGTCCCTGTCCTTCATGGTCACCGGCACGGCCCTGGGCATGGCGATGGTCGTGCGGGCCGCCGCCGCCTTGCTTGGGCTCGTCGCCTTGATCGCCCTGAAACCCGGTCGCGCGCTCTGGAGCGTGACGGCCGCCTTGGGTCTGATGGTGGCCGCCAGCTTCGCGTGGACGGGTCACGGCGCGGCCACCGAGGGCCCTGGCGGGCCCCTCCATCTTGTCGCCAACATCATTCACGCGGTGGCAGCGGCCTTGTGGCTGGGCGCCCTGGCGGCGTTGACGGCCCTGCTTCTGCGCCGAGCCGGTCCGGACGACCTTGCAATCCATCGCGCCCTGCATGGCTTCGCCGGCCTTGGAACGCTCGCGGTCCTGTTGCTGGTGCTGACCGGTCTCGTGAACAGCTGGTTCCTGATCGGTCCCGAGCGCGTGGCGTCGATCGCGGGCAACCTCTACGGCCAGCTTCTGGTCGCCAAGCTCGTCCTCTTCGGTTTGATGCTTGCGCTGGCGGCGAGCAACCGGTTCCGGCTGACGCCGACACTGGGCTCTGCGCTGGAGACGGGCCAACCCTCCGTCGCCGCCATGAGCGCGCTCCGGCGCAGCCTGTTGATCGAAACGGGTCTGGGACTCGCCCTGATCGGCGTCGTGGCGGTCATGGGAACCCTGCCGCCCCCGGCGTCTCTGTAGGCTCGATTGCAATGATCAAAATGAGATCGTCGCTCCGCCGACCGTTGAAGTATGATCAGACAATGCCGTTCCTGCGTCATGACCTCGTCCGACTGACGACCGCGCTGCTCGCGGCGTTTGCCATGCTGTTCGTGTCCACCGCTTCGATCGCCTGCGAAGCTCCGGTCGATCCGGATATGGCGTCCATGTCGATGAGCGGCGACGGCGTCCCGTGCGAGCCGAAGACCGTCAGGATCTCATGCCATAAGGCGTGTCTGGCCATCTGCCAGGGCCTTGTCCCCCAGGGCGGTGAATCCACCCCCGCACGGGTCTATGCGTCTGTCCTCTATCCATCCCTTGATGCGCGGCATGCCGATTTCACCGTGGAGGCGGACGACCCGCCCCCACGACGCTGATCCTGTTGAAGATGACCGAACTCATTCAATCAAACAGAGATCAAAACCATGAAACGCACTCTCACCCTCGCAGCCCTGGTGCTGCTGGCTTCCGGTTCAGCCGCCTTCGCGGCCGCGCCGGACGCCGTGGCGCAGGCCGTATGCGCTTGCTGCGACGCTATCGCAGCCTGCGCGGAAGCCTGCACCTGCTGCTGATCGTATGATCGGGGACGCCCGCCCGCGAGGGCGGGCGTCTTCTCGATGTTCCTCACCGACGTCGCAGGGCCGGCGACCCGCTGGCGCGGGCCTGAGCGTCAGCCGGGCGCGCGCGACGACCAGTGAATGTGGTGGATGCGCCAGCCGTCGGCATGGCGTTTGAGGACCATGGTTTCGGTCGTCAGGCGGTCCACGGCACGGCCGTTGAATTGGCCCGTGGTGCGGCCTTCGCTGGCGATCCAGGCGATGTCCCCATCGGCCCATCCCGATCTGCGCGTCACCGTCGCTTCAGAGGCGGCGGCGAAGGCGGCGTCCGAGCCCAGGTGATGGGACGCATACTCGTCGCGCGATCGCTCCGCGCCACCCTCCTCGAAGATCATCACATCCGGCGCCATAATTGCCAGGGCGACGGCCGTGTCGCCGGCCTTCAGGGCGACGTGAAAGGCGTCGACGGCCGCCGCCGCGTCCGCAGCTTCCGCGGCGACCGAGCCGGCGGCTTGGGCATGCCCGTGGGCGTGGTCCTGGGCGAAGGCGGGTGTCGCCGAAAGAACGGCGAGCGACAGGACGAGGGCGAGAGAGGTGCGGGACATGGCGAACTCCGGATTGTGGGTGATCTGAACGGGCTGAGCGCGATCTGCGTCAGGCCGGCGGGTTGTGGCGGGCGAACACGCGGGTCGCGCCCGAGCGAAGCACCAGCAGGGTGTCGTAGGGCTCCTTGCGCCCCTGCGGCGTCTCCATGCCGGGCGAACCGAGCGGCATGCCCGGGACCGCGACGCCCACCGCCGCCGGTCTCTCGGTCAGCAGTCGAATGACGTCCGGGGCCGGCACATGACCCTCGACCAGATAGCCATCGATCAGACCGGTATGACAGGAGGCGAGCGCGTCCGGCATGCCCCGGCTGCTCCGGACCGATTGAAGGCTTGGAAGGACGGTGATGGTGGTGGTGAAGCCCGCCTGGCGCATGTGCGCGATCCAAGCATCGCAGCAGGCGCAGGTGGGCGTCTTGAAGACCGTGAGGTTTCTGGACGGACGGGTCTGGGCGCAGGCGGACCCGCCCATGCCGATGAAGACGGCCGCGCCCATGAGTAGACGACGGTTCAGATTGGCGGGATTCAAAAGGGTTCTCCCTGATCGCTGTGGACGGATCGCTGCGCCTCGACAGGGTCGGCGCGCTGCGGCGCCAGCCGCGCCCGCAACCACCGTCGGCCAGGCTGCTCGACGAAGACATGGATGGCGGCCGCGGCGGCGAGCGTCAACACAAGCATGGCGGCCAGTTCGACCAGGCCCATTCGATAGTCCGCACCCCAGCCGGAGAACGCCTGCGCCGCATTGCGCCACACCATCAGGATGGGGATGTGGACGAGATAGAGGGCGAACGACGCTTCGCCGGCGAACAGAAGGACGGGGTGAGACAGGAAGGTCCGGACCGGAGCCTTGGCCAACAGGGCGAGCGACAGGATGAAGGGACCGGCCGCCGCCACGATGACCCGGTCGTCGGCGCCGATCTGCATGAGCGTCAGCAGCAGGGTCGTGGCGACCAGGGCGCCCATGAGGGACATTCGCGGCGAAGGCGTCCAGCGCTGACCGAGATAGTAGAGGCCAATGCCGTAGAGGAATTCGGGAATGATGCGCAGGATCCCGAGGCTGTCCTCAGCCCGAGGCAACATCCGGCCGAACCAGGCGCGGTAGAAGGCGTCAAGGGCAACGAACAACAGCATGGCGAGGGCGATCAGGACCCACGGCCTGGCCCGCAGCCGGAGCGCGAGGGCGGCATAGGCGGGGAAGGCCAGATAGGCGAACCACTCCGCCGACAGCGACCAGGCCGGTCCGTTCCAGAGCGCCATGCTCTCTCGCGGGAACCACGCCTGGACGAGCAGAAGGGTGCCCGCGAAGTCGACGGGATTGAACCGGCCAGGCTCCAGCCCGACACCGAACACAGGCGCGATCAGCACCAGCCCAAGCATGGCCAGGAGGATGAACAGGTGAGCCGGATATATCCGGGCGAGGCGCGCCGCCAGGAATCGACCGTAGTTCGGGGCCCGGTCTCCCTGCAGGTAGACGTGGGTCAGGATGAAGCCCGACAGGATGAAGAAGACATCCACGCCCAGGCGCGCGCGGTTCAGCAAGCCCGCGCTCTCCGCCGGGAGCGTCCAGTAGAGCTGGAAGTGAAACAGCACGACGCCGAGGGCGAGAAAGAACCTCACGCCCGTGAGTTGATCGAGCACGTCGGGGAATGGAACCCGCGTGGGCCCTGATCTGTCGCTCACGTCTTTTCCCCGGACGACAGGGCGCGTCCCGGTCGTTCTCTGGTATCTACGCGGGCGACGGCTCGTCCCCTCGTGAGGGGACCGGAAGGCTGGCGCGTATGGCAGATGGGGCGTGACGCAGGTGCGCAATGACTGACGACATGAATGAACTGATCGCAGCGGTCGGGCCGGGCGACGCCGGCCGGCTGGTCGGCATGGAAGACGCGGTCTGGGTGCGGATCGGCGAACGCAGGGAGCGCGCCCGCATGGGTCAGGTCCGGGTCGCCGCCGTTGCGCTCGCTCTGGTGATCGGCGTCGCGAACGGAGGGCTGATGCTCATGGCTCCACGGCCGGAGCCGTCCGAGATGCGGATTTTCACCGTCTCGGCGGGCTTGTCGCCTCTCTCCGGCCTGGACGTTCGGGGATGAGAGCCTCCTGGAAGTCGATCGTCATCACGGCCATCCTGGCCGCGCTGGCCAGCGGCGCGGCGACCTGGGCGAGCGCGACCTGGGTCATGCGGGAGCGGCAGCCGCCAAGCCTGCACAGCGTCGTCCATGAGAAACTCGACCTGAGCCCTGAGCAGGATCGACGGCTCGACGTGGTCGAAGCCCGGTTCGCCGCTCTGCGGCCGGCGCTCGAAGCGGAAGTGCGCGCGGCCAATCGCGAACTGGCGGCCGCCATCGCCGCCAGTGACGGCGACACGCCCCAGGTCCAGGCCGCGGTCGATCATTTCCACGCCGCCATGGGCGATCTGCAGAAGGCGACAATCACCCATGTGTTCGAGATGCGATCCGTCCTGACCCCGGCGCAGGCCGAGGTGTTCGACGCCGCGGTCGTCGAGGCCCTGCACGACGACGCCGGCTAAGCGGCGCGCGTGTGTGCTGAGCAGAGCATCGAGGCCCGTGCGGCGACCGGAGACCGGGCCGCCTTCACCGCCTTGATGGCCGCCACAAAGGCCGATCTCTACCGGTTCGTGCGCCGCTATGTCGGCGACGAGTCCGAAGCGCATGACGTGCTTCAGGAAAGCTATGCGTCCGCCTGGCTCGCCCTGCGGCGGTATGATCCGGCGCGGCCGTTCGACGTCTGGCTTCGCTCCATCGCCCTCAACAAATGTCGAGACTGGGGCCGGCGGCGCGCGGTCCGCCGGGTTGTGCGCGGCGTCATGGGCCTGGAGGCGCCCGAGGCGGCGGCGGTGGGCGACGATGCGCCGTCACCCGAGACACGGCTGGACGATCAGCGCAGGGCCGAAGCTCTGCAACGCGCCTTGCGGGACCTTCCCGACGCCCTGAAGGGGCCGCTTCTGCTCGCCACGCTCGAGGGACGGTCTCACGCCGAGATCGCCTCGATCCTCGGTATTACGCCCAAGGCGGTCGAGACCCGCGTCGCCCGCGCCCGCAAGACCTTGACGGCGGCTTTGGCCCAAGCTTCCGGCGGAAACGCTTGACCTTGCCCTGATGGGAAGATGCACAAGCTGCAATCCCGACGTCTGCGGCATCCTGACGCGAGGGATACGCCGCCCGGCCGCGTATCTGAACGAACGGCTGAATAGCCCGACCAAGGAATTTCTCGCCTATGTCCACGCCCCGCCTCGATCGCCGAACGCTTCTCCGTGGCGCAGCCGCCGGCGGCGGGCTGCTGGGCCTGCAGGGTCTGCTCCCCGCCTGGGCGCAAACCGGATCGGCGGGACTGCGGGCGGATCTTCCGACGCTGACGGGACCGAACATCGACCTGACCGTCGGACACACGCCCTTCACCGTGGGCGGCCGCACCGGCCATGCGGTGACCATCAACGGCGTTCTGCCGGCGCCGCTGCTACGCCTTAGAGAAGGCCAGAACGTCCGGCTAGCGGTGACCAATACGCTGGACGAGGACACCTCAATCCACTGGCACGGCCTGCTCGTCCCGTTCCAGATGGATGGTGTTCCTGGCATCAGCTTCCCCGGCATCAAGGCCCGTGAGACCTTCGTCTACGAGTTCCCGATCAAGCAGTCGGGCACCTTCTGGTATCACAGTCACTCTGGCCTACAGGAGGCGATGGGTCACTACGGCCCAATCGTGATCGACCCGGCGGGCGCCGATCCGGTCGCCTACGACCGCGAGCATGTGCTGGTCCTGTCGGACTGGAGTTTCATGCATCCGCACGAAATCCTGGCCAAGCTGAAGAAGAGCCCGGGTTACTTCAACCAGCAGCGCACCACGCTGGCGGGGCTCATGGACGGCAGCGACCGCATGAGCCTGGAGGAACGGCGCATGTGGGGCCAGATGCGGATGGACCCGCGCGACATCCTCGACGTCAGCGGGTCGACCTACACCTATCTGATCAACGGCCATGGACCGCAGGAGAACTGGACCGGCCTGTTCCGGCCCGGCGAGCGGGTGCGGCTGCGCATCATCAACGCGTCGGCCATGTCCATCTTCAACGTTCGCATCCCGGGCTTGCCGATGACCGTGGTGCAGGCCGACGGCGAGAACGTGCGCCCGGTCGAGACGGACGAGTTCCAGATTTCGGTCGCCGAGACCTACGACGTCATCGTCCAGCCGACCGAGGACCGCGCCTACACCATCGTCTCCGAAGCCATCGACCGGTCCGGCATGGGCCGGGCGACCCTGGCGCCGCGCCTGGGCATGACCGCCGAGGTCCCTCCCCTGCGAGAGGTCCCGAACCTCACCATGCGCGACATGGGCATGGGCGGAATGGATCACGGCGCGATGGCCGACATGTCCGGTATGGATCATGGCGCGATGGCCGGCATGGACCACGCGGCTCCGGCCCAGAACGCGCCCGCGGCCGGCGAGATGGCCGGGATGTCCATGTCGGGCATGAACATGCGCGATCCCGAGAACGCTCCGCCCGACATGGCGGTGGGCGTCGGCGTCGATGCGATCGCCATGGATCCCGCCAACCGTCTGGGTGAGCGTCCGATCGGTCTCACTACAGTCGATCATCGCGTCCTCGTCTACACCGACCTGGTGTCGCTCCAGCCGAACAAGGACCCGCGCCCCCCGTCTCGGACGATGGAGATCCACCTGACAGGCAACATGGAGCGGTTCATGTGGGGCTTCGACGGCCGAAAGTTCAGCGAACTGGTCGAACCGATCCGCTTCGAGCGCAACGAGCGGGTGCGGGTGACCCTGGTCAACGACACCATGATGGCCCACCCGATCCATCTGCATGGTCATTTCTTTGAACTGGTGACCGGCGGACCCACCGGTCACCAGCCCCTCAAGCATACGGTCAACGTCGCGCCCGGCGGCAAGGTGACCTTCGATCTGACCGCCGACGCGCCCGGCGACTGGGCCTTCCACTGCCACATGCTGATGCACATGCACGCCGGCATGTTCAATGTTGTGACGGTGCGGCCCATGGACGGAGCCGCGTCATGAGCCGCCTCGCCGTCGCCCTCGCCCCGCTGGTGCTCGCCGTCAGCGCCTTCAGCGCCCAGGCCCAGGACACTCACACGGGCCACACTATGCCGGCGACCGCGGCGCCGACACGCCCCGCGCCAGCACCGCGGCCCACGCCACAGGCGCCGGCCCGACCGGCGCAGGATCCGCACGCCGGTCACGTCATGCCGCCCGCGCAGACGCCGCCCGCCGCGGATCCGCATGCAGGCCACCAGATGCCGGCGCAGCCCGCGCCCGTAGACCCGCACGCGGGACACCAGATGCCGGCGGCGACGCCCGGCCAGGCTGATCCGCACGCGGGCCACGACATGTCGGCCATGTCGCCCGCGCAGACCGACCCTCACGCCGGGCATGACATGTCGACCATGAGCATGGGGCCGCCCGATGTGGCGACCAGCGCCGACAATCCCGGCCGTCCTCCGGAGGACCCGCTCCCGGCCGCCGCCCTGGCCGGCCCTGCCCACGCCGCCGATCTCGTCTTCGGCGCCGAGGCCATGGCCGCCTCTCGCCGGACCCTGATTCACGAAAACGGCGACGTCCGCACCACGGCCGTCATTCTCGATCGCCTCGAAGCCGGCTTCGGCGACGACGGCGAGACCTACCTCTGGGACGTCCAGGGCTGGACGGGCGGCGACATCAATCGCTTCTGGTGGAAGTCCGAGGGCGAAGGCGACTTCGGCGGCGAGCTCGAGGAGGCTGAAGTCCAGGCGCTCTACAGCCGCGCGGTCACGCCCTTCTGGGACGTTCAGGCCGGCGTGCGTCAGGACTTCCGGCCCGACGGCGAGGACACCACGCATCTGGTCCTCGGCCTGCAGGGCCTGGCGCCCCATTGGTGGGAAGTCGACGCCGCCGCCTTCCTGTCGACCGACGGCGACCTGACCGCCCGCGTCGAGGCCGAATACGACCAGCGCATCACCCAGCGCCTGATCCTTCAGCCCCGCCTCGAAATCGACGCTTCAGCCAGCGACATTCCGGAACTGGAGATCGGTTCGGGCCTGTCCTCGATCGAGGCGGGCCTGCGACTGCGCTACGAATTCCGCAAGGAGTTCGCCCCCTATGTCGGCATCGAGTGGAGCCGCGCGTTCGGCGATACCGCCGACTACATCGAGGCCCGAGGCGGCGAGACCGACGACACCCGCTTCGTCGTCGGCCTCAAGGCCTGGTTCTAACCGAAGGAGACCACCCCATGATGATCCGCACTCTCGTTGTCACCGCCGCCCTCGCGTTCGCTGGCGCCGCCGCCGCCCAGGACCCGCATGCGGGTCACGCTATGCCGGCCCAGGCCGCTGTGCCCCAATCTGGCATCACGACCGTCCCTGCGAATGGCGCGATGACCCAGGGGTCGCCCGAGCGGTTCAGCGTCACCTTCCCCCACGCCATGGTCCTCAAGACCGTCGCCCTCTCCGCCGAGGGGCAGGCTCCGGTCGACGTCACTGTCCCCGCCGCACCGGCCGCCGCCACCGTCGGCGTGGCTCTTCCGCGCCTCGCGCCGGGCACCTACACTGCCGCCTGGACCGCCGAAGGCCCGGACGGTCACAAGATGTCCGGCTCCGTCAGCTTCATGATTCACTAGGAGAACGACGATGAAAGTTTCCAACCTGCTGGCCGCCGCCGGCGCGATCGTGACCCTGAGCGCCGGCGCGGCCCTCGCCGCCGAGGGCTGCGAGTGCTGCAAGGACATGGCCGCGGACGCCGCCATGAGCTGCTGCGACGAGATGAAGACCGAGCCCGCCCCGCCCGAGCCGACGCCGCCCGCCCCGGCGCCGTCGGATACGCCCGCGCCTCAGGGCCACGCCGACCACAACTGATCGTCGCATCGATGGTTTCCGGCGGTTTCCCGTGGGGGAGCCGCCGGACGCCTCAGTTCTGGATAAGGCGGATCAAGTTTCCGTCCGGGTCGATGAGCGCGCCGATCCGCAGTCCCGACTCCTCAAGCTTCGGCGCGTGCAGGCGGGGGTGGCCCCAGCTGGTTTCCGGCAATCCTGAAACGACGCACCCTGCGTAAAACCCGTCCAGGTCGTCCAGCCGCAGGCAGCAGCCGAAGTTGCTGGTCAGCGGATCCACGTCCGGATGCGGGAAGAACTCCAGCGTCAAACCGCCTCTTTTCAGGATCATCCAGCCTTTGTCGCGCCAGTCCTGGTCGAAGCCCAGTCGAGTGTAGAACTGGGACGTAACTTCGAAATCCCGCGACGGTAGGTTGGGCGTGGCGTGGTCGGTCACGGCGAACTCCGGGAATGCAGCAATGCCGCCGTAGCCTAGCTGCAACACCCCTTGCCATCTACCTGGATCGGCGGACACGGCACGTCGGCATAGGAGCAGAACACGCAGCAGTCGCCGGGTAGGGGCTTCAGCTTCACGCCGCAGCCGAGACAATCGTAAAACCAGATGCAGGCGTCGGTGGGCATGGTCTCCGTCGCAACATGACCGCAATCCGGGCAGGTCAGCGTCGAGTCTAGAACGATGGCCCGGGTCATCGCATGGCCGCCAGTCGCGGCATGACCCACGGCTCGATGTACGGCTGCCAGGCCATGGAAAGGACGATCAGCAGACTGGCGATCACCAGCAGCCAGAAGGCGAGCCGCGAAGGGTGGCGGCAGGCCCCGTCTTTCCGACACATCCGCAGGCGACGCCAATGCAGCAGCCAGCCCGCGGCCAGGATGACGGCGGCCAGAAGCGTCAGCCAGTTCCGCGCACCCGCGATGACCGCGGCGCCGGCGAAGGATACGCCCGCCACGGACAGAGCCAGAGGCAACACGCAGCACGCGGCCCAGGCGAACACCGAGGCGACACCGCCGAGGGCGGCCGAGGCGCTGATGGCGACCTCGGGCATGCGGGGCCGGTCGTAATCGATGGCCATAGGACCTCCCGTTCGATTTCTGCTACAGGCTACAACCCGTAGCCGCTACGGGATCAAGAGCCATGTCCGCACGAAGTTTGACGATCGGGCGCCTCGCTGACAGCGCCGGGGTGAACCTGGAAACGGTGCGCTACTACGAACGTATCGGGCTGATGCCCGCGCCGGCCCGGACCGAGGGCGGCCACCGCAGCTATGAGCCGGAACACGCCCAGCGTCTGCGCTTCATCCGCCGGTCGCGCGAACTGGGCTTCGGCATCGACGCCATTCGGCGCCTGATCGCGCTGAGCGAGCCGGGCGTTCAGGCGTGCTGCGAAGTCCGCGACATGGCCCAAGACCACATCGCCAGCGTGGACGCCAAGATCGAGGATCTGCAGAGGCTACGGAAAGTGCTGAGGCAGGCTGTGGCCGACTGCAGTGAAGGCGGACGGGTTAGGTGCCCGGTGATTGATGAGCTGGGCTCGAGCTAGCGTCGAAGCTACGACCCTGTGCCGATGACAGCGGTCAGCCTCAGTGCCGTGAAGGCCTGATCGACGCGGCCGCCTCGCGGCAAGCATCTTCGCAACGCCGGCATTCTTCGGCGCAGATACGGCAATGCTCGTGCATCTCGGCGTGCTTCTCGCACTCGATGGCGCAGTCGGCGCAAGCCTCGGCGCAGGTCTCGAGCATGCGCTTGATCAAGGCCTCGTTGCTGCCGGCGCGCCGCACGGCGAGCCCGGCCGTAGCCAGACAGACATCGGCGCAGTCGAGATCGAGCCGGATGCACTGGGTCAGGTCCCTGACCATCTCCTCGGCCAGGCAGGCGTCAGCGCAGATGCGGCATACGGCGGCGCAGCCGTAGCCCGCTTCGATCGCGCGAATGAGGCTGTCGTTCACGCTGCCGCGTACGTCGGGGTGGGTGCTGATCATTGGTTGGATTTGCATCGGAGGCTCCCTCGGGTGATCGGGATCCAACCCCGGCGCCGGGACGATGTTCCGAACGGCGACGCCTCCCGACCTCGTCAAACCCGTACTTCGCCGAGCCGAGATCATGTGGAAATGCGGTGGACCGGACATCAGGGGCCGGCCGGCGACCTCAAGCTCACATGCATTCGACCACGGATCACTGAACCGCTTGCGATTTGGATCTCCGCACTTGCCCGCGAGTTCATCTACAATCGGCGGCGCAACCGAGATTGTGGGGTCGGCGGGCTCCGGAACAGAGAGGCGCTGGTCTTGAGCCAGGGACGTAATGCGTCGGCCCGGGCGCGCCGGGCCGGCCTCGTCCTCGCTGCCCTCGAGGGCCGAAGGCTCGTCTTCGCGAGCGGGCCCGCGCGAAAAGTCAGCCTGTTGGTCGCGCGCGCCGTGTTGCGCCTTATACGGCCGGGCGGAGGCCGTTGCCGCTCACATGCAGTTTTTGGCGCCTTCGGGGCCCCGCAAGCGTCGGCGGGCTAGCTCTCGACGCCACGGTTCGCCGCAGCGGACGCTTCGCCTCCGGCTTCCGCCGGCTCCTCAATCCCGTCGCCCATGACCATTCCACGGGGATCAGCGCTTGCGTGACCGGCCTCGTACGGTCGCGATACGTCAGCGAAGGCATGGTTGCGAGACCCCGGGCGCCTCAGGCGAACGGATTCGCTTGGCCGGGCCGGCCGAGCAGGGGGCTGTGTCCTGCCCGGGCGGGTGCGGGCCTTCTACCAGAGGTTCCGCTGCGATATGGGCGGACTTAGCCGGCGCTCAACGCCTGGGCGACGTCAGGTCAGGGCGCGACAACTGCGCCCGTCGCCAAACCGGCCCGCGCCCGCCATGGTGGGATTTGGACTCCCAAGGAGCGCTCACTTTGGTTCAAACTCGCCCGCGCTTGTCCCGCCGGACCCTCGTGTTCGGCCTGCCCCTGGTCGCCGTGGCCGGCCCGGCCCTCGCCGCGCCCCCGAAACGGATGATCGCCTACAAGACGCCATGGTGCGGCTGCTGCGGCGGCTGGATCGCCCACATGCGCCAGGCGGGCTGGAACGTCGAGGTCGTCGAGCGCGAGGATCTCGCCCCGATCCGGGCCCGGCATGGCATTCCGGACCGCCTCGCCTCGTGCCACACAGCGGTGGTCGGCGCCTACGCCATCGAGGGCCATGTTCCGTCGAGCGATGTCGAGCGGCTGCTCGGCGAACGCCCCGCCGCCCGCGCACTAAGCGCGCCCGGCATGCCGGCGGGCTCGCCGGGCATGGAGGCCGCCGGGCGCGAACCCTATGCGACCGTCCTGATCCTCAACGACGGTTCGACCCGCGTGTTCGGTCGCCACAACGGGGCCTGAGAAGGCGCACCGCCGGCAGTCACGACGGTTGACGACGCGGCGTCCAGCGCAGCAGGCGCATGGCGTTGGCGGTGACCAGGACCGTGGCTCCGGTGTCAGCGAGGATGGCGGGCCACAGGCCCGTCACCCCGATCACGGTGGTGACCAGGAACACCGCCTTCAAGCCCAAGGCGATGGTGATGTTCTGCCGGATATTGCCCATCACTCCGCGGGACAAGGCGATCATGTCGGGAATGTCCCTGACCCGGCCGTGCAGGACGGCGGCGTCCGCCGTCTCCAGGGCCACGTCGGTGCCGCCGCCCATGGCGATGCCGACATCCGCCTGGGCCAGGGCCGGGGCGTCGTTGATGCCGTCCCCAACCTTGGCGACCACCAGACCCTCGGCCTGAAGCGCCTTGACGATCACCAGCTTGTCCTGCGGCAGCAGCTCGGCCCGGGGCTCGAGGCCCAGCGCGGCTGCGACCGCCTCCGCCGTGCGGCGGTTGTCGCCCGTCAGCATGACGGTGCGGATGCCCCGCCCCTTGAGGTCAGCCAGCCCCTGAACCGCGTCGGGCCGCGCCTCGTCGCGCATGGCGAGGAAGCCGGCGACGCCCTCCTCGACGACAAGGACGGAAACCGTCTTGCCCTCGGCGTTCAGAGCGGCGATGGTCGCGTCCTGCGCCGGCGTGATCGGCGCGCGTCGGGCCGCGGCCAGCGGCGAGCCGAGGAAGATGCGTTCGCCGCCGACCTCGCCTTCTACGCCCTCCCCCGCAATGGCCTGGGTGGCCGACGACGGTGGCGCCGTGATCTTATCCGCCTCGGCTCGGGCGAGGATGGCGAGGGCGAGCGGATGGCTCGATCCCGTTTCCAGCGCGGCCGCCAGCGTCAGCAGGAGGGAGGCGTCCCGCGTTCCGGCGACGACGTCGGTGACGACGGGCTTGCCGGCGGTCAGGGTCCCCGTCTTGTCGAAGGCGATCGCCGTGATCTTGCCCAGCGTTTCCAGCACGGCCCCGCCCTTCATGAGCAGGCCGCGCCGGGCGCCCGCCGACAGGCCGGCGGCGATGGCGGCCGGGGTGGAGATGACGAGGGCGCAGGGGCAGCCGATCAGCAGCACGGCGAGACCCTTGTAGATCCATTCGCTCCACGTCCCGCCGAACAGCAGCGGCGGCGTGACCGCGACGAGGGCGGCGAACACGAGCACGCCCGGCGTGTAGATTTTCGAGAAGCGGTCGATGAAGCGTTCGGTCGGCGATTTCGATTCCTGCGCCTCCTCGACGAGACGCACCACCCGGGCGATGGTGTTGTCCGAGGCCGAGGCCGTCACGCGCACCCGCAGGACGCTGCCGCCGTTAATCGTGCCGGCGAACACAGGATCGCCCACGACCTTGCGCCTGGGCACGCTCTCGCCCGTCACCGGGGCCTCGTCGAGGTCTCCCGCGCCCTCGATGATCTCGCCGTCCGCCGGAACGCGGTCTCCGGGCCGGACCAGGATGATCGCGCCCACCGCCACGGTCTCGGCGGCGACCTCCGTGGTCACCCCGTCCGCCTCGACGAAGGCGGTCTTGGGCACGAGGGCGGCGAGCCCCTGGATGCTCTTGCGCGCGCGTCCGGCCGCCACCCCTTCGAGCATCTCGCCGACCAGGAACAACAGGACGACGGCGGCGGCCTCTTCCGCGGCCCCGATGAAGACGGCGCCGACGGCGGCGATGGTCATCAGCATTTCGATGGAGAAGGGCGTGCCGTGGCGCGCCGCCGAAAAGGCGCGCGACGCGATCGGAATCAGCCCCACGGCCAGGGCGGCGAGGAAGGCGTATCGTTCGAGGGAGGGGAACAGCGTGCCCAGTCCATAGGCGGACAACAGCGCCAGGCCGCAGAGCGCGGTGAGGCGGGCCTTGCCGGTCCACCACCACGGGGCGCCCCCGGCCCGGGCGGCCGCCGGAGGTGGGCCCGCCGCCGCAGCGACGGCTCCGGACGTCGGCGCGGCCGCTTCTCCGATGTAGCCGAGGTTGCGCAGTTGCTGCAGGACCGCCTCGTCGGCGAGGTCTCCGCCATGCCGGATCTTGAGCACGCCGGTCTGCACCGCCACCGAGACGTCCTCGACGCCCGGCAGCCTGCGGATCGCCGTGTCGATCTTGCGGCCGCAGCTGGCGCAATCCATGCCGGTGACCCGGTATCGGCTTTCGAGGGGTTGCGCCGTCATGTCTGTTCCTTGTGATCTCTATAGGGCAAGGCTACCTCCTCCAGCGACTGTAGGTGCAAGCTAAAAAATGAGCCCGCCGTTCCCTTGGAGTGGAGAGCGCCGTCCGACGAACCCTGGAGGCGGGCCCAGCCCCTCGATGACCTCGCCTTGTCCGCACGACCGTGAGACCGCGCCGCCAACGGCCGCACAGGTGGAACGCGCCCTGGACGCTGCCGCCGCCAGCGTCGCCGCCACCGGGGATAAGCTGACGCGCCCCCGGCGCAGGGTGCTGGAGCTCCTGCTCGTCGCGGGCGCTCCGGCTAAGGCCTATGATCTCGTGGCGACGTATCACCAGGATGCTCGCGTCGCGAAGCCGGCTACGGTCTATCGGGCGCTGCAGTTCCTCGAAACTCACGGTCTGATCCATCGTCTTTCCAGCCTCAAGGCCTATGTGGCCTGCGATCCCGAACGCCTCGGTTCGCCTGCGGTTTTTCTTCTGTGCGACTGTTGCGGCTTCTGTCGCCAGATCCCTTCGTCCGGCATGGCGTCGCTGGGCGCGGCCGCGACAGCGGCGGGCTACGAGATCGAACGGATCACGCTCGAAGGCCAGGGTCTGTGTCCGGCCTGCCGCCCGCAGCGCCCCGGCGCGGCCCGGGATCTGGCCCCCCAGACAGAGCCGGAGGCGGCCGCGGGGGTCCGGGCCCACAAGCACTGAGCCGCGCCCCTGATCAAGCCCGGGGCGGGTCGATGGCGGCCTGCCCCGGGCGCCCGGGCGCGGCGACGCCGGGGCCGCCCAATTCCACGGCCCGTTCCGTGGCGGCGGCCGACCTTCGGGTCGACCCCGGTCGTCGGGACGGACTAAGCCAGGTCTGGACCGGTCGGTCGAAGCCGTAGCGAAACACGGCGGCGGCCACGAACGCCCCGACCAAGCCGATGGCCCACAGGACCCAGCGAACGTCGGACGACCAGGCCTCCTGTCCCAAGGCGTCGAGCAAGCCGAACCAGACGATGCGGCTCACCTCATTGGTGAGGAACATCGAGAAAGACATAAGGGCCAAATGCTCGATCATCCGTGAAGGACTGCGCACCGGCACGGCGCCGGCGGCCCAGATGATCACGGTCATCAGGCCCAGCGACAGCAGGCTGAAGGCGCCGAAGGCCTGCAGCCCCACGAGCGCGAAGGCGGCGGCGAGGCCGATCGCCCTGGCCCGGTGTGGCGCGACACAGACCCGCGAACCGTAGAAGGCCGCCGCGACCCCGAGCAGGAAGAGCGGCAGGGCGCGCAGGATGCCGTAGCGCATCGGCAGGCGGTAGATCGGATCGCCGAGCCACAGCGAAGCGGCGATATCGGCGGCGACGACGAGGAGCGTCGCGCCGATCACCACTGCGACCGGCGGCCAGCGCCACAGAGCGCGGCAGATCCAGGGCAGCAGGAGATAGCAGCCGATCAGGGCCGAGAGGGTCCAGGTCGGGGCGTTCCACCCCTGCCCGCCCGGCACGCCATAGGCCTGGACCAGTAGCACCTGCGCGGGCAGTTGCGACCAGTCGAACCAGCGCGGATTGCTGGGCGCGATCCCGGCCAGGGCGGCGCCGCCGACGAGCAGCACCAGAACGAGGCTGACCGCCAGGTGGGCCGGAATGACCCGCAGCAGGCGCTGGCGCGCATAGGCGCGCAGCGAGGCCTGTCCGGACGCGAGGCGATCACCGTAGATGCGGGCCAGGACATAGCCGGAGTCGATGATGAAGAAGTCGGTGAGCAGATAGCCGCGCTCGAAGACTGGATGCAGTTGTCCGAGAGGCACAGGCGCGGCCTCGCGGAAATGGTAGAGGATGATCAGCGCCCCTACGATAAAACGCAGCGCGTCCAGCCAGCCGCCGCGCGCGATCCGGATGGGGCGAGGCGACGGCTCGGTCAGCGCGGCTTCGGGCATTCAGTCAGCCTTCCGTGGCGCAGACCCGGCGGCGGCGCTGCGGTGCTCATGTGGACGCAGGACGATCTGGTCTCGCGAAGCGTAGAGAACGGCCGTTCCCAAAACCCAAACGACGACCAAGCCTCCGACGACCATCAGTCCTGGCCTATCGCGGGGTCCAAACACAAACGAGCAGCCGATCACGCCGCCCAGAATGGCCCCGTACCCAAAATGCAGCGGCACCTTGTGTGCGCCCAGCAGCAGAAGGGCCATGCAGAAGACCAGGCCTCCTGCGAACAGGCTGACCCCGATGGCGACGAGCGTATCGAGCACGGGCCGTGGCTTCAGCGGGCGCGCCTGGAGCCGCCGCCTACCTCGTTGGCGATAGCGGCCTTCCCGCCAACGAATGCTCCGGCCGCGCACGGTGAAGCGTTTGCCGGCCATGCGTCAGGGCCTTGCGTTGGGCGCGGGCGTGTCCTCATGGCGCGCAAGAAGGATTCTCATCCGGACAATTTCGGATTCCTGGGCCGCGATGATCTCATCGGCCAGACTGCGCACGTCGCGGGCTTCGCCATGCTCGACGGCGACCTGGGCCATTGCGAGCGCACCCTCGTGGTGGGCGATCATTCCGCGCAGGAAGTCGATGTCGGCGTCGCCCGTGTAGTTGATGCTCATGGCCTGGTGCATCTTCGCGCTGGCCTCGCGATAGGCGCGAGTCGATGGGCTGTCCGTGGTCTCGCCAGCGTGGCTTGCCTCGGTGTCGCTCGGGCGAGAGTCAGCCGCCGACGGCGCCGCAGGGACCTCGCGGGTTTGCCGCGAGATCATCCCGAAGGCGAAGGCCGACAGGGCGAGAAAGACGGCGATGACGGAAATCCATCCGAAACGCTTCATGACGATGTCCTCGAGAGAGCCGGCGGGGCCACGGGGGCGGCCGGGATTGCACTGGGAAGGATGGGCGCCGTTCGGTCGTGGTAGCCGAGCAGGCGCAGAGCGTTGAACACCACCAGCAGGGTCGACCCCTCGTGGAGCGCCACGGCAGGGCCGATGCCAAGGCCGAGGATCGTCGCCGGCACAAGGAAGGCGACGATTCCGAGACTGACGTAGAGATTCTGGAGAATGATGCGCCGCGTCTGTCGGCTGAGACCGACGGTGAAGGGCAGCTGCGACAGGTCGTCCGACATCAGGGCGACGTCGGCGGTCTCAAGCGCAACATCGGAGCCAGCCGCGCCCATCGCGATACCGACGGTCGCCGTGGCCATGGCCGGGGCGTCGTTCACCCCGTCGCCGACCATGGCGATCTTGCCGTCAGCGCGAAGGCGTTTGATGGCGTCAACCTTGTCCTCGGGCATGAGGTCGCCCCAAGCCTCTGTCAGGCCGACCTGTCCGGCGATCGCCTGTGCGGCCTTCTGGTGATCGCCCGAGATCATGATCATTCGCCCGATGCCGAGGGCGCGAAGAGCGGTCAGCGTCGGCCGCGCCGCTGGGCGAGGCGTATCAAGAAGCCCAATGACACCGAGATCGCGCGTGCCGCGTCGCACCACCATCAGGGTTCGACCCTGCAGTCGCAATTGAGCGACGACAGAGGTTGTTTCGTCGCCGAGCGGCGCTACGCCATCGACGCCGAACATCTCCGGCTTCCCTATCCAGATCGTCTCGCCGTGCAGCTGGGCGGTCACGCCCTTGCCCGTCAGGCTCTTGAGGTCGATCGCGGCCGGGATGATCGTATCGCGCAAGCGTGCGCCACCGTCGCGCGCGATGGCCTCCGCCAACGGGTGGTCGCTGAGCCGTTCGACCGCCACAGCGACCGCCAGAAGATCGCCCTCCTTCGTCCCGCGCACCGTCATGACGTCGGTGATCCGCGGCCGTCCCTCGGTCAGGGTGCCGGTCTTGTCGAAGGCGATGGCGTTGAGCGAGCCGAGGTTCTCCAACGGCGCGCCGCCCTTGATCAGGACACCGGCGCGCGCCGCACGGGCGACGCCCGATAGGACGGCGCTCGGGGTGGCGATGGCGAGCGCGCAAGGACTCGCGGCGACCAGCACGGCCATGGCGCGATAGAAGCTGTCGCGGAACGGCTCATCGACGACGACCCAGGCGAACAGCAGGACAAAGGCGAGCGCCAGCACCACAGGCACGAAGATGCGTTCGAACCTGTCCGTGAAGCGCTGGGTCGGCGACTTCTGCGTCTCGGCCTCACTCACCATCCGAACCACCTTGGCCAGGGTGGTGTCGCTCGATGTGCGGGTCGTCTCAATCTCGATGGCGCCTGAGCCATTGATGGTGCCCGCGAAGACGAGAGACGGCGATCCGACCTGGGCCGGTCTCGCCCGCGCCGCCTCGGGATCCGCGACGGGCTGCTTGTCGACAGGCATGCTTTCGCCGGTCACGGGGGCTTGGTTGATGCTTGTGGTGCCGACCACGACAAAGCCATCAGCGGGCAGTCGTTCGTTTGGACGCACCACCACGGTGTCGCCGACGACCAGATCTTCGACAGGCAATTCGACGACCTGTCCGTCGCGTCGCACATGGGCTGTCCGGGGGGCAAGCTCGGCCAGGGCCTCGATCGCGCGTTTGGCGCGGCCCATGGCGTAGTGTTCGAGCGCGTGGCCGATGCTGAACAGAAACAGCAGGAGAGCGCCTTCGGCCCAGGCCCCGAGCGCCGCCGCACCTGCGGCTGCGACGAGCATCAAGGTATCGATCTCGAAGCGCTTCTGGCGGAGGTTCTCGAACGCTTCTCGCACCGTAAAAAAGCCGCCGAAGATGTAGGCGATCAGGAAGAGGGCGAGGGGAATCCAAGCGGGAAGGCCCGTTGCGAGTTTCTCGAGGGCGAATCCAAGGCCCAGAGCAAGGCCACTTGTCAGGGCGAAGATCAGCTCCGTATTGGAGCCTAGAACGCCACCGTGATCGTGCTCCTCGGACTCGGTGTGGGGATGGTCCGGCAGTGTTGTGCTGGTCATAAATAGGGTCCCGTTGCGGGTTGGGAATCGCGGCTGCTTGCGGCGACCGCCGCGATCGAGGGGGCGGGATAGCGACACGGGCGAAGGCGCGCCGGGCCAGCGGGTTCCAGCGCGATCCGCTCGCAGGTGGTCATCCCGGTTCTCCCGACCTCAGGGCACGGGCACGACGGCATTAAAGCCCCCGAGCCGCTGGAGCTGCTCAATCGCTTCGAAAAGCGGAAGCGCTAGGAGAAAGACGAAGCCGTCGCGCACCGTGCGGACGAAGAATACCGGCCGGATCATGATTTCCGCCTCGTCGCGCCATAGGGAGAGCTTGGGCAGGAACCGAGGGGTGCGCTCACGGTAAGCTTGGTAGTCGTGTCCAAAGGCGTCGGAGAGGAAGCGTTCTTCGCGGCCGACCACGATGCGAAACACCACCCAGCAGGCTAATCCGAAGACCAAACCGACGCTAAGGCTGCCGGACTGGGCGCCGATGCCAAACGCGCCGATGAAGCTGAAGACGTACAGCGGATTGCGGCTGACCGAATACGGTCCTGCGGATATGATCTCCTGTTTCTTCCGGCCACCGATGTAAAGGGAACACCAAGCCCGACCGATGATGCAAACCATGATGGCGATCAGGCCCAGATGCTCGACAGGATGTTCGAGCAAGGGCCAGGATGTGACGAGCGCCGCGCAGACGACAAGAAGCAGGCCCCCGACGAGAATGCCCGCCTTGCGCCATCGTTGAACGGATTGGATATCGACCGCTGATCGACAGGCGTCATCAGGAAGTGATGAGCCGGACGAAGCAGGGCTTGCGGGTTTGGAGACGCTCGAGACGTCGTCGGAGGGATCGAGCGGCATCATTGCGCCTCCCCCTCATCCGGACGATCCTTAGCCGCATCGCGCAGGATGTCCACGCCGCCCTTCAACGCGATGGCGGCCACGAGGACGCCGACGACGAGGTCCGGCCACGCCTGGCCGAGCCAGAGCACCAACGCCCCGGCGACGAGGATGCCTCCGTTGGAGGCGAAGTCGTTGAAGCTGAACGTCTCAGCAGCCTTCATGTTGACGTCGGCGCTGTGCTGGCGGCGGATCAACTGCAGGCAGATCAGGTTGATGATCGCCGCAACGACCGCGAGCCCCATCATGGTCGGGCCGATCGGTTCGGTCCCGATGAGGAACCGACGACCCGCGTCGAGAAGGACGCCAGCGCCGAAGATGAGGAGCATGACGCCCGAAAGGCGCGCCGCCCCCCGCTTCCACGAAACGGGCCGACCGATCGCGAGAAAGCTGATCAGATAGACAGCAGCGTCCGAGGCGTTGTCCACCGCGTTGGCCAGCAAAGCGCTGGAATCGGCGGACAGGCCGCCGATCCCAAGAGCTAATGCCAGGCCCGCGTTGAGCGCGAGAACCGTCAGCAACGTGCGTCGCTGCTGACGGTCATCCTGAGTGCGAGCAATCAATCCTCCACCCCCTCGTCCTTGCGGTGACGCACCGCCTTGGCCGCGAAGGTCGGCAGGACCAGCAAGGTCAGGGCTGTCGCGGTCAGGAGGCCGCCGATGACGACAGTCGCCAGAGGCTTCTGCACCTCGGCCCCCGCGCCGTGGGCGAGGGCCATCGGGATGAAGCCGACGATGGCGACCAAGGCTGTCGTCAACACCGCACGCAATCGGCTGGACGCCCCTTCGATCGCCGCGTCCCGGGGCGCGAGCCCCGCCTGCAATCGCTCGCGAATGGCCTGCATCAGAACAAGTCCATTCAGGGTCGCCACACCCGAGACGGCGATGAAGCCAACGGCCGCAGACACCGAGAACGGCATCCCTCGCAGGAGAAGCGCCAAGGCTCCACCGATCAGGGCCAAGGGCACGCAGGCGAAGACCAGCCCAGCCTCGGAGAACGACCCCAGGGCCATGAACAGCAGCACCCCGATCAAAACGAAGACGATCGGAATAACCAGGCCCAGGCGTTGTTCGGCGCGTTTGAGGTTCTCAAACTGACCGCCCCAGGTCAGGCGGACGCCTGGCGGGAGCTGGATCTGATCGACCTTCGCTTGCGCGTCGGTGACGAAGCCGCCCAGATCCCGGCCGCGGACGTTGGCCTGGACCACCATCCGTCGGCTGCCGTCGTTGCGGCTGATCTGGTTCGGCCCCTCGGCGCTCTGGATGCGAGCCACCGAGGACAGAGGCACGGTCACGCCCGTCGCAGAGACGATGGGCAGGGCCGCGAGCGCCGCCGGATCGTTGCGTGCATCGTCCGGTAGGCGGACGACGACGTCGAAGCGACGATCGCCCTCGAAGATCCGGCCGGCCTCCGCGCCGCCGATGGCGGCCGAGACCGCTTCGGAGACGTCGGCTGCGGACAGGCCGTAGCTGGCCGCCGCGAACCGATCGACGCTGACCGTCAGGGTGGGCAAGCCGGACGCCTGTTCGACGCGAACGTCGGCGGAGCCCGTGGTCTGGCGCAGCGCGCCGGCCACCTGATCCGCGACCCGCTGCATGGTGTCGAAGTCGTCGCCATAGACCATGACCGCGAGGTCGGTCCGCACGCCTGAGATCAGTTCGTTGAAGCGAAGTTCGATGGGTTGGCTAAACTCGAAGTTGTTGCCGATCTGCTGATTGGCCAGATCTTCGAAGCGCTCGAGAAGGGCTTCCTTCTCGAGACCGGAATCAGGCCAGTCCTTGCGGTCTTTCAGAACGATGACGCTGTCCGAAATGTTGGGCGGCATCGGGTCGACGGCCGCCTCGGCGGTGCCGGTCCTGGAGAACATGGTCTCGACTTCCGGCTGGGCGGTGATGACCCGTTCCAACGCCATCTGCATGGCGAGGGACTGTTCCAGCGACGCCGAGGGAACCCGCAGCGCCTGCATGGCGATGTCGCCTTCGTCCAGGGTGGGGATGAACTCCCTCCCCAGGGACGAGAAAGCCAGACCACCGACAACGACCGCGCCGAGCGCCGAGATCAAAACGATCTTCGGACGATCGACGGCGGCGCGGATGGCCGGCTGGATCCAACGCCGCGCGTGGCGGAGCAGGAAGGTTTCGTGTTCGTGGGCCTGGCCGTGTTCGTCGGTCTCGACCTTCTTGGGATCCCGCACCAGCAAGGCCGTCATCGCCGGCACGAAGGTGAAGGAGAAGATGAAGGCGCCGACGAGCGCCAGCATGACCGTCGCGCCCATGGGGACGAACGTCTTGCCCTCGACGCCCTCAAGCATCAGCAGGGGAGTGAAGACGAGCAGGATAATCAGCTGACCGAAGGCGGCCGGCTTGACCATCTTGCGAGCTGCGGCCACGGCGACATCAAGGCGTTCCCGACGGGTCAGGGCCCGTCCCAGATCGATCCGCCGTTGCGATAGCATCAGGAGGGTGCTTTCCACGACGATGACCGCGCCATCGACCAGAAGGCCGAAGTCCAGCGCGCCCAGGCTCATCAGGTTTCCACTGATGCCGAACCGGTTCATGCCGATGACGGCGAACAGGAAGCTGATCGGGATCATCAGCGCTGTGATGCTGGCCGCACGAATGTTGCCGAGCAGCAGGAACAGAACGACGATGACCAAAAGCGCGCCCTCGGTGAGGTTGCGCGCCACCGTCGAAATTGTCGAGTTGACCAGGGCGCTACGGTCGAGAACCGTTACCGCCTCGATCCCCGCGGGCAGCGTCTTGCGAACTTCCTCAAGACGCTCCCCGGCCGCCTGGGCCACGGTGCGGCTGTTGCCGCCCGCGATCATCAGCGCCGTACCGAGCACGGCCTCGTGGCCGTCACGGCTGGCGCCGCCCAGGCGCGGAGCCTGGCCGATCTCGACCGTGGCGACATCGGCGACCCGCACGATCAGGCCGTTCCGGTTGACGACCGGCGCCTGAGCCAGGTCCTCCACGGTTGAGGCCAGGGCGTCGGTGCGGACCGTCAGAGCTTCGCCAGCGCGTTGGATATAGCCCGCGCCGGCCTGGGTGTTGGCGCGATCAAGAGCCTGGATAAGGTCGCCCATGCCCAGGCCGTAGGCGGAAAGGCGCGCCGCGTCCGGACGGACCGCATACTCCTTCACATAGCCGCCGACGGTGTCGACGCCCGCGAGACCGGGGGCGGTCCGCATTTGCGGCGCGACGATCCAGTCCTGTACGGTACGCAGATAGGTGGCGCGCTGCTGCGGGGTCGAGAGCAGATCGCCTTCGGGCGTCAGATAGGCTCCGCCGGCCTGCCAGCCCGGCTCGCCAGGCTTGGCGAGGTTCTGACTGTTGAACGGCTTGTAGTCGATCGTCCACATCAGCACTTCACCGAGGCCCGTGGTGATCGGGGCCATGGTCGGCTCCACCCCGTCAGGCATGGCCTCCCGGGCGCCCGCGAGCCGTTCGGCGACCTGCTGGCGCGCGAAATAGATGTCGGTCTGGTCGGTAAAGATGACCGTGACCTGGCTGAAGCCGTTTCGGCTGAGGGATCGGGTCGTGGTCAGGCCGGGAATGCCGGCCATGGCGGTTTCAATCGGGTAGGTGACCTGTCGTTCGATCTGTTCAGGCGCGAGCGCCGGAGCGACCGTGGTCACCTGGACCTGGCGATTGGTGATATCCGGCACGGCGTCGATGGGAAGCCGTGTCAGCTCGAGGAGTCCGTAGGCCGCGACAAGCGCCGTGGCGAGAACCACGAACCATCGGAATTTGACCGAGAGTTCGATGATGAATTTGAACATTCGGTGCGCCCCTAGTGACCGTGCTCGGCCTCGCCCTTGGCGAGCTCGGCTTTGAGGAGGAAGGCGTTCGTGCCGGCGACCCGTTCAGCCCCGGTGAGGCCACGCAGGATTTCAGTCCGCCCCCCGGCCTGACGACCGGCGAGCACCGGACGGGCCTGGAAGCCGTTCGGGACCTGAACGAAGACGACGGTGTTGCCGTCGACGGTCTGGACGGACTCGGTCGGCACGGTGAGACCGCCCGTCGTCTCGCCCGTCACGATCGCCCCCGTGACGGCGGAACCGGCCGGCGGGAGGACAGAGCCCGTCGGCCGGGCCCGAATGACCGTGGCGCCGCTTTCGCCGCCCGCGCCTGCGGCCACGCCGGTGACGATGGCGTCGAAGTCGCCGCTGGGGCTGCTGACCCGCAGAGGCGCCCCGGCCCTTACATTGGCGGCCAAAGCAGGCGGCGCGTTGAAGACGAGCTCAACCCTGGCCGGGTTGGTGACCTCGGCGACAACGCCGCCAGGGGCGACGAAGCCGCCCGGTCCGACCTGGACGCTGGTCACGACTCCGGTGATGGGGCTGGTGACGCTGAGGCGGCCCGAAGCGTTGGGCGAGCCCGCCGCGCTGGACCGCGCGCGAGCCGCGCGGGCGCCGGCTTCGGCGCTGAGCAGTTGCGCGCGGGACGCCTCGACCTCCTGTCGGGCGACAACGCCCTGGTCCGCCAGATTGCGGTTGCGTTGATAAGCCTGGCGCGCCACTTCAGTTTCGGCGGCCGCCGCGTCTGCGTCCGCGCGGAACGTCGCCGCTTCACCGCTGACGACGCTCGCCAGGGGCTGACCGATCCGGACCGACTGGCCCGGAGCTACGAGAACCCGCTCGACCCGCCCGCCGACGGACGCCGCCACAGCGGCGCGCGCGTCGACCATGGGCTCGACCCGCCCGGAGAGCCGGGTTTCGGCGCCCCCTCCCCGACCGACGCCGACCACGATCAGGTTGGCGGCCTGGGCCTGGGCCGCGCTCAGAGCGACGAAGCCTTCCGGCGCTTCGGCCTCGCCTTCGTGGCCGGCTTCGCCCTCGGCATGGGCGCCCTCTTCTTCAGCGTGACCCGCCTCACCCTCGGCGGCGGCTGGAGCGGCGTCCGGCCCGCGCGTGAGCAGGAACAGCCCGCCTCCGCCAAGCAGAACGACGGCGGCGGCGCCGCCGATCAGCAACGTCTTGTTGGATGTGCGCTTGCGCATCATTGGGCTCCTTGGAAGGGGGCGCGGCCGTCCTGGCGCGCAAGTTCAATCTCGGCCTGGACGCGTGCAAGGCGCGCATCGACGGCCGAAGTTCGGGCAGAGATCAGGGCTGCACGGGTGACCCGCAGCTCGAGTTGGGAGATGCGCCCCGCTTCGGATCCGATCCGCGACAGACGGTAGGCCTCCTCGGCAGACGCCACCCCTGCATCGGCGGCGGAGACCCGGCTCACAGAGGCCGCGAGGCGCGCCCGCGCCGCGGCGCGATCGGCCTGGGCCTCCTGGCGGGCGCCCAGGAGCCGCGCATCCGCAGCCCGGAAGTCGGCCTGCGCCGCGTCGATGTTCCCGCGGTTGCGGTCGAACAGGGGCAGCGGCATGCTGACGCCGAAAGTCAGCGCCGTCGCGTCCTCCATCTCGTAGCGACGGACACCGACGCTGGCGTTGATGTCAGGACGCGAGCGGATCCGCTCGACGTCGATCCGGCGTTCGGCGGCCGCGCGCTGAGCCTCGGCGACGCGAACGGCCGGCGCCTCCGCCGGGGGAGCGAAGGTCGCGGCAGGTGCGAGGTCCAGCAGGCTGGTGTCGATCGTCGTGACCGGAGCCGCCAACATGGCGACTGCGGTCAGCCGCGCGAAGGCCGCGTCGCGCTCCGCGACGGCCTCATCGCGAGAGGCACGCGCCGCAGCCGCTTCGCTTTCCCCCTGGATGCCGCGCAGCAGCGGCTCACGGCCTTCCTCGACAAGAACAAGGGCGGCCCTCGCATCGGCGATGGTCAGGGTGAGGCTTTCCTCCGCGAGAGCAGCCCGCCTTTGGGCGGCTTCCGCATCGGCATAGACCTGAGCGAGCCTTCCGGCGGCGTCGATGATGGCGAGATCCCGCTGCAGCGCCGCGGTTCCGGCTTCCGCGCGGGCGACATTGACCCGCGCGGTCCGACGTCCCCACAGCTCGAGGTCCTGGCTGATCGACAAGGTGGTTTCGGCATTGGCGTAGCCCGAGAAGGGCCCCGTGCCGAAAGCGTTCTCGGCGTCGAGAGCGATCGTCGGATTAGGCCTCGCACGGGCCTGGCGGACACGTGCTTCGGCGGCGTCCGACAGGGCGCCGGCTTCAAGGGTGGCCGGGGTTTGACCCAGCTGGGCGAGCAGCTCGGCGAAGGACGGCGCGGGGTCAGCCCAAGCGGGACTGGCCAGCACGGCCGCGAATGCGGCCAACGCGCAGCCGACCGCGAAACGCGGCGGCCTGCGATATGAGGGAGGCATGATTCATCTTCCAGAAATTTGACACGAGTTCGCGCGCACGGCGGCGCAGACGTCCGGTCAGACTCTGGGAGGGCGCTTCAGGCCGTCGGGAGAGATCGACGACGGAAAATCACTCGAGGGGAAGGCGTGAACAGGCCGCGCGTGGATCTGCATCGCGATGTGGTCGGCGACATCCGCACGGGCAGTTCCGTTGTGGTGGCAGTGGCCGTGGGTGCAGACTCCGTGCCCAGCGCCAAGGTCGACCTGGTCGCCATCGCCCGCATCTTCAACGACCATGGCGTGAGCCGATGCCGTCTCCGGGACGCAGGTCGCGGCGTCAGCGATCGGGGCGACGAAAAACACGGCGGAGACCAGGGTCACCGCCAGTATCAGTCTTGCCCATGTCGCAATTGGCCACGCCATCGCTTGGTGGATACTTTCATTCGGGCGATCAAGCAATCTGTTACAGTGTTCGGGGGCTGCGACTGTTTCGAGTGACCACCAATCCGCGGTGAGGGAGAGGGAAAGTCGACATGCAAGGCCGAGAGTGGCGCATCGTCGGCCATCTCGACCTATTCAGCAACGTCGAGCGATCTTTAAGCGAGCGCACGCTGATCGCGTCCGATTCTTTCGCTGCGTCTGCAGGTGGATCGAGATTGCAGAATGCGCAATCTTCACCTGAGTAGCGCTGCCGCTATCAGGTCGGGCCATCGTGAACCGGTCAGCCAGACCGCTCCGCCGGTCGCCGCGACGCCAGGCTCTGGATAAGGTCGTTGCGCGCGCATAGCCAGAGCGAGCGGACGTTGGAGTCGCCTGCGCAGTGGCGGACCAGCAGTAAGCCGGCCAGGGCGTTGGCGAAGAAGCCCAGAGCGCCCAGTCCGGTGATGCCACGGGACGGCGCCCCGGAGGTGGCTCGCGAGATCGCGTAGCTGAGGAATAACAGCACCAACGCAACGAGGCTGGCGCCTTGGCCATTGGCCGCCCCGGACTGCACGGCGACCGAACGTCCGATCACGGCCAGGCTGATGCCGTAGGTGGCGCGTCGGCCAGGAAGTCGAGCACATTGGCGCCCAGGGGGCGCCGAGCCTTGCAGGGAGGCGCCGCTGGCTATGGCCATAAAGGCGGCGCCGTTGACGGCGATCACCGCCATCAGGATGCGCCGGTAGGCGGGGTGGCGCCGTCGAACCTGGAGGCCACGCCGCAACTGCAGCCGGGCGAGGAAGTGCACAGGACGAGAGGGGGTTCAGTCATCGGATTACCCTTTCGCGAGAAGCATGCATCTCCCATTGGCTAGACGATCATGCCGAGAATGCATGGCTTCCATGAAAGAAACGCCCGTCAGATAAAACCCGCTTGATCCTCTAGTAACTAGAGGGCCCAAAATCAGTTGAAATCCATTGGAGGCTTCATGATCACCATGCACCCGACCCGACGCGTTCCCCGCCGCCTGCAGACGATCGCCTTCGCGCTCGCGGCGGTGGTCGCCGTCGTGGATCAGGCCGCCAAGGCCGCAGCGCGCGCTCAGCTGGACGCTCCGATCGACCTCACGCCGTTTCTCGCGCTGCGTCTCGGGTTCAACCCCGGCGTCACCTTCGGCCTGTTCGCCGGCTCGGGCGACGTGGGACGATGGGCGCTGAGCGCCGTGGCCTTCGTGATCATCGGCGCCCTGCTCGCCTGGATCTGGCGCACGCGCAGCGCCCTAACGGCGACCGCCGCGGGCCTCATCGCCGGCGGAGCGATCGGCAACCTGCTCGACCGGCTGCGCTTCGGCGCGGTCACTGACTTCATCGACCTGCATTGGGGCGAGGCGCACTGGCCGACCTTCAACCTCGCCGATGCGGCCATTGTCTGCGGCGTCGCGCTGCTCCTCCTGACCGTCCGGGGCTCGGACAGCCGCGCGGCGTCCCCGACCCTGGGACGGGCGGCGCGATGAGGTTTTCCGCCGAACAGAAGGCGATCGCCGTCCGCTCGGCGCCGGCGATCGTCATCACGGTCGCAGCGTTGGCCTCGGCCTGGCTCTGGCTCCCGCCGCCGCTTCTGGGCGCGGCGCGGGACATGGCGACGGCCGATCGCCTGGCCTATGCCCTGAAGGCGGATCTCCCGGTCTTCCTCTGGCTCGCGGGGTGTTTGAGGGTGGTGGCCAGCCTCCGGTTCCGGTCCGATGCCGACCGGCCCGGCTCCGCCTACGCGGCGCCCAGCGCCAGGCTCGCGGTGCCCGCCGCCGTGCTGCAGAACTCGCTCGAACAGACGGTCCTGGCGGTCGGCGCCCACCTGGTCCTCGCCACCGTGCTGCGCGGCGAGGAGATGGTACTGCTGCCGGTGCTGGTGGCCCTCTATCTGGTCGGACGGGTGTTCTTCGCCCTGGGTTACGCGCGGGGCGCGGCGGCCCGCGCCTTCGGCATGGCGCTCACCGGCGCCTCCACGATCGCCGCCTTCGGCATCGCCCTCGCGCTGATGGGGCTGGGCCGATGACCCCTCCTCGCCCCGCCGACTTCTGCCTTTCACCCGCCGTTGCGAGCTGACGCGATGCCCCTCCCCTCTCCCGCCTCGTCCGGGTTGCGCCCCATCGGCAAGCTGGCCGCCGCCACGGGCGTCAAGGTTCCGACCATCCGCTTCTATGAAGAGATCGGCCTGCTCCCGGCGCCGCCGCGCACCGCCAGCGACCGGCGCATGTATGACGACGCGGCGGAGCGCCGCCTGTCATTCATCCGGCATGCCCGCCAGTTGGGCTTCGATCTGGATTCGATCCGCTCCTTGCTTGATCTGTCGGATCACCCCGATCGGCCCTGCGCCGAGGCCAGCACCCTGGCCGAACGTCATCTCGCCGATGTGAAACAGAAGATCGCCCGGCTCCGCGCCCTCCAGCGCGAACTCTCACGGATGACGACGGAATGCGCCGGGGGCCGGGTCTCCGCCTGCAAGGTGATCGAGGCGTTGCACGATCCGTCCGCGCCGCCTTGACCCTGTGGAAGATCGGAAGGCGCAAAGACCCCGGAGCCATTGGCCCACCGTGACGTTTTGAGGCGATTGACGGCTCCCGTCGCGGACCACCCGTCCTTCTGGAGGATTTGATGACGCATCGGCCGACCTCGCGACACAGCGACCAGACCTTGGCCCTGCTGATGGACCCTTATCGGCGCCTTTCCCACTTGTTCGGGCAGGCCGGCGCCGACGTCGTCGAGACCCGCCTGGCGTTGAAGGAGACGACCTGTCTGAGAGGCCGCGAGGCGGCGCGGATTTTCTATGACGAGACCCGCATCGTGCGGGCGGGCGCCATGCCGGCGCCGGTCCGCCGCACGCTGCTCGGCGAGGGCGGCGTTCAGGGACTGGACGGCGAGGCCCACCGCGCCCGCAAGGGCGTGTTCATCTCCCTGATGTCGCCAGCCCGTGTCGCGCGGCTGGGCGAACTGTTCGAAGCGGAGTGGCGGCGCGCGACCGTCGAATGGGCCGGCGAGGAGGACATCGTGCTCTATGACGCCCTGCAGCCGGTGCTGACGCGGGCTGTCTGCGGCTGGGCCGGCGTGCCGCTTGAGCCGCACGACGAAGCGAAGCGGGTCCGTCACCTGAGGGCGCTGTTCGACGCGGCGGGATCGCGGGGCCCCCGGCATCTGTGGTCGAGGCACGCGCGTCGCCGCGTCGACGCCTGGCTGGGCTCGATCATTGAAGACATTCGCGCCGGCCGTCTGTCGCCGGATCCGGACACGGCCGCCCACGCCTGGGCCTGGACCCGCGCCGAAGACGGCGAACCGTTGCCGATCCACACGGCGGCGGTCGAACTGGCCAATGTATTGCGGCCGACTGTCGCGACCTCGGTCTACATCGTGTTTGTGGCGCACGCGATGCAGGCTCACCCGGATGCGGCCCGTCTGGCCGTCGCCGACCCCGGACGTCGCCGCGCCTTCGTCCAGGAAGTCCGACGCTTCTATCCGTTCTTCCCGGCAGTGATCGGGCGTGTGCGCGCGCCGTTTCGCTGGCGCGACCTGGTCTTCCCGGAGGGCCGTCAGGTGGTCCTCGACCTCTATGGCTCCAATCACGATCCCGCACACTGGACTGATCCCGAGGCGTTCCGGCCGGAGCGGTTCAGCGACGGCTCCGGAGATCCGTTCGGTCTCATCCCCCAGGGCGGTGGGGATGCGGCGACCGGTCACCGTTGCCCTGGCGAAGGGATCGTCGTGGAGTTGATGGAGCGCGCCGTCGGCCTGCTCGCCGACCTGAACTACCGGCTGCCGGATCAGGATCTGGAGATCGACTTCCGCCGCCTGCCGGCCCTCCCCGGAAGCGGGTTCCGAATGGAGACGCGCGACGCGGCCCTCAATGAGGGGGGCGCCTGATGCCGGTTCCTCGGGCTGGCCGGGGCCCTTCTCTCCCATCCACTCGCAGCAAAGGCTGACGCCATGAGCCGTTCGACGACCTCCTACGACCTGGTGATCATCGGCGGCGGGCCGGGCGGATACCCGTGTGCGATCCGGGCGAGCCAACTCGGCCTGTCGGTGGCGGTCATCGACGACCGCGAACTGCTCGGGGGGACCTGCCTGAACATCGGCTGCATTCCGTCCAAGGCGCTGCTCCAGGCCACCGAGCGGCTGGAGATGGCGCGCAGTCTCGAAGCGTTCGGCGTCATGGTCGACAATGTGCGGGCCGATCTTGACGGTGTCATGCGGCACAAGGGCAAGGTGGTGACCGAGCTTGGCGAAGGGGTCGCCTACCTCCTGCGCAAGCACAAGGTCGCCCGCTTCCAGGGCCGCGGCCGGCTGCTGGCGCGCGACCGGGTGGAGGTGCGCGCCGCGGACGGCGCTTTCGAGGTGCAGGCCCGCAAGGCGGTGGTCATCGCCAGCGGATCGGAAGCGGCGACCTTGCCCGACCTGCCCATCGACGAGCGGCGGATCGTCACCTCCGCCGGCGCCCTGAGCCTGACGGCGGCGCCGCGCCATCTGGCGGTGATCGGCGGCGGCTACGTCGGACTGGAGCTGGGGTCGGTCTGGCGTCGGCTCGGCAGCGAGGTCACGGTCATCGAAGTGCTCGACCGGATCGCCTCCGGCGTCGACTCGGAGATGTGGGCGGCGCTGCACAAGGTGCTCGAGGCCCAGGGCTTCCAGTTCTGCCTTGGGCACAAGGTGGTCGGATCGCGGATGGAGGGCGACGACGTCGTCCTCGACGTCGAGCCCGTGGGCGATGGCGCGCGAGGAACCATCAAGGCCGATGTCGTGCTGGTCTCCATCGGCCGACGGCCCGCCACCGCCGGGCTCGATCTGGAAACGGTCGGCATTGCGCCCGACCGCAGGGGCTTTATTCCGGTGGACGAAGGGTTCCGGACCAGCGCCGACGGGGTCTACGCCATCGGCGACGTCATCGGCGGCGCCATGCTGGCCCACAAGGCGGAGGAGGAAGGGATCGCCCTGGCCGAACGCCTGGCGGGGGGCGCGGGCCATGTGGACTACGGAACGATTCCGGCGGTCGTCTATACCTGGCCGGAACTGGCTTCGGTCGGCCGCACGGAGGACGACCTCAAGGCGGCCGGCGTGGCCTACCGTGTGGGGCGCTTCCCCTTCTCCGCCAACGCCATGGCCAAGGCGCGTCTGGAGAAGAACGGTCTGGTCAAGGTTCTGGCCGACGCCGCGACGGACAAGATCCTCGGCGTGCACATCCTGGGCCCCGAAGCCGGCGGGTTGATCCATGAAGCGGTCGCCGCCATGCAGTTCGGCGCGGCAGCCGAGGATCTGGCGCGGACAAGCCACGCCCATCCGACCCTGCCGGAAGCCCTGCGCGAAGCCTGCCTGGCGGTAGCCGAGCGCACGATCCACCTCTGACGGCCGCGCGTTACGAGGTCTGACCCGCCGGAAGCCGCGATCGCGGCCGCCTCTGCGGGCCCGGGCGCGTCCGCGGTTTAGACGCGACAGCGGCGTCGCTTGAATGCTATTGCGAGCCGCTCACAACTAGGTCTCCCATGCGTCCTCTGCTCCGTCTGCTCACCCTGCTGTTCGCCCTAGGGCTGGCCGCCCCGGCCCTCGCCCAGGCGCCGTCCGCCTCGGAGGCCCAGGTCGCCTGGCGGCTGCTGGATTATGTGGCGGTCGACTACGCCGGCGCAGTGGCCGACGGCGAGGTCGTCAACCCGGCCGAATACGGCGAGATGATCGAGTTCAGCACCCAGATCCGGACGCGTCTGGACGCCCTGCCGGCCAACCCGGCCAAGGCCGCCCTGATGCGCGACGCCGAGGGCCTGCAGGCGGCCATCCGGGACAAGGCGGATCCGGCCGTCGTCGGCGCCCGGGCCAAGGCCCTGGCCGGCGCGGTGCTGGCGGCCTATCCGAGCCCGCTTGCGCCTTCGTTCCCGCCCGACCTGGCCCGCGGCGCCGCCCTCTACGCCGAGCAGTGCGCGGTCTGCCACGGCGTGACCGGGCGCGCCGACGGCCCCGGCGCCGAAGGGCTCGATCCGCCGGCGATCGCCTTCGCCGACGTGGAGCGCGCGCGCCAGCGCAGCGTCTTCGGGCTCTACCAGGTGATCGACCAGGGGCTGGAGGGCACGGCGATGGCCAGCTTCTCGCACCTGCCGGCCGAGGACCGCTGGGCGCTGGCCTTCTATGTCGGCCGCTTCGCCTTCACCGACGCCGAAGCCGCCGAGGGCAAGCGCCTGTGGGACGGCGATCCGGCGGTCCGCGCGGCCTTCCCCGACCTGGCAGCCCTCACCCAGACCACGCCGGCCGAGCTGGCCACCCGCCTCGGCGAACCCCGGGCGCGGGCCCTGACCGCCTATCTGCGACGTCATCCCGAGGCCGCGGCGCGCCCGGCCGGATCGACGCTGACCCTGGCGCGGACGCGCCTGGCGGAGAGCGAGGCCGCCTATCGACGGGGCGATCGCAAGGCCGCCACCGACGCGGCGCTGTCCGCCTACCTCGACGGCGTCGAGCCGATCGAGCCGGCCCTCGGCGCCCGGGACGGCGCCCTGCTGCGCCGGGTCGAGACCGCCATGACCGAGCTGCGCGTCTCGATCAGCCGGGGTGCGCCCGCCGAGGAGGTCGCCGGTCGGGTCGCGCGTGCGAACGCCCTGCTGGACACGGCCGAGCGGGCCCTCGCGCCCCAGGAGGCGGACAATGTCGCCAGCTTCCTCGGGGCCTTCACCATCCTCCTGCGCGAAGGCCTAGAGGCCCTTCTCATCGTGGTGGCGATGATCGCCTTCCTCAGGAAGGCCGAACGGCCCGAGGTGCTGCGCTACGTCCACGGCGGCTGGGTCGCCGCGCTGGTCGCCGGCGGGGCCACCTGGGCGGCCGCGACCTTCTTCATCTCCATCAGCGGCGCCAGCCGGGAACTGACCGAAGGGTTCGGTTCGCTTCTGGCCGCCGTCGTGCTCGTCTCGGTGGGCATCTGGATGCACGGCAAGTCGCACGCCGACGCCTGGCAGACCTATATCCGCGACAAGCTCTCCCACGCGCTGTCGAAACGGTCAGCCTGGTTCCTGTTCCTGCTGTCTTTCGTCGTGGTCTACCGGGAGGTGTTCGAGACCATCCTCTTCTATGCGGCGATCTGGAGCCAAGGCGGCCACCTCGGCATGCTGGCCGGCGCCCTGACGGCGGTGGTCATCCTGGCCGTAGTGGCCTGGGCCCTGCTGGCCTACAGCAAGCGCCTGCCGATCGGCCGGTTCTTCTCCCTGAGCTCGATCCTCATGGCCATCCTGTCGGTCGTCCTCGTCGGGAAGGGGGTGGCGGCGTTGCAGGAGGCAGGCTGGCTCGATGTCCACCCGCTGGCCTGGATCCCCCGGATCGAAATCCTCGGCCTCTACCCGACGGTCGAAGGCGTCGCCGTTCAGCTGCTGACGATCGCCATCCTCGTGGTCGGCTTCTCCCGGCATGCGGCGCCGAAGGGCGCGCGGCCGGCGGACATCGGCTAGGGTCGCCAGCCCTTCACCTAATCTTCCGCCCCGCCGGGCGCCGGATGGGCAGGCGCCGGCTTCCGGTTCCTGAACCGCCCCTCCGACCCCGGAGTTCGCAGCCGGGCGACGGCCTTATCGGACGATGGGTTTGCCCCCGGCGGGCGGCGCCTTGGGTTCTTTCGCAGGAAGATCGTCGCTTGCGGGATCAAGAACCTCCGGCACGTTGCGCTGCAGCTCGTCGATCCAGACCTGGCCATGAGCGTCCGAGGGCATGCGCCAGTCGCCCCGCGGCGACAGTGAACCGCCTGTTGTGACCTTGGGTCCGTTCGGCATGGCCGAGCGCTTGAACTGATTGGCGAAGAAGCGCTGCAGGAACACCTCCAGCCAGCTGCGAATGGCCCCGATGGGGTAGGCCCGCTTTTGCTCGTCCGGAAAGCGCGGCGGCCAGTGCCCGGCGGCGGCGTCCTGCCAGGCGTGCAAGGCCAGGAAGGCGATCTTGGAGGGCCGCAGCCCGAACCGGGTGAGATAGTAGATCCAGAAGTCGTGGAGCTCGTAGGGGCCGATCTTGCCTTCGGTGCTCTGCGACTCGCCCTCGGCCGTCTGCGGGATGAGCTCCGGTGAAATCGTTGTCGCCAGGATGTCGAGCAGGACGTCGGACACCGCGGGGTCGAACAGGCGGTTCGCCGCTGTCCAACGGACGAGGTGTTGAATGAGGGTTTTCGGGAGCGAGCCGTTGACGTTGTAGTGGCTCATCTGGTCGCCGACGCCGTAGGTGCACCAGCCGAGCGCGAGCTCGGACATGTTGCCGGTGCCGAGCACCATGCCGTTCCGCTGATTGGCGGCCCTGAACAGGAGGTCTGTCCGGAGCCCGGCCTGCACATTCTCGAACGTCGTGTCGTACACAGGTTCGCCCCTCGCGAACGGATGGCGCAGGTCCTGCAGCATCTGCTGGGCGAGCGGCTTGATGTCGATTTCCTCGACGGTCACGCCGAGCCCGTTCATCAAGGCGTAGGCGTTAGACTTGGTCCTCGCGCTCGTGCCGAAGCCGGGCATTGTGATCCCGAGAATGTCCGTGCGCGGACGTCCAAGCAGATCGAAGACCTTGGCCGCGACGATCAAGGCGTGCGCGGAATCCAGCCCTCCGGACACGCCGATGCAGATCTTGGCTGTTCCGGTCGCCTCAAGCCTCTTGGCCAGCCCGCTCAACTGTATGTTGAACGCCTCGTAGCAGTCCTGGTCGAGGCGGGAGGGATCGTTGGGCACAAAGGGAAAACGGTCGATGCGTCGTTGCAGGCCGAGGTTGTGAACTGGCGGATCAAGATGGAAGGTCACCCGGCGAAAGCGCCGGTCGGGCATCCCGTTGGCGATCGCGGCCTCGTTAAAGGTGCCGGTACGCATACGTTCCAGCTGCAGCCGTTCCACGTCTATGTCCGCGACGGCCATCTGGGACCCCAGGCTGAAGCGCTCGGTCTCCGCGAGCTGCGCCCCCAGCTCGTAGATACAGGCCTGTCCGTCCCAGGCCAGGTCGGTCGTCGATTCTCCATACCCGGCCGCGGAGTAGATGTAGGCCGCCCAACAGCGGCCGGACTGCAGTTCGCAAAGTCTTCGCCGCGTGTCGGCTTTTCCCACCACGATGTTGCTTGCCGACAGGTTCGTCAGAATCAGCGCGCCGGCGAGCGCGGCGAAGTCGCTGGGCGGCGCGGGCGCCCAAACATCCTCGCAAATTTCGACATGAAAGATCAGGCCATCGACGTCGTCGGCCTGGAACAGCAGATCCATTCCGAATGGAACGGTCTCGCCCCCGATCGTAATCTCGCCTTCCACATCCCGCCCGGAGGCGAACCATCGCTTTTCATAGAACTCGCGGTAGTTGGGCAGATGGCCCTTTGGCACCACGCCAAGGATCCGCCCCCGGTGCATAGCCACCGCACAATTGTACAGCCGTCCCTCACGACGGAGGGGCGCGCCGACCAGTATGACCGGGTGGAGATCGCGGCTTTCGGCCACGAGGTTCACGAGTTGCCGCTCGACCTCGTCCAGCAACGCCCGCTGCAGAAACAGGTCGTCGATGGAATAGCCCGACAGGCCGAGCTCCGGGAAAACCATCAACGCGGTCCCCCGGTCATGTCGAGGCCGACCACCGTCGCCAGCGTCTCGGCCTGCGCCAAGGCGCCGGGTCGCCGGTCGTGCGGATCGCGCACGGCGTAGACGCCGACCCCGGCGCAGCAGGCCATCAGGTCCAACTGGTCCGATGGCGCCAACTCGAACACCACGCCCCACAGGTCCTCGGCCCGCTCGGGCAGTCGCGCGCCCCAAGCCTCACACCGGCCCCGAACGCGCCGACCGGCAGGCCCGTCCTCCACCCCAGGCGCCAGCCGCTCCAGACCGCTGACGGACAGTCGAAGCTGAAGCGGCGTCCAGAGGCCATATCCCGGATAGAAAACCTGCAGCGCCAAGGCATGGACCACGGTCGCCAGCGCTGCGCCCACATCGGCCTGCACCGCGTCGCGCAGGCCCATGGTCTTGTGGGCCGTGAGGTCGATGACCAGCCGGTCGGACAGGGCGCTCCCGACCTCTTCCGGCTCCGGCGCGCGGCCGCCTCTCTCGGCGTCGGCATCGCCACCGTCGTCCTCGACCGCGTCCTCTTCCGGGGGCGGCGCCACCGCGTCCTCGGCCCGGACCAGTCCGCGCTCGAAACGGGCCAGACCGTCGTGGCCGAGCATCACCACGATCCCCGCCCGCGCCTTGGCCTCGGCGGCATAGTCGAAGTCAGGGCCGAAGGCCTGCAAGGCCTTGTCGATCTCCTCCAGCCGCGCGTCCGCTTCGGGCGACAGCCCCTCCGCGCCCGCCTCGGAGACGATCCGGTCATACTCCTCCGACAGGGCCGTGATCTCGGCGGCGTCCGCCTCCGACCGTTCGACCGCCACCGGATAGACCCGCCCGAAGGCCGAGACGTCAGGATAGTCCAGGGCGGGTTCCGCCCATTTCCAGCCTTCCCGCTCGCGCGCCTCGTCAGCCAGCCCGGCCAGCTTCTCGCTGACCAGCCGGTCCAGCAGAACCACGTCCTCCAGCCAGCCGCCGCCATCCTCGGTGAACAAATCGCGGAGGATCCCGCCGCCTTCGGCCTCATAGGCCTCGACGCCGACGAAGCGGACGCGCCGATCATCGACCTTCACCTTGGCCTCGGTCATGGCGCGGCGGATGGCGTAGGCCGGGGTATGAGGACCGATCTGCTCCAGCACCTGCCGCTGCCGGTCCTGATCCTCGCTGACGCAGAAGGCGGTCAGCTGGTCCAGCGCCAGCGTCCCGGCCCGGTAGGCCGCCATCAACTCCGGAGCCGCTGACCCGAGCCGGAGACGCTGACGCACCACATGGGCGGACACCCCAAACCGGGCGGCGATCTCCTCGGGGCCGTAGCCCTTCTCGGCGGCCAGCCGCTGGAAGGCCTCAAACTGGTCGGCGGGATGCATGGCCTCGCGGGTCATGTTCTCGTCGAGGCTGATCTCATGGGCGTCGTTCTCGGCGTCCACGATCACCCGCACCGGATGGGTCCGCTTGATCGCCTTGCGCTTGGCCAGCAGCCGAAGCCCCTGACGGCGCCCCTCGCCGATGGTTACGAGGTAGTTTCCGGTCGGGGCGCCCTCCCCGTCCCGCTCGATCTCGACCACGGGCGGCTGCAACACCCCCTTTGCCTTGATCGAGGCCGCGAAGGCCTCGATGGTCGCCGGGCTGTGCGGCGTCTTCCTCGCGTTCTTCGGCGAAGGCTTGAGCCGGTTCAGCGGCACGGTGATCTCCGCGCCATGCGCGGGGACGGTCGCCTCGGTCGCGACGGTTTCGATGGATTGAGCAGTCATGTCTGCCTCCTTTGGGCATGGGTTGCAGGCACGCGAACTGCGCGCCTGAAACCCTGCCCGTCGGCGAGACCGGGGTAGCAAGGGCCAGGGCGGACCGGCCGGAGGGGGATCGCCCGACCTGCACAAGCCTGACCTTGATGATGATCATGATGACGATCGCCGGCGCGGAAGGTCGGGGAGACCGGCCGGTCCGGCGGCGCAGCCGCTTCACCCTGGCCCGCGCGAGGGCGGAGCCCTTAGCGCTTCAGGGGCATCGTCGTATTCGATGGAGCGAAGATTGCGATACGACATTCGGCGCGCTTGCCGACTTGCCGACGTTGGCCCATTCGGATTTCATGACCGACGTCGCCCAGCCCGAACCTGCTCCAAACCCCGACCCCTTCTTCGAGACGATCCCCGATGGGCTCTGGAACGCCTGTATCGGCGTTCAGGGCAGCGAGGAGGCCTATATCGACGGCTACATCGAGGCTGCGCGCGAACTCGTTGTGGCCGTCATCGACAAGAAGATGTTCGGCAGTCGGGACTCTCTCGCCATGCCGATCCTGTACAACTGCCGACATGCGATCGAACTGTCCCTGAAGTTCGCGATAAACCGGCTGCATGACGCCGGCATGGTCGCCGAGCGTCACAAGCCGGACCACGACATCCGCTCCCAGTGGACGCATTTGAGGGACGCCAAGGTCGGAGACGCGCGGATCGTGGATCTGGTGGCTCAGCTCGAACCCTATGTGGCGAGCCTGGCGGCCGTGGACGACGACGGACAGGAACTGCGTTACGCCAGCAACTGTGCCGGCGTGAAAAGCCTGGGCGGCTTCGCGGTCGTCAATCTCCCGCATATCAGGACCAGTATCGAAGCGTTGGAAGCGCTATTGGGTCAGATGAAGATCCGCGTGCTGGAGCTCGAGCAGGAGCGCCTGACCGGCGCACACACCGGCGAGTGTTCACGAGAGGATCTCAAGCGGGTCGCGGCGATGGTGGGGCCCCATTCCGGGTGGGGCGACGCCGAATTTTCCGACCGCAAGGCAAAGGTCATGGAGAGCTTTGGTCTCGGGAGTCGGAAGTTCAGCCAAGCGTTGACGACCATTCGAAACTCGCGTCCGCTGGCGACGCTCGTCGGGATTGAGACCTCCCTGAAGCACCTCAGTGACGACAAGGCGGTCGCAGCGCTTTCGGCTTGGGCAGAGGCTCACCCTGTCAAGGACCGAACAGCGGATCTCGGATCGTCATTCTTCCCTCGGGACCCGGAGGCTATCGCCACGCATCAGCAAAGGCGTCAGAGCCTGAATGCCGCGATGACCGCTCTTCTGACATCGGAGGAACTCGCCGATCTTGAGACGGTGTATTACCTGGGGCGCAACCGCGAAGACGGCGAACACTACGACGCCAATCTCGAGCAAACCCAGCGCACGTACGGCGTCTCTGGGAGACCCATGGGGCGTCTGGACGACGTTTTCAGCAAGACCAACCTTCTGGACGCCTTCGTCGACGGCGCAGCGGCGGCAGGCCGGCCCAGTCTCGCTCAGAAGGTCCGTGCGATCAGGCCGGGCAGGTAGCCCCCCGTCAGGTTCCGATTGCCGCCGTCACATCGACGATTTGGCGGCTGAACCTCGACCTAAACGGCGTGTGGTGCGGCCTCGTCTACGGCGGTCGGCGATGAAGTGTCCGGGCGGGTTCGTCCCGCAAACGTCACATCGCATCCTGTCGGGTTTCGCCTTCGGTGCGTTTCGGTTCGATTCTATCGGACTGGATAGCCGATGGAGATCGAAAGATGGCCCGCTCAGATTCCCTCCCGCGAACGATCAAGAAACCGGAACTGCGCCAGATGGTGCCACTCGCAGACAGCACCATCTGGGAGATGGAGCAGCGCGGAGAATTCCCCAAACGCTTCCGACTGACGCCGCGATGCGTGGTCTGGGATCTGTCGGAGGTGCAGTCCTGGCTGGAAAAACGCCGCCGCACCCCCGTCACGCCGGCCAAGGCTCCGGATGTGCGCCTGCGCCGATCACGCCCCGTCCACCACGGGGCGAGCGCCTCCCGACCGCACCTGTAAGCCGCGCCTCGATTCAGAAAGCGGCGAGCGGGTCATAGCTTGCTTCAGCCGGGGATGGTTGAGCCCCGGACGACGGGACAGGGGCGTCCATGGCCGATAATTGATTTCTTCACCCCCGCGAGCTATATGTCGTCCCGAGGCCAGATCGGTTGAAACAGCCTCACCCGCCTCTTCGGAGGTCCACGCGTGAGCGAGATAGGGATTTCGATCCCGGAAGCGGCTACCGAGTGACTTCTGATAAGGGCGCCTCCAGGCGCCCTTATCTTTTGCGGTGAAACTTCAGCTTCTCGCCTTTCAGCGTCTTGTCGATCAGGACGGCGAAACGAACCTTGCTCATGTGGGCGATGGCGAGCGCCTGCGCCGGCTCCGGGCTGTAGGCGCTTTCCACGAAGAGCTTGAGATCGACGCCGGCGTCGGCGCCGCGCTTGACCCGAAAGAAGACCCTGTAGTCCCCTGCTCCGCCGTCGTTGCGCACGCCGATCCGCAGGAAGTTCGCCTCCGGGGTCTGATAGACGTGCGCCGTCGGCAGACCCTTCAGGATATGCGGGAGCGCCTGCGACAGCCCATAGCGGATCGGACAGAAGACGCGCCGCCTCGGACCATCCCAGACCGTGACCGCAGTTTCGTCGTGCTGGGCGGCGTCGAAGGTTTCACTGAAGCAGTGGTTGCTGAACCGGACATCGATCTTCACGCCGTTCGGACGCGACTGGGTGGCCATCTCCAGCACGAAGGGCTCGAGATGGTCGAACGCGAGCGTCTGCCCCGCGACTTCCAGCGGCGGAAAATACGGCCCGGCCATGGCCTACAGTCCCAACAGGTCCGGCGACCGCTTGCGCAGTCCCGGCCGGACGGCCGTGCGCTTGGTGGCGGCAGCCTTATCCCGCGCGTCGATCATGTCCTGCTTCCTGCATTTTCTGCTGGCATCCCGACGCATTTCAAAATTTCGGATCAAAACGCGGTGCGCTGACCTCTGACACGGTCAGAACCGGCGTGTAGGCGCGGCCCGCTTCCCAGGCGTCCACGGCGTTCGACCATTCCTGCGCCATGTGGCGGCGCTGGGTCTCGAACTCCGCCTTGTTGTAGACGCCTCGCGAAGATCGCTCTTCGTGAGCGAGCCCTTTCTCGATCCAGTCCGAGTTGAAGCCCATCTCGTGCAGCAGGGTCGAGGCCGTCCGCCGCAGGTCGTGCACGGTGAAGGGCTCGAGCGGAAGGTTACCTTTTCCGGCCCTTTCAGCGATCGCACTGGTGACGCGGTTGAAAGTCGCCCGCGACATCGGCGCATCGGCGTCATAGCGCGACGGCAGGATGTATTTCGAGTTGCCGGCGCAGGTCTTCAGAGCGACGAGGATGTCGAGCATCTGGGTGGAGAGGTAGACGTTGTGAGGGCGTGAGCGCTTCATGCGCGCAGCCGGGATCGACCAGACCGCAATGTCGAAATCCACCTCGGTCCAGACCCCGTCCTGAAGTTCGCTCTTCCGAACCATGCTGAGCAGGATGAACTTCAAGCCGAGCCTGATGGTCGGCAGGGTCGCCACCTCACCCAAGAGCATCAGCATGATCCGGATTTCGGCTGGGTTGAGTGACCGATCGCGCGGTCGGAAGGTGGCGATCGAAGCCGGACCCACGTCATCCGCAGGGTTGTCGATCTTCTCACCGTGGAGGATGGCCCAGCCGTAGATCTGTTTGACGATATCCCGGACGTGGATCGCCGTGGCGGGCGCCCCGCGATCCACAATCGTCTTGCAGTGCGCCCGCAGGTCGTCAGGTGTGATCTCGCTCAGCAGGCGGTTCTTCCACTTTGGCAGAACGTCCCGATTGAAGATGGCCCGGCGCATGTCGCGGGTGCTGTCCGCCATCGGCGCGCGGTCCATCCAGCCTTGGGCGACCTGTGCGAAATCCTGAGCTTCCTTCAGGCGACGTTTGGCGCGCTGCTTTTCGACTGCGGGCGACACCCCGTCCGCGATCGCCTTCTTCACCTCGATAAGCCGCTCGCGGGCTTGGGCCAGCGTCAGTCCGGCCCGACCGTAGCGACCGAGCGTCAAGGTCTCTCGACGGCCGTTGAAGCGATAGTCGTAGCGGAATGAGATTGCGCCGCCCGTCGAGACATAGACGTACATGCCGTCCCTGTCGGTAATCTTGTAAGCCCTTGCTTTCGGACGCAAATTCTTCAGTGCGGTGTCGGTAAGCACGGTATAATCGCCTCTGTCCGTCGATCCTCGAATTCGGTCACGCCGAGACGGTTTTTTCCTAGTTATCTCAACGACTTGCTGGGAATAAATACCGTCAGGGCGGGGCCCGATGTCACAACGGTATGAGCCCGAGTCCGCCAGATCAATGCAGCCGCGTACCGTCGCGCAGTCCGACAAAACGGAAAAAGACCCTCCGAATGGCTCCGAAGGGTCTCGACAGAATTCACAATGTTGTCAGGCCTTTAGAGGCTGTTTCGGAAGCGATACCGAATGCTACCGAAGGGTCGGGACTATTCCCACTCGATGGTCCCCGGCGGCTTGGAGGTCACGTCGTAGACGACCCGGTTGACCCCGCGGACCTCGTTGATGATCCGCGTGGCGGTCTTGGCCAGGATGTCCCAGGGGAACTGGTAGAAGTCGGCGGTCATGCCGTCGGTCGAGGTGACGGCGCGCAGGGCCAGGACCTTTTCATAGGTCCGGGCGTCGCCCATGACGCCGACCGTCTTGACCGGCAGCAGGACGGCGAAGGCCTGCCAGATGTCGTCATACAGGCCGGCCTTGCGGATCTCGTCCAGATAGATGGCGTCGGCGTCTTGCAGGGTGGCGACCGCTTCCGGCGTGATCTCGCCGGGAATGCGGATGGCCAGGCCCGGCCCCGGGAAGGGGTGGCGTCCGACGAAGGCGTCGGTCAGGCCGAGTTCGCGCCCCAGGGCGCGGACCTCGTCCTTGAACAGCTCACGCAGCGGTTCGACCAGCTTCAGCTTCATGAAGTCCGGCAGGCCGCCGACATTGTGGTGGCTCTTGATCACCGCCGACGGGCCGCCCGAGGCCGAGACGCTCTCGATCACGTCGGGATAGAGGGTGCCCTGGGCCAGGAACTCGGCGCCGTCGATCTTGCCCGCCTCGCGGTCGAAGATCTCAATGAAGACGCGGCCGATGGTCTTACGCTTGGTTTCCGGGTCCGAAATCCCGGCCAGCTCGCCTAGGAATTCCTTCGACGCATCAACGTGCACCAGCGGAATGTTATAGTGCTCTCGGAACAGTTCCGTGACCTGTTTGGCCTCGTCCTTGCGCAGCAGGCCGGTGTCGACGAAGACGCAGGTCAGCTGATCGCCGATAGCCTCGTGGATCAGGACGGCGGCGACGGAGGAGTCCACCCCGCCCGACAGGCCGCAGACCACCTTGGCCGAACCGACCTGTTCGCGGATCTTGGCGATCTGCTCGTCGCGATAGGCGGCCATGGTCCAGTCGCCGGTCAGGCCGGCGATGCCGTGGGTGAAGTTCTTCAGGATCACGGCGCCGCGCGGGGTGTGCATCACCTCCGGGTGGAACTGCACGCCGTAGATCTTGCGCTCCTCATTGGCGATGGCGGCATAGGGCGCGCCTTCCGAGGTGGCGATGACGTGGAAGCCTTCGGGGATGGCGGTGACGCGGTCGCCGTGGCTCATCCACACGGTCTCGCGGTGATCGACGGCGCCGATGCCGGCGAACAGCGGGCTTTCACGGGTGATGACGATCTCGGCGCGGCCGAACTCGCGATGGTGGCCGCTTTCGACCTTGCCGCCCAGCTCGGCGCAGATGGTCTGCTCGCCGTAGCAGATGCCCAGCACCGGCACGCCGGCCTCGAACAGGGCGTGGTCCGCCCTGGGGCTGTCGGCGTCCGTCGTCGAGTTGGGACCGCCCGACAGGATGATGGCCTTGGGCGCCACCGTCTTCAGCGCCTCGCCCGCCTTGTTGAACGGATGGATCTCGCAATAGACGCCGGCTTCGCGCAGGCGCCGGGCGATCAGCTGCGTCACCTGACTGCCGAAATCGACGATGAGAACGGCTTCATGCGTGTGAGGGGCGGTCATGAGGGCTCAGAATCCGAAGCGGGCGTTGATGGGGCGGGTTCTTGACGGGTGAAGACGTCGGGATCAAGTCGCGAGGCGGGGACGTGGGCCAAGGCCGCCAATCCCTGCGTCGTCAGCACCTCGGCCAGACGGTCCCAGGCGGCGGCCAGGTTCTCGTCGACGTGGTGCAGGGTCGAGGTCCAGTCTTCCAGCTTGGTCAGCTCGCTTTTGCCGTCGCTGACGCCGCGCAGGGCGACCAGAGGCACGCCGAACGTCTGGGCGACGCGCAGAAGGGCGAAGGTCTCCATGTCCACCATCTGAGCGTCGATAGCGTCATAGGCGGCGCCCGAGACGACATTGGCCCCGGTCGACAGGGTCGCGGTCGGCACGCCAGGGATCGGGCAAGGCAGAGACAGGACGGCGGGCAGGTCCAGCAGCGGCGTGCGCCCCTTCTCGAAGCCCAGCGAACTGGCGTCCATGTCACGATAGGAAACGGACGAGGCCTGATAGACCGCCGCATGGCCCAGGTCGCGCGATCCGCACGAGCCCAGTGACACGATCAGGTCCGGCAAAACGTCCTCGGCTTCCAGCCGCGTCAGGGCCGCCGTCAGGGCGATGGCCGCCTCGACGGGGCCGATCCCGGTGATCAGAGGCGTGATCCGCGCCTGAAGGGCGGCGCCGTACTCAGCCGGCGCCGCCATGACGGGCAAAACCGTCAGGCCATAGATGTCTTCGGAACGGCCCTCGCTCACGCCGTCCGCTCATAGACGGCGGCGAAGAAGCCGTCGGTGCCCGTCGAGGCGGGCGACAGGCGCAGGCGATGACCGCCCGCCGCCAGCTTGCCCAGACGCTCGCGCGCCGCATCGGTCAGGGTCGCGGCGTTCAGGGCCTCAGCCACCGGGACCGGCGCGAACTCGGGGTGGTTTTCCTCGAAGGCGTCGGCCGTGGCTTCGTTCTCGCCGCGCAGCATGGAGCAGGTGACGAAGACCAGACGCCCGCCCGGCTTCACCAGGGCCGAAGCGCGGTCCAGTATCTGGACCTGCAGGGCGTGCAGGCGCTCGACCTCTGACGGCTTCAGACGCCAGGCGTCCTCGGGACGACGGCGCCAGGTGCCGGACCCGCTGCACGGCGCATCGACCAGAACCACGTCGGCCTGACGCACCAGGTCCTCGACCCCGCCGCCGTTCTGGCCCAGCAGGCGCAGGTCGGCGGTGACGCCGGCGCGGGCCAGGCGCGGACGGATGTTGTCCAGACGCTTCTGCACCACGTCATAGGCGAACAGTCGGATGGTGCTGGTGATCTCGACCGGCTTGGCCTTGGGCTTGTGTTGGGGCTGGGGCGCAGCGCCCTCCCCGCCGACCGGCGACCAGACGGCGACCGGCGCGGCCTCGGCTTCAGCCTTGGGCGCCTTGGTCACGACCGGCTGGCCCAGCATGGCCAGACCCAGGGTCTTGCCGCCGCCGCCGGCGCAATAGTCGACGACGGTCATGCCGGGCTCGACGCCGGTCAGCCAGCAGGCGACCTGACTGCCTTCGTCCTGAATTTCGATATGGCCCTGCTTGAAGGCCTCCAGCGCCTGGACGTTGGGCGGCGGCTCGGCCGACAGGCGCAGGCCTACGGCCGACCAAGGCGTGCGCGCGGGGGACAGGCCGGCCTCGGTCAGCTCCGCCTCGACGCCCGCGACCGTGGTCTTGGCGACGTTGACGCGCAGGTCGATGGGCGCGCGCGGCGCCATCAGTTCGTGGGCTTCCTCGGTCCAGCGATCGCCGAAGGTGATCTTGAAGTCCTCGACCACGAACTCAGGCAGGCCGGCGGCGACCCAACCGGGCAGCTCGCCCGGCGCCGAGGTGATGCGGGCCCGCTCCTGTTTCGACAGCGGACGCGGGCCATAACCCTCGCCCGAGTGCAGCAGTTCGATCTCTTCCAGCGGCAGGGCGTCGATCAGCGACAGCGAGCCGATGACCAGGGCGCGACCGTCCTCACGCCCGCCCATGGCCCAGACCAGACGGCTGCGCGCACGGATGACCTTGTAGACGCGGTCAGCGATGGCGCGACGATCCCCGGACCCCGCATAACGGTTGGCGGCGCCCCAGGCCTTCAGCACCACCTCGGCCGGCTGGCGGCTGTGGGCGATGCTGTCGAGGACGGAGGCGGCGGCGGCGAGGCGGGCTGCAGGGGTCAATCGGGTCTCGGATCAGATGAAAAGGGCCGTGAGGATCATGATCAGTCCCGCGAGCGAGACCAGCCAGACCAGCGACCGGATATAGGGCACGCCAAGGGCGTAGAGCGGAATATAGGCGACGCGCGCCCAGAAATAGAGGGCCACGCCCCACAGGGTCAGAGCACTCTCCGCCCCCGTAACGTGGGCGATCAGGACGGCGCCGATGAAGAGCGGCAGGGTCTCGTAGAGGTTGGTCTGGGCTCTTTCGAGGCGACCGACGACGGGGTTCTTCGAAATAGGCGTCTGATCGCGGGCGCCGGCGTTCCATTTGGAGCCGAACTCCAGCGTCCGCGCCCCGGCCGGCAAGAAGATCTGCACCAGGGCCAGAACCAGCGTCGTCGCCAGATAGGTCAGTTCGGTCGTCACGTCCTAGCCCCTCCGCATTCAGTCACAGACAAAACCGCTCCCGATCCGAAGACCGGGAGCGGATCAGGGTCAGCCCTGACGGTAGTTCGGCGCCTCGCGCGTGATCATCACGTCGTGGACATGGCTTTCGCGCAGGCCCGCATTGGTGATGCGCACGAAGCGGGCGCGGTCCTGGAAGTCCTTGATCGTGGCGGCGCCGACATAGCCCATGGAGGCGCGCAAGCCCCCGACCATCTGGTGCAGAACCGGCGAGATCGGACCCTTGTAGGCCGTCTGCCCTTCGATGCCTTCGGGGACCAGCTTTTCGGACGAGACTTCCTTCTGGAAGTAGCGATCCGCCGAGCCGGCGCCCATGGCCCCGACCGAGCCCATGCCGCGATACGACTTGTAGGACCGGCCCTGGTACAGGAAGACCTCGCCGGGGCTCTCGTCCGTGCCGGCGAACATCGAGCCCATCATGGCGACCGAGGCGCCCGCCGCGATGGCCTTGGCCAGGTCGCCCGAGTACTTGATGCCGCCGTCGGCGATGACCGGCGAACCGCTGTCCTTGGCCGCGCGGGCGGCGTCCATGACGGCGGTCAGTTGCGGCACGCCCACGCCCGCGACGATGCGGGTGGTGCAGATGCTGCCCGGGCCGATGCCGACCTTCACGGCGTCAGCGCCCGCGTCGATCAGGGCGCGGGTGGCGTCATAGGTGGCGACGTTGCCGGCGATGATCTGCAGGCGGTTGTTCTCGCGCTTGATGCGCTCGACCACCTGAGCCACCGAGGCCGAGTGGCCGTGGGCGGTGTCGATCACCACCACGTCGCAGCCGGCTTCGGCCAGGGCCATCGCGCGCTCGTAACCGGCGTCGCCGACGGTCGAGGCGGCCCCGACCAGCAGGCGGCCCTGCTCGTCCTTGGCGGCGTTCGGGAAGGCCTGGGCCTTCTCGATGTCCTTCATCGTGATCAGGCCGACCGCGCGATAGTCTTCGTCCACGACGATGACGCGTTCGATCTTGCGGGTGCGCAGCAGGTTGCGCGCCTCTTCACGACCGGCGCCTTCGCGCACCGTGATCAGATCGCCCGTGGTCATCAGGGCCGAGGCCTTGATCGACGGATCGCTCTCGAACCGCATGTCGCGGTGGGTCAGCATGCCGACCAGCCTGCCCGTCGCCGGATCGACCACCGGGAAGCCGGTGATCTTCTTGGCGGCGACGATCTGGCGAACCTCGCCCAGGGTGGTGTCGGGCGAGACGGTCACCGGATTGATGACCATGCCGCTTTCGTAGCGTTTGACGGTGCGGACCTGCTCAGCCTGCTCCTCGATGGTCATGTTGCGGTGAAGCACGCCCAGACCGCCGGCCTGCGCCATGGCGATCGCCAGGCGGCTTTCGGTCACCGTGTCCATGGCGGACGACAGCAGCGGGATGTTCAGTTTGATGTTGCGCGTCAGCTGGGTCGAGACATCCGCCATCGCAGGCATGATCTCGGACGGGCCGGGTTCGAGCAAAACATCGTCGAAGGTTAGGCCTTCGCGTATCTCCATGGGGAGTCTCCGTTTTGCGGGCCGCGTATAACGCCCGATGACGGGGAACCGCAACCCCAAGCGGGAGCTATCAGAGGAATAAGAGGAATTGCCTTGAACCTGAGCCGCAGCCGCCACATGTTTCGATAATGGTTCGCATCTTGATCAGCACAGCTCGCCGTCTCGCGCTCAAGATCGCGAGCTACGGCCTCATGCACCTGATCGTCGCCATCCTGGTCGCCTTCGCCCTGACGCGCGACTGGCGCATCGCCCTCGCCGTCGGCGTGGTCGAGCCCATCTTCCAGACCTTCGCCTATTCGATCCACGACCGCGTCTGGCACCGGATCGAGCAGCGTCGAATGCTCTCCGGGGTGGAGGAGACGGCCGAGGCCGTCACCGCCCGTCTGGAGCTGATGAACGCCCGCGAGCAGAACCGCGCGCACAACCACCACGGCCATCACGGCCATAGCCACGCCCTGCCCCGCAGCCTGAAACAGGTCGCCTTCAAGACCGTGACCTATGGTCTGATGCACTTCACGGTCGCGGTTCTGGTCGCCTTCGCCCTGACCCGCGACTGGCGCCTGGCTCTGGCCATCGGCACGGTGGAGCCGCTGGTGCAGACGGTCTTCTTCACCCTGCACGACCGCATCTGGACCCGGATCGAGGCGAAGAAGGCGCGTCGGGCGGCGGAGGCGGCGGCGGCCTGACCCCTGCCGTCATCCCGGAAGCGGCGCAGCCGCCATCCGGGACCGCAACAAACGCAGACGTCAGAACCTTGGGCGGTCCCGGCTCTGCGCCTCGCGATGCGAGGCTCCGGCCGGGATGACGCGAAACGGTCTACCGCTTGTTCAACGCCACCAGGAAGACTTCGGCGCTGCCCTTGCGGCTCGATTCCGGCTTGACGTACTTCACCGTCTCGAACTCCTCGCGCAGCCGCGCCAGCACCCCGCCGGCGTCGCCGCCCTGGAAGTTCTTGGACACGAAATTCCCGCCCGGCTTCAGCGTGCGAATGGCGAAGTCGGCGGCGATCTCGATCAGGGCGATGATCTTCAGGTGATCCGTCTGACGGTGCCCCACCGTGTTGTGCGCCATGTCCGACAGCACCAGATCGGGCCGCCCGCCGATGGCGTCGATCATCTGCTGATCCACGCCGGGATGGGTGAAGTCGGCCTGGATCAGGGTCGCGCCGGGGATCGGCTCGATCATCAGCAGGTCCACGCCGGCCACTGCCGACGCGCCACGATCCAGGCAGACCTGGATCCAGCCGCCGGGGGCCGCGCCCAGGTCGATGACCCGCGAGCCCTTCTTGATCAGGCGGAAACGGTCGTCGATCTCCAGCAGCTTGAAGGCCGCGCGGCTGCGCCAGCCCTCGGCGCGCGCGCGCTCGGACCACTTGTCCGACAGCTGGCGCTTGATCCATTGCTGGCTCGACATGGATTTGGTGTCGGCCGTCTTCATCTTCTGGCCCAGGCCGCGCCCGGCGGCGGTGCCGCCCGTGGGCGGGCGAACCATCCGGCGGCGTTCCGGAGGTTTCTCGGAGGGCTTTTCGTCGTCAGTCATGCTTCCCACATAGCCGTGACAGCGTTCAGCCGCTATGACCCACGCACAATTCTAGCCCACACCCACGCAAGGAGAGCCTCATGGCCGACCAAACCCTGACCTTCACCCTGGACACCGGCGACGGCGAAGAACGCAATGTCGTCATCAAGCTGCGCCCCGACCTGGCCCCCGGCCACGTCGAGCGTATCTCCGAACTGGCCTCGGAAGGCTTCTACGACGGCGTCGTCTTCCACCGCGTCATCCCGGGCTTCATGGCCCAGGGCGGCGACCCCACCGGCACCGGCACCTCGGGCTCCAAGAAGCCGAACCTGAAGGCCGAGTTCTCGAAGGAGCCGCACGTCCGCGGCGTCTGCTCGATGGCCCGCACCTCGGATCCCAACAGCGCCAACTCGCAGTTCTTCATCTGCTTCGACGACGCCCGCTTCCTCGACAACCAGTACACCGTCTGGGGCGAAGTGATCGAAGGCATGGATCACGTCGACGCCCTGCCCAAGGGCGAGCCGCCCCGCGCTCCGGGCAAGATCGTCAAGGCGACCGTCGCCTAAACGACTTTCCTCCCCACTCTGTGGGGAGGGGGACCACGATAGTGGTGGAGGGGGCGGCGCAAACGACAGCCGTTGAGACGCCCCCTCCGTCACGGCCGCTATCGCAGCCGCGCCACCTCCCCATCACTGCGTGACAGGGAGGAAAGAGCATCGGACCTCAGTCCCCTGCCCACCACCGCATCGACACGTTGTTAAAGGTCCGGCTTCCGACCTTGAGCGTCCCCTTCAGGACGACGCCCCTGTCTCCCAGATTGCGCCGCGCCGTCGCCAGCGCGCCCTGATCGAGCTTTCCGTCGAACGACACCGCGCCCAAGCCCCCCGACAGGGCCTGAACCCGCACCCGGCTCTCGGTTACATCATAACCCGCCGGGATCAGCCGCAGCCGACGTCGGTTCCCGCTTTCCAGCGGCGGGCCGACCATGTCCTCGAACTCGATCATCACCGGCGCAAAGCCCGCCGGACGCTCCCCTCCCTCCCAGGCGATGAAGTCGGGCGCCTGCCCCATGAAGACGTGGTGCAGCCGCCAGTTGTCGATCCGCACCTCTTCGGTCGGGATGTAATAGCCCGACACATCCTCGGGCAGGTCGTGGGCGAAGGCTGCTGCCCTGGACGCCGCCGCCGGTTCAGGCGCGGTCGCCGGCCGGTCGCAGGCCGACAGCGCCATCAGGGCTGTCAGAGCCCCAGCCGTCAGTGTCCGCTTCATCATTGATCCAGCCACTGATCCAGGGCGCGGAACCCTTCGATCGCCAGTTCGGTCGAGGACTGGAAGGTGGCCGGAACCACCTTGTCGAAATCATCGGTCGGACGGTGATAATCCTCGTGATAGTTCACGCCGAAATAGAGGAAGGGCAGGCCCGCGCGGTGGAAGGCGGCGTGGTCCGACGCCTCGACCCAGTTGTCGGCGCCCTTGTCCTCGGGCGTGTCCTTGCCGAAGGCCAGCGACACGGCCCCGCGCGGCGCGATCCGCTCCAGCACCGGGCGGAAATAGGGATGCTGATAGGTGCCCGTCACCCACAGCTTGCCGTCGCTGTCGGCCCGCGCCGTCATGTCGAAATTCAGGTTCATCGAGATCGACGACAGCGGCACCGGCGGCGCCTCGACGAAGTGCTTGGCGCCCAGCAGACTGCGCTCCTCTCCGTCCAGGGCGACGATCAGGACGCTATGCTCGGGCGGATTGGCCTTCAGCCGCTTGGCCAGTTCCAGCATGGTCGCCACGCCCGAGGCGTTGTCGTCGGCGCCGTTGAAGACCTGCCCGTCATTGACGCCCACGTGGTCATAGTGGGCCGTCACCACGATGTATTTGTCAGCGACCCGCGTGCCGGGGATGACGCCGATGATGTTGACGCCATTGAAGGTCTTCACGCCCTCGCGCGTTCGGCCCTGCATCTCCCACGGCTGCAACCGCCCCATCGGCGACGGCTGGACGCCCAGAGCCTCGAGGCGTCCCACGATGTATTCCCGCGCCTTGGCGCCGCCTTCGGAGCCGGTGTCGCGACCCTGCATGTCGTCTGCCGACAGGATACGCAGATCGTCCATCAACTGGGCATAGTCGGCGGGCGAAGCCGCAGCAGGCGGGGTCGCGGTCTCGGTCGGCGTCGTGGTCTCACAGGCGGCCAGCGTCAGGGCGGCGGCGATGGCGGTCAGGCTGGCGAGAACGGGACGCATGGAGAACTCCGGGCAAATCAGTCGGGGGGACGCTAGCGAGCGTCGCGCCCTGCGTCAGATTACGTTTCTGTCATGGGCGCTGCGATCCTGCCGCCGCCGGTGCTAAACAGCGCGACTGAACAAGGCTGACTGCGCGATTCCCATGCCCGAAACTCCCGTCGAACCCCTGACCGAAGACCAGGCCCGCGAGGAGCTGGCGCAGCTGTCGGCCGAACTGGCCCGCCACGACGCCCTCTACTACGCCGACGCCGCGCCCGAGATTTCCGACGCCGACTATGACGAGCTGAAGCGCCGCGCCCTGGCGATCGAAGCCGCCTTCCCTGCCCTGACCAGCCCCGTCACCCCGTCCCAGCGCGTCGGCGCCCCCGTCTCGGCCCAGTTCGCCGAAGTTCGCCACGGCGTGCCCATGCTGTCGCTGGACAACGCCTTCGACGAAGGCGAGGTGCGCGACTTCGTCGCCCGCATCGCCCGCTTCCTGAAACTGCCGGGCGACGAGCCCATCGCCTTCGTCGCCGAGCCCAAGATCGACGGCCTGTCGGCCAGCCTGCGCTATGAGAAGGGGGTTCTGGTCCAGGGGGCCACGCGCGGCGACGGCAAGACCGGCGAGGATGTCACCGCCAATCTGCGCACGCTCGACAGCATCCCTCAGACCCTGACCGGCTCGGGCTGGCCCGACGTCATCGAGATCCGCGGCGAGGTCTATGCCCCCAACGACGCCTTCGACGCCTTCAACGCCGCTGCGGAAGCGGAAGGCCGCCGCACCTACGCCAACCCGCGCAACTTCGCCGCCGGTTCGCTGCGTCAGAAGGACTCCAGGATCACGGCCAAGCGCCCCCTGACCTTCTTCGCCTACGCCTGGGGCGAGACCTCGGCGCCCTTCGCCGAGACGCAACACGATGCGCTGGAGGCCTTCCGCAGTTGGGGCTTTCAGGTCAACGACCGCTCCACCCGCGTCGAGGGGGCCGAAGGCCTGATCGCGGTCTATCGCGGCCTGGAAACCGACCGCGCCCGCCTCGGCTACGACATCGACGGCGTGGTCTATAAGGTCGACCGTCTGGACTGGCAGCAGCGCCTTGGCTTCATCGCCCGCAGCCCCCGCTGGGCCATCGCCCACAAGTTCCCGGCGCAACAGGCCACGACCGTTCTGGAAGGCATCGACATCCAGGTCGGCCGCACCGGCTCCCTGACCCCGGTCGCCCGCCTGCACCCCGTCACCGTCGGCGGCGTGGTGGTGCGCAACTCCACCCTGCACAACGAGGACGAGATCGCCCGCAAGGACGTGCGCATCGGCGACACGGTCATCCTGCAACGCGCCGGCGACGTCATCCCCCAGATCGTCGGCGTGGTCGAAAACCTGCGCCCCGCCGACGCCGTCCCCTTCGCCTTCCCCACCGTCTGCCCGGTCTGCGGCTCGGAAGCCGTGCGCGAGGGCGACGAGGTCAAACGCCGCTGCACCGGCGGCCTGATCTGCGACGCCCAGATCGTCGAGCGGTTAAAGCATTTCGTCAGCCGCCGCGCCTTCGATATTGAAGGGCTTGGAGAAAAACAGCTGATCGCCTTCCACGCGCGCGGCTGGATCAAGGAGCCGGCCGACATATTCCGCCTGGCCCGCGACGAGGAAAAGCTGGCCCTGCTGCGCCATGAGGACGGCTATGGCGAGACCAGCGTCCGCAACCTGATCGCCGGGATCGACGCCCGCCGGACCATCAGCCTCGACCGCCTGATCTTCGGCCTCGGCGTGCCGGACATCGGCGAGCAGACCTCGCTCGTCCTCTCGCGCGCCTTCGGCAGTTGGACCGCCTTCCGCGACGCCTGCATGGCCGCCTCGAACGGTCTGGCCAGCGACGACTGGAAGAGGCTGGCCGCGACCCACGCCATCTCGCCGCGCGTCCTGACCCTGATGGCCGAGGCGACGCCGCCTGCCGATGATCCCTGGCCCGTCGCGCCGATGGACCAGAAGATCGCCCTCGCCTTCCCCGGCATGGCCGCCCCCGCGCGCCGCTCGCTGGCGGAAATCTCCGCTGACTGGGCCGACCTGACCCGCTGGGCCGCCGTGGCGCGCAACGAAGGCCCATCCGAGATCCTGAACCAGATCGCGGGCGTCTCCGGCGTCGGCCCCGTCGCCGCCGAGGCCCTGGCACACTTCTTCCACGAGCCGCACAACCGCGAAGTCGTCGACGCCCTGCTGGCCGAGTTGGACACGGTGGAGGACGTCGCCGCCCCTGCGACCGACAGCCCCGTGGCGGGCAAGACCGTGGTCTTCACCGGCTCGCTGGAACGCTTCACCCGCGACGAAGCCAAGGCCCGCGCCGAAAGCCTGGGGGCCAAGGTCTCGGGTTCGGTCTCGAAAAAGACCGACTACGTCGTCGCCGGTCCCGGCGCCGGGTCCAAGCTGAAGGACGCCGAGAAACACGGCGTCGCCGTCCTGACCGAGGACGAGTGGTTGGCCCTCATTGCCTGAATGATGATCGCCTGATGCAAGCCGTCGCCATCGACTTCGAAACCGCCAACGAGCAACGCGCCAGCCCCTGCTCCATCGGCCTCGCCTGGATCAACGACGGCAAGATCGAGTCCGTCGAGCACCACTACATCCGCCCGCCGGGCATGCGCTTCGCCCGCTTCAACATCGCCTTCCACGGCATAGGCCCAGAGCAGGTCGAGGACGCCGAGGAGTTTCCGGCCGTCCTGGCCGCCATCGCCCCGCGCCTGCAAGGCCGAACCGTTCTGGCCCACAACGCCGCCTTCGACGTCAGCGTCATTCGCGGGACCTGCGACCACTACGGCCTGACCTATCCCGAGTTCGACTACCTCTGCACGGTCAAGCTGGCCCAGATCACCTGGCCGGACTTCGCCTCGCACAAGCTGAACAATGTGTGCGCCGAGCTGGGCATCCAGTTCAAACACCACGACGCCGCCGAAGACGCCTTCGCCTGCGCCTCGGTGGCGCTGGCGACCCTGCGGCTGCACGAAGCCGTCTGCGCCGCTTCGCTGGCCAAGGCCACAGGGATCAGCCTCGGACGTCTGCACACGGGCGGCTACAGCCCCTGCTCCTCGGCCAAGCCCAAGCGGCCGCGCTGAGACGCCTTGATTCTGTCGCTAAACAGGATCAGCCTCGCTCCATAACGCGAGGAAACAACAATGAAATCTCCGCTCTTTCTTGCCCTTGCGGCAAGTTTGGCCGCTCTGGCCTCGCCCGCTCTGGCGGCTGATCCGACCGGCCTTTGGCAGACGCCGACCAATGGCGGTCAGGTGCGTATCGCCCGCTGCGGTCAGGCCCTGTGCGGGACTCTGGTGACCTCGGACCATATCCGCCGCGAGCCCACCGCCCGCGACGAGAACAACAAGGACGCCAGCCAGCGTAATCGCACCCTGCGCAACCTGCCCATGCTGACCGGCTTCACCGGCGGCCCGACCGAATGGCGCGGCGGCTCGGTCTACAATCCGGCGGACGGCGGCACCTATCGCGGCACCATCACCATGACCAACGACAACAGCCTGCGTCTGCGCGGCTGCATCGTCGCCCCCCTATGCAAGACCCAGACCTGGACCCGGATCCAGTAATCAAGGCGCCTGGCCCAAACGAGACGCCTCCCTCGTGATCACGAGGGAGGCGTCTTCGCATCATCGGTTCAGCGCCGACCGCCCCGCGGCGGCGTAGCGTTCGCCCGAGGCCGCGCCCTTGGGAAAGACCGCCTCGATCCGCGACAGATCTTCCGGCGTCAGTCTGATCTCGGTCGCGGCGATATTCTGCTCCAGCGTCGCCACCCGGCGCGTGCCCGGGATTGGGACCAGGTCCTCGCCCTGCGCCAGAACCCAGGCCAGGGCCAGTTGCGCCGCCGTCACGCCCCTGTCGGCGGCGATAGCGCTGACAGCCGCCACTAGGTCCAGGTTCTTCTGGAAGTTCTCGCCCATGAAGCGCGGGTTGGTGCGGCGGAAGTCGTCAGCCGGCAGATCGTCGATCGACCGGATCTCGCCCGACAGGAAGCCTCGGCCCAAGGGGCTGTAGGGCACGAAGCCGATGCCCAGTTCGCGGACGGTAGCGAGGATTTCGTCCTCCGGCTCGCGGCTCCAGAGGGAGTACTCGGTTTGAAGCGCCGTGATCGGGTGGGTCGCATGGGCCTTGCGGATCGTGGCCGGCGCCGCTTCAGACAGGCCGAGGAAGCGCACCTTGCCCTCCGTCACCAGTTCGGCCATCGCCCCGACCGTCTCCTCGATCGGCGTGTCGGGATCGACGCGGTGCAGATAATAGAGATCGACGTGATCGACGCCGAGACGGCTCAAGCTGCCTTCGATGGCGCGGCGGACGTTGGCGGGCGAGCCGTCAACCGCCAGAGCGGTCCGCTCAGCATTGTAGTTGATGCCGAACTTGGTGGCGATGAAGGCCTCGTCCCGCCGTCCCTTCAGCGCCTTGCCCAGCAGCAGTTCGTTGGTCTGCGGGCCATAGATTTCGGCCGTGTCGAACAGGGTCACGCCCAGATCGAGCGCGCGGTGGATCACGTCGATCGACTGCCCCTCGTTCGAGCCGCCATAGAAGGCGCTCATGCCCATGCAGCCCAGACCGATGGCCGAGACTTCGGGGCCGCCAAGGCCCAGCGTGCGCGTCTTCATGAGCGCATTCCTTCTGATGTGAGGAGGTCGGCGGCGGTCCCGCCGACCATCACCAGATGGCGCCGTCAAGTCCTAGTTCAAGGGCGCCGTCTGCACCTTCAGCCAGGCCAGCGCCGCCTCGTCCTTCTGCACGCCGTCCGCCAGCAGCGGCCCGACCTTGGCCAGGACCTCGGCGTGATAGGCGTCCACGTATGCCCGCTCATCGGCGGTCAGCAGGCTGGCGTCGATCAGCCTGCGGTCCAGCGGCGCCAGGGTCAGTTGCTCGAAGCCGTGCATCGGCCGCTCGCCGCCTGGGATCGGCTCCGGCGCCGTCACGACCTGAAGCGTCTCGATACGGATGCCCCACTCGCCTTCGCGGTAGTAGCCCGGCTCGTTCGACAGGATCATGCCGGTCAGCAGCGGCTGGGTGTTGACGTAGGGGGCGATGCGCTGCGGCCCCTCGTGCACGCCCAGATAGGAGCCGACGCCGTGGCCGGTGCCGTGGTCGAAGTCGAAGCCCGCGTTCCACAGCGGCTGGCGCGCGACGGCGTCCAGTTGATGCCCCGTCGTCCCGGCGGGGAAACGGATCACCGCCATGGCGATGTGGCCCTTCAGGACCAGGGTGAACATGCGGCGCTGATCCGCCGTGCCCTCGCCGATGGCCATGGTGCGGGTCACATCCGTGGTCCCGTCCAGATACTGACCGCCGCCGTCCACCAGCAGCAGGCTGCCCGCCTCCATCGGACGGATCTTGGCCCCGACCGGCTTGTAGTGCGGCAGGGCGCCGTTCGGCCCGACCCCGGCGATGGTGTCGAAGGACAGGTCCTTCAGCATCCCGGTCGCCTCGCGGAAACCTTCCAGCGCCTCGACCACCGCCCTCTCGTTGGGCAGTTCGGCCTGAGCCACCGTATCGACCCAGTGCAGGAAGCGGGTCAGGGCCGCGCCGTCGCGGATGTGCGCCTGACGGCTGCCCTCGATCTCGACATCGTTCTTCTGCGCACGCGGCAGGGCGCAGGGGTCCATGCCGCGAACGATGCTGGCGCCCGCCGCTTCTAGCCGGTCGAAATACCAGGCCGAGGACACCGCCGGGTCGATCAGCACCTTTTGCCCCGACAGGGCGTCCAGCGCGGCGGGCAGCGCCTCGGGCGCCTCCAGCGTCACGGCGTCGCCCAGCCAGCCGGGCAGTTCGTTGGTGATCTTGGCGGGATCGAGGAAGACCTGGGCCGTGCCGTCGGCCTTCACCACCGCCTGTCCTAGCGGCAGGGGCGTGCGGATCACGTCGCCGCCGCGAATGTTGAACAGCCAGGCCAGCGACGACGGCGAAGTCAGCACCGCCACCTCCGCGCCCTTGGCCTTGATGGCCTGACCGATGCGGGTGCGCTTGGACGCGGCGTTCTCGCCGGTATAGCGGTCGTCGTGCGGCACGACCGGCGCCTGGGGCTGGGCCGGGCGGGCGTCGCCCCAGGCCAGATCAATGGGATTGGGCTCGACCGCCTTCAGGGTCGCCCCGGCCTTCTCGACGGCGGCGCGCAACGTCGCCAGCGCATCCGGGCTGTGCAGGCGCAGGTCATAGCCGATCACCGAACCGGCGCTCAGGCCCTCCAGCCAGGCGGCCAGCTTGTTCAGCTCGACCCGCTCGAACAGGGCCGCGTCCGTCTGGGCCTTGGCCTGAACCGTATAGCGGCCGTCGACGAAGACCGCCGCACGGTCCATCAGCACCACGCCCGCCCCGGCCGAGCCGGTGAAGCCGCTGACCCAGGCCAGACGCTCGCTGGCGTCGGGCAGGTATTCGTTCTGATGCTCGTCCTCGTGCGGGATCAGAAGGCCGTCCAGGCCCTGCTTGGCCATCTCGGCGCGGAGCAGAGGCAGGTGCTTGGCCCCGAAGGACGGATCGGTGGTTTCGTCGAATGTCTGGCGCATGAATGCATCCGTATCATCTCCCTCCCCTTCATGGGGAGGGTGGTCGCGCAGCGACCGGGTGGGGAGGGCCAGGCGATACCGGGCGTGACGCTTGATCGGCCGAAGCGCCCCCACCCGACCTCGCCTCTCGGCTCGGCCACCCTCCCCAAAACGGGGAGGGAGAAGGTCGCGTCTACTTCTTACGCAGTTGCAGCGCCGTCCACGCGTCATGGTGGATCGTCTGCTCGACCACGAAGCCCAGCGGCAGATAGGCTTCCAGCACCCGCTCCTCCTGCGTGCGAAGCAGGCCCGACAGGATGGCGACGCCGCCCGACTTCAGCGCGGCGCCGATCTCGGGAGCCAGGAAGACCAGGGGCGCAGCCAGGATGTTGGCGAAGACCAGATCATAGGGGGCGTGCTGGGCGATGCGCGGATCGCTCAGGCCGTCGGCGAAATAGAATTCGCACTTGGCGTCGTTGATCTGGGCGTTCTCGTTGGCGATGCGGGCCGAGGGCTCGTCGATGTCGGTGCCGACGGCGATGGGCGAGCCCGTGCGCGCCGCGGCGATGGCCAGCACGCCTGTGCCGCAGCCGACGTCCAGAACCTTCTCGAAGGTCTCGGTCGCCAGAAGATTGTCGAAGGCTTCCAGGCAGCCGACCGTCGTGCCGTGGTGGCCGGTGCCGAAGGCGGCGCCGGCGTCGATCTTCAGATTGACCCGGCCCTCGGGGATCTTGCCCTGATCATGCGCGCCATAGACGAAGAAGCGTCCGGCCTCGACCGGCGGCAGGCCCGACAGGCTCATGGCCAGCCAGTCGGCGTCGGCCAGCTTCTCGACGATCACTTCCAGCTCGCCCTGGGCGCGCAGGATGGCGGCGACGCCTTCGGCTTCTTCATCAGTGGTCGGGAAGGCGTCGATGCGCCAGACGCCCTTGTCCTCGTCCTCTTCCAGGATCGAGTAGGTCGCGTTCTCCAGCACGGGGTTGGCGTCGATCGCGGCGGCGGCGGCCTCGGCGGCCTTGCGCTCGCCGCGTGCGATTACCTGAAGAGCGGACTCGGACATTTCTCAAACACCGTTATGATGACGAATCGCAACGAGTGCGGGCGTGCGGATCGCCCGTGTCCATTTAGGGGTCGGGGTATCCATGGCTAAAGCACCGTCTGAATCGAAAACTGCTGCGCCGAAAGCGGCGCCTGCCGCTTCCAAGCCGAAACCGGCGGCAAAGTCGAGCGCTGCGGCGCCGAAAGCCGCCGCCAAGCCCAAGCCGGCCGCGAAGCCGGCTGTCGCCAAGGCGCCGGCGAAGGCTGCAGCCAAGCCCGTCGCCGCAAAGGCTGCGCCGGCCAGCAAGGCTGCGGCTCCCAAGGCCGCTGCGGTGAAGAGCACCGCCGCCTCGCCGAAAGCCGCCAAGCCCGAGACCGCTCCGGCCAAGACCGCGCCGAAGTCGGCCGCCGCAAAGCCTGCCGTCGCCAAGACCGTGGCGACGAAGGCTGCCGCTCCGAAAGCCGCCGCGCCAAAGAAGGCTGCGCCCGCCAAGGCCGCTGCTGCGCCCAAGCCCGCCGCCAAGCCGGTCGCGGCCCCCAAGCCCGCAGCCGCCCCGGCGGCCGCTGCTCCGGTCGTCGCTGCGCCCGCCCCTGCCCCCAAGCCGGTCGAAGCGCCCAAGCCTGCTCCGGCGCCGCAACCGGCGCCCGCCGCCGCTGCGCCTCAGCCTGAAAAGAAGAAGGGCTTCTTCGCCCGCCTGTTCGGCCTCTAGCGCCGGCTTCAGGTTCTGAAACGACAAAAGGCCGGAGGGTTCGCCCCTCCGGCCTTTTTCATTGCCCGCCCCAGAGAAACCCTGGACGCTCGGCCTCAGTCCTGCGGCAGGTCCTCGGCCAGGATCGCCATCTCGAACATGAACGAGCCGGCCTCGTCCTCGTCCTCGAACACCACGCCGATGAACTCGTCATCGACGTAGACTTCGGCGGAGTCGGCGACCTTGCGGGCCTTCACCTTGATGCCGCCGTGGTTGAAGGTGCGCTTCAGGTGCGTCTCGACGCGCTTCAGGTCAGATTCTTTCACGGGGTAGCCTCGTTGGTGTCGTTGACGGCGGAACCTAAAGAACGCGCCCCCTCATGGGAAGCCCGCGTATCGGGCGTCCACAGGCGGCGGCCTCAGATCACATAGTCGTAAGCGATGTCGGCCAAGGTATGATCCATGGTCCGCGCCGGCGTCGCGTCGGTCGGACAGGCCACGACCCGCGCCGGCACCCCGGCCACGGTGCAGCCGGCCGGCACAGGTTTCAGCACCACCGAGCCCGACGCCACCTTGGCGTAGTCGCCGATCGTGATGTTGCCCAGCACCTTGGCGCCGGCCCCCAGCAACACGCCGCGCCCGATCTTGGGGTGACGGTCGCCGCGCTCGGCCCCGGTCCCGCCCAGGGTCACGGCGTGCAGCATCGACACCTCGTCGCCCACCACCGCCGTCTCGCCGATGACGATGCCCGTGCCGTGATCGACAAAAACGCCCGAGCCGATCCGCGCCGCCGGATGGATGTCCAGCTGGAACAGCTCCGAAATCCGGCTCTGGAAGTGAAACGCCAGGGTGTCGCGCCCCTGTCCCCACAGCCAATGGGCCACGCGCCAGGCCTGCAGCGCCTGGAATCCCTTGAAATACATGAAGGGCTGCAACAGCGACCGGATCGCCGGGTCGCGATCCTGCACCGCCTTCAGGTCGGCTTCGGCCGCCGCCAGAATGCCCGGATCGGCCGCAAAGGCCGACAGCGCCACCTCGCGCAACGACATGGCGCCCAGTTCCGCATCGCCCAGCTTGCGCGCGATCTGGAAGCTCAGCGCGCCCGCCAGATCATTGTGCGCCAGCACCACCGCATTCAGTTGCGAGGCCAGACGCGGCTCCTCGCGCGCAGCGTCCTCGGCTGCGGCGCGCAGCTGCGCCCACAGGTCCGGCTGTTGCGGCACGATTTCGAGCTTGCCCATCGGCCCTCCGTTCTCAGACGACAATCCTACGCCCCCAGCATGGCCCGCGCCAGCGCGGCGGGCAGTTCGCCTTCCCGCGCCATATGATAGGCCTTGTAGGCCGTCGCCACCGTCAGGCTGTCGCGCACCGCCCCGCGCTCGATCTCGGCCAGCAGGTCGCGGAAGGGCACGCGCGCCGCCACGATCACCTCGGTCGGGTCCGGGTCGACCGGAACCGCGCTCAGCCCCCAGGCCACCCAGGTCATGGCCCGCTCGTCGGTGATCGAGTTGGACAGGTCGACATCCAGGGCCGCGCGCCAGTGTTCCGCCGCCAGCCCCGCCTCCTCGGCCAGTTCGCGGCGCACGGCGTCGAACGGGTCCTCGTCCATCGGCGCCCCGCCCTCGGGCATCTCCCAGGAATAGCGCATCAGGGCGAAACGGTGCTGGCCGACCAGAGTCACGGTCCCGTCCTCATGCAGCGGCAGGACCCCGGTCCCCACATTCTTGGGCCGCACCACCTGATAGTCGGCGGCCGCCCCCGTCGGTGCCGTGGCCGGATGCCGCGTCACCCGCATCCACGGCGTATCCACCAGCAGGCTCTCGCCGTGGCTGACCCATTTCGGCGGTTCGGGCAGGTCTTCGGCCCAGCGGGGCTTGATGTCGGGAATATCGTGCATCCCTCCGCTATGGCGCCGAGCGCGATGAAATCCTAGCTAGACGGCATGACCGACCTCAGCGCCGCCCTGCCCCTGCCTGTTCGCTCCGACGAAGTTCTGGCCCGCCTGGCGAACCGCCGCTCGGCCTCGGCCCAACTTCTGAGCGTTCCCGGCCCGTCGGAGGCCGAGATCGAGCAGATCCTGCATCTCGGCGCCCGCACCCCCGACCACGGCAAGCTCTTCCCCTGGCGCTTCGTGGTTCTGGGCCCGCAGAGCCGCACCGAACTGTCCGAAGCCCTCGCCGTCCTGGCCGAAAGCCAGGGCCGCGTCGACAAGGACCTGGCCGTCCTGGCCAAGCTGGCCAATCCGCCCCTGACCGTCATGGTCGTCTCGACCCCGATCCAGGGCCACAAGGTCCCGGTCTGGGAGCAGCAGCTGTCCGCCGGCGCCGTCTGCATGAACATCGAACACGCCGCCGACGCCCTGGGCTATTCGGCCAGCTGGATCACCGACTGGTACGCCTACGACCCCGCCGCCGTCGCCCTGTTCGGGGTCCAGGACGGCGAGACCATCGCCGGTTTCATTCACCTGGGCACCGTTACGGAGCCCCCGCTGGAACGCCCCCGCCCCAACATGGCGCACAAGGTCGAGCGCAGGGCCTAACGCCCCCCTCTTCCGTCATCCTCCGGCAAGCCGCGCAGCGGCGCAGACCGGAGGACCCAGCGGCGCCCGTCAGGGCGAAAGCTCCACGCGTCACGCTTGCAGTATAGGTCGCCTTCGGCGCCGCTGGGTCCCCCGATCTCGCTCCGCTCGTCGGAGGATGACGAAAGAGAAGGTCAGCGCTCCTCCTCCTCCGGCCGGTGCACCAGCGACGCCAGCACCACCGAGATGATCATCAGCAGGAACCACGCCCCCAGCTTGTTCAGGCTGACCATCTCCCACCCGCCCTCCTGCCCCGGATAGACCCAGGCCCGCGCAAACGTCCCCAGGTTCTCGGCGAACCAGATGAACAGGGCCACCAGCCCATAGCCCAGCAGCAGCGGCATCGACCGCCGCCGCCGGTCCGCGGTGAAGTAGAACCAGCCCCCCCCGAACAGCAGCGCCGTCGCCGCAAACAGCGCGATCCGCACGTCCGGCAGCCAGTGATGGGCGAAGAAGTTGACATAGATGGCCGCCGCCAGAACCCAGGTCGTCCACAGCGGCGGATAGCGCCTCACCCGGATATGGAAGATGCGCTGCACCCGCGCGATATAGCTGCCCACCGCCGCATACATGAAGCCCGAGAACAGCGGCACCGCCCCGATCCGCAACAGCGAGTCCTCAGGGTACAGCCACGACCCGTGATAGGTCTTGAACAGCTCCATGATCGTCCCGGCGATGTGGAACAGGAAGATGACCCGCGCCTCCTCCCAGCTCTCCAGCCGGAAGGCCAGCATCAGCCCCTGAATGATCAGCGCCCCGATCACCAGCACGTCATAGCGCGCCACCGGCGCCCCGCCTTCAGGCCAGATGACCGGCCACAGCAGATGCGTCCCGACCAGCAGCCCCAGCATGGCCCCGCCGAACAGACAGGCCCACCCCTGCTTCAGCCCGAACCACAGGAACTCATAGGCATACCCCCGCCACCGCGATTGATCCGCCCACGCCTCCGCGCGAGCCATCAAGCGGCGGCCCCAGGCTTCGAGCGGGAGGCGGGGGGATGGGGTCACTCTGGCGCTGCCGCAGTCAAAGTGCGCCAATAATCTTTAAACAGCTCGCTGCAAGTGGCGACCGCAAGGTTCACCCGACTTGAAGCGTTCCTATCTCCTGCAAACCCAAAAGCCTCAGCTAACTCGCTCTCAATCACGGCCCGGTCACTAGATGATATCCCCAAAGCTGTAGCCAAAATCTGAGCATGGTCGCTCACTTCACTGGAGATCAGCGCAACATTCTGTCGATGGAAGGCAAATCCTAAGAAAACAATCCGATCCGCGTCGGCAATAGCGCCTCGGATTGCGTTCAACCGATCCCCTTCCTCAACTTGCTCGGTAAATGTACGGATTTCCGGTACGACCTCTGCAAGTTGCTGGGCCGCCCCCTGCCCAAACTCGACACCTGGACCGTCACCTTGCCGCCAAGGCAGTCGCCCAACAAGACCGTACGGGCGATGAACAGTTAAATTCGCCATGACGTTTCGCACATCATCAACACCAACACCATAATAGTCTGAGAGTGAATACTGTAGATAATGTTCCAAACAACGGTCGTAATTGAAGTTTACAATTTGTAAGTTGTCAAAGAGCGAATCAATTTCGCTTTTTTTGACCTGTTCCGTCAGCAATTTTGTTAAACTGGAATACCAAGTATCTTTGAATTTTCTAAGATCGACGGAGCGAGTATCAGCATTAACCCTAAACTGAGGACTATCTGCCTCAGATTTCAATATAGCTCTCGCAATTCCAAATTTTCCTAGAAGTTCGATCTCATCGTTCTCTAGGGCATCTATGACATTATCAATAGATAGCGCTTGCAGGGCAGACCGACCTAGCTGCCGCCCCGCCCTGAGATGAGCGTTTAATCGCTCTACCCCACCACCTTCATTAAGGACAATCTTCAAGGCAGCGACGATATTAGGATCGCCTTTAGTTTGACGACCGATATCGAACTCAAAATGAGTAAGATCTACGATCGTTTTGAGCAAATCATCGCCCACTGGAAGGCCGACCTCAAAGCTGGCACCGGCCCCGATTACAAAAACGGTCTTTGCCCGAAACATTCCTCTCCCCCCAGATTTCGGAAAAATTACAGCGCCTATTAGGCCCTAACCGAAGCAGTGCCCCTCACCCCCGCCCGCGATAGGTCGCGACGCCCTGATCCGGCAGCCAAACGCCCTCAATGGGCGCGCCGGTCTGCCAGAAGACGTCGATGGGGATGCCGCCGCGCGGGTACCAGTAGCCGCCGATGCGCAGCCATTTCGGTTGCAGCAGGTCGGCCAGGCGCTTGCCGATGGCGACGGTGCAGTCCTCGTGGAAGGCGCCGTGGTTGCGGAAGCTGGTCAGATACATCTTCAGCGACTTCGACTCGACCAGCCAGTCGCCGGGCACATAGTCGATGACGATGTGGGCGAAGTCGGGCTGGCCCGTCACCGGGCACAGGCTGGTGAACTCGGGCGCGGTGAAGCGCGCCACATAAAGCGTGTCGGCGTGCGGATTGGGCACCCGCTCCAGCACCGCCTCTTCGGGATTGGTCGGGGCGGCGGTCTGGGCGCCGAGCTGGGACAGGCTGTCGGTATAGTGCGTCATGCCCGCCATTTAGGCGCTTGCACCGCCAAAGAAAATCCTGCCGCCGCGCTGGCGTTTCCACAATCGACCTGGCGCCCCTTCCCGGCGTGGTAGGATGCGGATCGCGGACGGATGGGCCCGAGGGGGATTTCAGACGATTCAGACGAATTGGACTCTGTTTTTTTGCCCTTCTCCCCTTGAGGGAGAAGAAAGTTGAGCGATTGCCTTCCCCCGCGACACCCGGTTAGCGTCCCTTAAAACAACCCGCAGAAACCATCCCAGGAAACGATCCGTGGCCATTCCCGCTTCCCTGCAGTCCGGCCTCAAGCTGCCGGTCATCGCCTCGCCCATGTTCCTGGTGTCCGGCCCGGATCTGGTGGTCGAGGCCTGCAATGCGGGCGTGATCGGCACCTTCCCCTCGCTGAACCAGCGCACGACCGAGGGCTATCGGGACTGGGTTCAGGATATCAAGTCGCGGCTGAAGCCTGACGCCGCAGCCTATGGCGTCAACCACATCGTTCATCCGACCAATCCCCGCCTGATGGCCGACATGATGGTCTCGGTCGAAGAAAAAGTGCCGCTGATCATCACCTCGCTCGGCGCCGTGCGCGACGTGGTGGACGCGGTGCACGGTTACGGCGGCGTGGTCTTCCACGACATCGCCAATGTCCGCCATGCGCGGAAGGCCGCCGAGGCGGGCGTGGACGGCCTGATCCTGGTCGCCAATGGCGCGGGGGGCCACGCGGGCGTGGTCAACCCCTTCGCCCTGATCAACGAGGTCCGCAGCTTCTATGACGGGACCATCATCCTGGCCGGCTGTCTCTCGACCGGTCAGGACGTGGCGGCAGCCCTGATGATGGGCGCCGACTTCGCCTATATGGGCACCCGCTTCATCGCCACGACCGAGAGCGCGGCCCAGCCGCACTACAAGGACCTGATCGTCGCCTCGGGCTCGGCCGACATCACCTATACCCCCGCCGTCTCGGGCATCCCGGCCAACTTCCTGACCCCCTCCCTGGTCGAGAACAAGATCGATCCGAAATCCCTGCCCGAACACAAGCTGGACATGGGCGAGGAAGCCAAGGCCTGGAAGACCGTCTGGTCCGCGGGCCAGGGCTCCGGCTCGATCCACGACAGCCCGACTACGGCCCAGCTTGTCGCGCGGTTGGCGGACGAGTTTTCACAGGCCTGTGATAAATTCGACAAGAAGCGGCTCTAGGAGCGGCTCGTCGCATTCACGAGGCCCCCATGCTCCGCACCCTGACGAACGCCGCCCTGCTCGCCGCCGCCCCCCTGGTCCTGCTGGCCTCCACGGCGCACGCTCAGGACGCGGGCCTGAGCGGAGGCAAGTGGTCCTTCTCGGCCGGGGCGGCGACCGACAACCGCTCGAAGGACACCTCCAAGTCCGACGGCGAGCCCTTCGTCTATGGCGGTGCGGAATGGGCCAACGCCAGCGGCCTGTTCTACGCTTCGGGCAGCCTGGAAACCATCGACGCGGGCGGCTCCAACCTCGAATCCGAACTGGCCCTGGGCCTGCGGCCCGAGTTCGCCGGCTTCGATTTCGATCTCAGCGTCGCCCACAAGAACCGCTTTGACGCCGATCCCGGCTACGACCACGACGCCTGGGAGTTCACCGCCGACACGAAGCGCTCGATCGGCCCGGCCAGCGCGCGCCTCCGACTGCAGTATTCCCCCGACAGCACCGGCTCGACCGAAGCCTTCACCTGGGTCGCCCTGCGCGGCGGCTGGGACTTCACCAACAAGCTGAACGTCTCGGCCGAGGTCGGCTACCGCGATCAGGACAACAGCGTCGACTACACCGGCTGGAACGTCGGCGGCTCCTACGCCCTGACGCCCAAGGTCGAGCTGGATCTGCGCTGGCACGACACCGACGCCGACGTTCCGGGCGAGCAGTACAAGGGCGCCCTGGTGGCCGGGGTCAATTTCGCCTTCTGACTTTCTGGCGATCATCGGTGGCTAATCGGCGGAAAGTCCCTAGGTTATAGGCATGACTTTCCGTCCGACGACCTTAGAACGTGCATATCAACTGGCTGAAAGCGGCGCCTGCCGCACGGTCAGCGACGTCAAGCAGGCCCTGCAAAGCGAGGGCTACGACCGCATCCAGGACAGCCTGTATGGCGGCACCATCACCGCCGCCCTGCGCAAGCGGTGCCAGGAGAACTACGTCGGGGGTGCGGGCGACGCCGCCGCCTCCGTCAAGGGGGAGCTCGAAGAAGAAGAAGAAGACGCCTGAACCAAGGGGTCTTGCGTCGGACGCAATTGCCGTCCATTTTATCGCCGTCGATCTCTCTGCGTAACGCTGCTGCCCCTTTGCTCTGCGCACCGAGGACTAGGCCGATCCATTCAGACCCGACAGGCCGAAGGGATGTTCCTTTTGGCCAACGACTAGCGGAGGTCCTGAAAATGGCTACCGGCACTGTTAAATGGTTTAACTCCACCAAGGGCTACGGCTTCATCCAACCCGATGACGGCGGCAAGGACGTGTTCGTGCACATCTCGGCTGTCGAAGCTGCCGGCCTGCGTGGCCTCGACGAGAACCAGAAGGTCTCGTACGAAATCGAGCGCGACCGTCGCTCGGGCAAGGAATCGGCTGGTCAACTGAAGACCGAAGGCTGATTTCTCGCGCCGTTCATTCGGCGCGGATTTCGAACGGCGGCGACGGCTTCGGCTGTCGCCGCCGTTTTCGTTTGTGCGGCCAAATGAGCCTTTTACGCCCCTGCCCTTGCTAATGGGCGGCAAAGCGCCCACCTTCCTCTTGTCGATCTCTCTGCGAAACGCTGCTGCCCTTTGCATCGCGCACCGAGGTCCAAAGCCGATCCCATTCAGACCCGACAGGCCATCAGGATATCCTTCCTGCGGTCACTCAAACGGGGAGTCCTGAAAATGGCTACCGGCACTGTCAAATGGTACAACTCCACCAAGGGCTACGGCTTCATCCAGCCGGATGACGGCGGCAAGGACGTCTTCGTCCACGCCACGGCCGTTGAAGCTTCTTCGCTCGGTTCGCTGAACGAAAACCAGAAGGTCTCTTACGAAATCGAACGCGACAGCCGCAGCGGTAAAGAATCCGCCGGCCGTCTTCAGGCTGCTGACTGATTTCAGCCCTGGTCGGCGGCCGTCAGGCCGCCGAGATCGCTTTCTACTCGCTGAGGGGCCGGCCGCATGCGCGCCGGCCCTGACGCCATCTGGAGACGCCCATGACTTCCCTGGCCGATAGAATCCCGACTTTGAACGAAGGCGACCTGAAGGCCCTGCGCGCCAACGCCGCTCGCCTGGTCGAGCATGGCTCGCCCGTTCAGATCACCACCGCCTCCGACATCATCCCGCTGATCGACGCCCGCCTGGCCGAAATCGCCGCCACGCCCAAGCCCGTCGTCGTGCGCAAGCGCGCCGCCCCCAAGAAGAAGCTGCCGCCCGCGACAGGCCATCAGACCGCCCTGCCCGACAAGACGGCCTGATCCCCCGGGTTGCTTCAGCTGAGGGCCTGATCCAGATCAGCGATCAGGTCTTCCACGTCCTCGACCCCGACCGATAGACGGATCAGGTTGTCGGTGACGCCGCCGGCCTCGCGCACCTCCTTGGGCACGCTGGCGTGGGTCATGATCGCCGGGTGGTTCACCAGGCTTTCGACCCCGCCCAGCGACTCCGCCAGGGTGAAGACGCGCACCCGCTCCAGCACCCGCTTGGTCCGCTCCAGATCGCCGTCGATCAGCACCGTGACCATCCCGCCGAAACGCCCGTTCATCTGACGCGCCGCCAATTCGTGCTGCGGGTGACTGATCAGGCCCGGATAGATGACCTTGGCGACACCGGCCCGGTCTTCCAGCCAGCGGGCCACAGCCATGGCGTTCTCGTTGTGCGCCTTCATGCGCAGACCCAGGGTCTTCAGACCCCGGTTGGCCAGGAAGGCGTCGAACGGCCCCATGACCCCGCCGATGGAGTTCTGCAGGAACTTCAGCTGGGCCGCCATCTCGGCGTCCTTGGCCACCAGAACCCCGGCGACGATGTCGGAGTGGCCGTTCAGGTACTTGGTCGCCGAATGCATGACCACGTCAGCGCCCAGCGCCAGCGGCTGCTGACTCCACGGCGTGGCGAAGGTGTTGTCGACCACCAGGATCAGCTTGTGCGCCTTGGCGATCTTCGACAGGGCCGCGATGTCGGCCAGCTTCATCAGGGGATTGGTGGGCGTCTCGACCCACAGCATCCGCGTCTTGTCCGTGATGGCCGCCTCGACCGCCGCCAGGTCGGTCAGGTCGATGTAGCTGAAGTCCAGCCCCATGGACCGGCGCCGCACCCGCTCGAACAGCCGCCACGAGCCGCCATAGAGGTCGTCGCCGGTGACGATGTGCGAACCGGCGTCCAGCAGTTCCAGCGCCGTCGAGGTCGCCGCCATGCCCGAACCGAAGCCGAAGGCCTGAACCCCGCCTTCCAGATCATTGATGCAGGCCTCGAAGGCCTCGCGCGTCGGGTTCTTGCCACGCGCATACTCATAACCCTTGTTCACGCCCGGGCTTTCCTGGGCGTAGGTCGAGGTGGCGTAGATCGGCGTCATCACCGCGCCCGTCGTCGGGTCGGGCTTCTGGCCGGCGTGGATGGCGCGGGTCGAGAACCCCTGGCTGTTCTTCAGGTCCGACATGGGCTTACCGGTTCAGGCTGAGGTGGTTGATCAGGTCGGTGCGGGCGATCAGGCCGACGAAGGTCTCGCCGTCCAGCACGATGGCGACGCGGTCGCGGTCGAAGATCGGGATCAAGGCGTCCAGGGATTCCGTCACCTGAAGCGTGTCGAGGTCGCGCGTCATGGCCGAGGAGACCGGCTTGGCGAAGCGGTCCTTACGGGTGATCTCGTCGGTGTTCATGATGTGGACGATGTCGCTCTCGTCCAGGATGCCGACCAGGCGGCCGTCCTGGATGACCGGCAGTTGCGACACGCCGTCGCCCTTCATCCGCTTGAAGGCGGTGTCCAGGGTGTCGTCGGGGCCGATCACCACCACGTCGCCATTGGCGTATTTGCGCGTGATCAGGTCCGACAGGTCGCCGTGCAGTTCGCGCTGGGTCAGGCCCTGATCGGCCAGCCAGGCGTCGTTATAGACCTTGGACAGGTACTTGGCTCCGGTGTCGCAGACGAAGGTCACGACCCGCTTCGGCTCCGTCTGCTCGCGGCACCAGCGCAGGGCTGTGGCGATCAGTGTGCCGGACGACGACCCGGCCAGGATGCCTTCCTTCAGCAGCAGGTCGCGCACCGTGGCGATCGCCTCCGAGTCCGGGATCGAATAGGCCACGTCGATCAAATCGGCGTCGGCGGTGTCCGGCATGAAGTTCTGGCCGATACCCTCGACCGAATAGCTGCCGTCCGGCCCGGCCACGCCCTCATTGATCAGGCCGGCCAGGGCCGAGCCGACCGGATCAGCCAGGATGATCTTGGCGTTCGAGCCCTGCGACTTGAAGTATTGGGCGTTGCCCGTAATCGTCCCGCCGGAGCCGATGCCGGCGACGAAGGCGTCGATCTGACCCTCCATCTGCTCGAAGATCTCGGGGCCGGTCGTCTTGAAATGGGCGGCCGTGTTGGCGTCGTTGGCGAACTGGTTGACGAAGTAGCCGCCCGGAATCTGCTGGGCCAGGCGCTCGGCCATGTCGGTGTAGTATTCGGGGTGGCCGTGCGGCACGTCCGAACGGGTCAGGCGCACGTCGGCGCCCATGGCCCGCAGGTGCTGGATCTTCTCTTTCGACATCTTGTCGGGGATGACCAGCAGGACCTTGTAGCCCTTCTGCTTGCCGACCAGGGTCAGGGCCAGACCGGTGTTGCCGGCCGTGGCTTCCACGATGGTGCCGCCCGGCTTCAGCCAGCCCGCGTTTTCCGCCGCCTCGATCATCGACAGGGCGATGCGGTCCTTGATCGAGCCGCCGGGGTTCTGGCTCTCCAGCTTCAGAAACAGGCGGCAGGGGCCGGTGTCGATCCGCGTCACCTCGACCATCGGCGTCTTGCCGATCAGGTCCAGCAGCGAGCCCACCGGGCGGATCAGGACAGGGGCGTCGGACATCGACATGCGGAAGGCTCCGAAAACAGCGTGTTTAGGGGCGGAAGCTGGGCGTCGCCGACCTCGCGGTCAAATCACGCAAGTTTTCACCTATTTGCCCAGAAGCGCATTACATAGGACGCAATGACCAAGACGCCGAAACGCCCCGCCGCGGGCCTGCCCGACCGAGACACCCTGATCGCCTTCCTGCGCGAAGCCGGCGAGGCCGAAAAGGCCGACATCGCCCGCGTCTTCGGATTGAAGGGCATCGAACGCCGCCAGCTGCGCGAAATGCTGAAGACGCTGGAGGCCGAAGGCGTCCTGGGCAAGCGCGGCCGCAAGGGCTTTGCCGAAGCCGGCGCCCTGCCCGCCGTGGGCGTGGCCGACGTGGTGGACCGCGACGCGGACGGCGAGCTTTACGTCGAACTGGTCAAGGGCGGCGAGGACGCGCCACGCGCCCTGCTGCTGCCCGACCGCGAGGGCAAGACGCCTGCGCCCGGCCTGGGCGACCGCCTGCTGGTCAAGTTCACGCAGGGCGCCGACGGCTGGGAGGCCCGGCTGGTCAAGCGGCTGGACGCCGGGACCAACCGCGTCCTGGGCGTGATCCGCAAGTCGGCGCGTGAAACCCGCGTCGAGCCGGTGGACAAGCGCTCCAAGGACGTCCTGCTGATCCCCAATGCTCAGGCGGGCGATCTGCGTGACGGCGACCTGGTTCTGGCCTCGATCGAAAAGGGCGACCATCGCTACGGCCCCAAGCGCGGCAAGATTCTCGAGAGCATCGGCCGCGAGGACGATCCCCGCGCCGCCTCCATCATCGCCATCCACGCCCACGGCCTGCCGACCGGCTTCTCGGACCAGGTGGAGCGCGAGGCCGAGGATCAGGCCCTGCCGACGCTCAAAGGGCGCGAGGACCTGCGCGAGGTTCCCTTCATCACCATCGACCCGGCTGACGCGCGCGACCACGACGACGCCGTCTATGCCGAGCGCGATACGGACCCGAAGAACCCCGACGGCTGGATCGTCTGGGTAGCCATCGCCGACGTGGCCGCCTACGTCCGTCCCAACTCGGCGCTGGATCGCGAGGCGCGCGACAAGGGCAACTCGACCTACTTCCCCGACCGCGTCGAGCCCATGCTGCCGGAAGTCCTGTCCAACGGCCTGTGCAGCCTGAAACAGGGCGAGAACCGCGCCTGTATGGCCGTGCGCATGATCTTCGACAAGGACGGCAAGAAGACCGGGCACAAGTTCCTGCGCGGCCTGATGCGGTCACAGGCCAAGCTCAGCTACGAACAGGCCCAGGCGGCGATCGACGGCCAGCAGGACGACACGACGGGTCCGATCATGGACGCCATCCTCTATCCGCTGTGGAACGCCTATTCGACCATGCTGAAGGGCCGCCAGCGCCGCAGCCCCCTGGCCATCGAAAGCCCCGAGCGCCGCGTCATCATGGCTCCCGGCGGCGGCATCGCCGCCATCGAGCCGCGCAAGTCGCTGGAGGCCCACCGCCTGATCGAAGAAATGATGATCCAGGCTAACGTCTGCGCCGCCGAGACGCTGGAGAAGACGCGCACGCCGCTGATCTACCGCGTCCACGAAGCGCCCAGCCAGGAGAAGATCTTCAACCTGGCCGACTTCCTGCACACCATCGGAAAGCCCTGGAACAAGGGCGAAGCGCCGACCACCAGGCGCTTCAACAAGCTGCTGGACGAGACGCGCGACGGCCCCCACGCCGAGGTGGTCAACGAAGTCGTTCTGCGCACCCAGATGCAGGCGGTCTATTCGCCGGACAACGTCGGCCACTTCGGCCTGCACCTGGACCGCTACGCCCACTTCACCTCGCCCATCCGGCGCTATTCCGACCTGATCGTTCACCGCGGCCTGATCCGCGGCCTGAACCTGGGCTCGGACGGCCTGACGGACCGCGAGATCGCCGAACTGACGGCCATCGCCGAGCAGGTGACGAGCACCGAGCGCCGCTCGATGGCGGCCGAGCGCGACGCCATGGACCGCTACATCGCCGCCTTCCTGGAAGACCACGTCGGCGCCACCTTCAGCGGGCGGATCACCGGCGTCACCCGCTTCGGCCTGTTCGTGCGGCTGGACGAGACGGGCGCCGACGGCCTGGTGCCGGTCTCGACCCTGGGCAGCGAGTATTTCACCCACGACGACCGCGCCCACGCCCTGGTCGGCGAGCGCACCGGCAAGCGGTTTACGCTGGGCCGCCGGGTGGAGGTCAAGCTGATGGAGGCCACGCCCGTCACCGGCGGTCTGGTGCTGGAGATGATCTCCGAGCCGGACCCGCGCGACCCCAACGCCCCGGCCCCGCGTTACGGTATCCGTGGCCGAAATGATCGAGGCGGCGGCGACGGCCCGCCCAAGCGCGGCAAGGGTCGCCCCGGCGGTCCCAAGCCCCGCAACGGCGTCAAGCCTTCCGGCGGGTTGAAGGGGGTTCGCAAGGGCAAGCGCAAGTGAATCAAGGTGTCTTCATCCTTCTCCCCTCGTGGGAGAAGGTGGCTCGCGAAGCGAGACGGATGAGGGGGCGGCCTGCTTCCCCCTCGACCGTCGCGCGCGTGGACACCTCCCCCTCATCCGAGCGCCTCCGGCGCCCACCTTCTCCCACGAGGGGAGAAGGAAACCGGGACCAGCGCTCATGAAGCCCGCTGCCCCCTTCGACGCCGCTCAGGACCTGGCCGACGCCCCGCGCACCGGCGGCGGCCAGAAGCCCAAGGACGCCGCCACCCTGATCCTGACGCGCGGCGGAGATCGGCCCGAGGTGCTGATGGGCCGACGCGCGCCCGGCCATGTCTTCATGGCGTCGAAATGGGTCTTCCCCGGCGGGCGCATCGACCGATCCGACTTCACCGCCGCCGCGACGGGCGAACTGTCGTCCGACGTCGCCCGGCGGCTGGAGGCCGAAATGCCTGCCCGCCGCGCCCGCGCCCTGGCCCTGACCGCCGTGCGGGAGACGTTCGAGGAGACCGGCCTGATCCTGGGCCGCCCCGCACCGCCCGCTTCCGTCGCCGGACCGTGGCGCGAATATCGCCAGGCGGGCGCCCTGCCCGACCTGTCGGTCCTGTCCTATATCGCCCGCGCCATCACCCCGCCGGGCCGCACGCGCCGCTTCGACGCCCGCTTCTTCATGGCTCCGGTCGAGGCCCTTCGTGATCCCGACCAGATCGAGGGCTCCGGCGAACTGGACGAGATCGCCTGGCTGCCGCTGGACGAGGCCCGCGCGCTCGACCTGCCAGCCATCACCCGCTTTGTGCTTGGTGAAATGGCCGAGCGGCTGACGCACCCCGACCGTCCCCTGCCCTTCGTGCGCATGGTGCGCGGCCAGCATGTGGTCGAACACAGGGACTGAAGCCGTGGCCAAGCAGATCATCACCCTGCGCCTGACCATCCAGGATCCCGTGCCGGGCGTCTGCTACAGCCTGCAGGGCAAGGATGGCGAACCCATTGACGCCGCAACCGCGACCGAGGCCTCGCTGTCGCTGGAAGCTTCCGTCACGCTCAACGACGACAACCGCCTGACCGGCCCCTTCGTGCGACGCGAGGGACCAGAACGGCGCTTCGTCTATATCGGCATCGGAACCCACGCGGGCTTTCCCGGCCCCACATGGAGCCGCCGCGCCAAGATCGACGTCCACGACATCCCCGCCGACCTGCTGGACGCCGCACGCCAGGGTCGCACGCTGGAGGTCCGCCTGCCCGGTCGAGCCAAGGACGGCGGTCCGGCCTGCGCCACCGTCCGCCCTCTGACCCCGTGGAAGGCCCTCTAACCCCTATTGTGCGACCGGCGTCTTCAGGTCGAACTCGACGCGGAAATGACGGTTGGCGCGACGCAGTTCATAGGCGAACATTTGCCGGGGATGGACCTCCATCGCCCAGACGTTGGTGGTCGAAACCTTGGCGTCATTCGCATTGAACAGGTCGATCGATTCCTGATCGACCGGGAACTCCTGACGCTCGGCCGTGCCGCGCCCCGCCGTGTCGCCGCCGTACCAGTGCAGGACGTCGGTCGTGCCGTCGTCGTGGCGGTGATCGTGCTTCAGCCGCAGGCCCGTCGCCGTGCGCGTCACCACCCAGGTGCGCGACCGGTCAGCCCCGACCCAGAAGGGAATGCGAATCTCCTCCGCCGAGCAGTCGCGCACATGCATCAGAAGCCGCTGGCTGGCGAAATCAGAATCGGCGGCGTCGGTGGTGACCACCCTGCCCTCGAATCTCTGGCCGCACAGGGCGCTCAGGTTCTTGAAGAAGGCGTCCTGAGGCGTGTCCGCCCGTGCCGACACCGGCAGGGACGACAGGGTCAGGGCGGCGGCCGCTAGGGCGATCGAGGTCATGGCTTTCATTCCGACAGCCTAGTCGCTAGAAGCCAATCCTCAACGTGACATCGCGGGCGTTGACTTTAGTCCGCGCCTGAGTATGTTCCGCGCCTCTCGTTTCATGCGGCTTTCGCCGTCGCAAAGGTAATTCCGATGGCCAAACCGGCTTCCATCAAGATCCGCCTGAACTCCACCGCTGACACCGGCTTCTTCTACGTGACCAAGAAGAACGCCCGTACGATGACCGAAAAGATGGTCGTCAAGAAGTACGACCCGGTCGTCCGCAAGCACGTCGAGTTCAAGGAAGGCAAGATCAAGTAAGGGTCTAACCGCCTGAACCTTCGGGTTCGCTTGATTGCAGAATTCAAAACGCCCGGCTTTTCAGTCGGGCGTTTTTCGTTGTGCGATCAATAGAATGGCGGGTCACGCCGCGCGGGCGACGACCTTGTTTCGTCCGGACGCCTTGGCTTCGTAAACGCCCTCATCCGCCCGTTTCAAAAGCGCTTCCGGGGTGTCGTCCACGCCCGTCGTGGCGGCGACGCCGACTGAGACTGTGATGTTCAGATGGGCGTTTCCTTCCATGACGCGGAAGGGCGCGGCGCCGACATCGCGCCTGATCCGCTCGGCGATCCTATGGGCGTCCTCCAGCGTCGTTCCAGGCATGACGACCACGAATTCCTCGCCGCCGAATCGGCAAGGCAGGTCCACGGCACGCACGTTCGTCGCCAGCCGCACTGAAAATTCCCGCAGGACCTCGTCTCCAGCGTCATGACCGAAGCCGTCGTTGACCGCCTTGAAGTGGTCGATGTCCAGCACAAGCACCGCCACAGGCTCGCCGCCGCGATTGGTGCGCGCCACCAGGGCCTGAAGCTGATTCGACATGTAGCGACGATTATGCAGGCCGGTCAGGGCGTCAGTGACGGCCATTTCCAGGCTGTGATCCAGCTTTTCGCGCAGGAAGTCGCCGTAGCGTTTACGCCGCACCTGGGTCCGCACGCGCGCCGACAGTTCTTCCGGATCGACCGGGCGGGTCAGAATGTCGCTGGCGCCAAGCTCAAGAGCTTTCAGCAGCCGGGGCCGGTCCTGGGAATCCACCAGGGCCAGGATCGGCAACCGGCGCGTAGGCTCCTTGGAACGGGCCTGAGCGATCAGGCGCAGACCATCAAATCCTTCGGACGTCACATTGACGATCATCAAATCAACGGGACCCCGCGCCGCCTCCAGCGCCGCTATCGGGTCAGCCTCGATCACAGGGCGATGCTCGACCGCCAGTTCCTGCGCCACCTTGGCGGCCTGCAAGGCATTGTCATCCACCACCAGAACCCGCCCGCCTGAGCCCTTCAACCGGGCCACACCGGCGGTGTCGACGCCGACGCGCCGCCCGCTTTCCTCGCGCTCGCGCAGTTCATCCATGACCATCTTCAAGCGGGTCAGGCTCTTGACGCGCGCCATCAGGATGACGTCGTCCAGCGGCTTGGTCAGAAAATCGTCGGCGCCGGCCTCAAGCCCCCGGATGCGGTCATGCCGCCCATCCAGCGCCGTCACCAGCACGACGGGAATATGCCGGGTCTTCGGCTCTTCCTTCAGACGGCGACAGGTCTCAAAACCATCCATGCCCGGCATCATGACGTCGAGCAGAATAAGATCGGGCTGTTCCGAGGTCGCCAGCGCGATTGCAGTCAGCCCGTCACCGCATGTCAGGGCGTCGTAATATTCAATGGTGAGCTTGGCTTCGAGCAGTCGGACATTGGTCTCGACATCGTCCACCACCAGGATGCGCGCGCTCATGACGCCCTAACCCAGATGCTTGCGGATCGTCTCGAGAAACGACACCACCGAAATGGGTTTGGAAATATAGGCCTCGCAACCACCCTGTCTGATCCGCTCCTCATCGCCCTTCATGGCAAAGGCTGTAACGGCGATGACCGGAATATGGTTCAGCTCTTCGTCGTCCTTGAGCCACTTGGTGACTTCCAGCCCCGATATCTCCGGCAGCTGGATGTCCATCAGGATCAGGTCGGGACGGTGCTGGCGTGCGATCGCGAGCGCCTGCAGCCCTTCGCGGGTCTGCAGGGTCTCGTAGCCCTGGGAATCAAGCAGATCATGAAAAAGCTTCATGTTCAGCTCGTTATCCTCGACGATGAGGATTTTCTTGGACATCCGCCACCCGGCTGTTTCGCCAATAAATCGCGCAGTTGCGCAGGGCTTTTCGCCTTCTTCGGATGCACTGTGACGCACGCAGTCTTAAGTTGAGGTGAAGCTGACGAACCGGAGTTCCATTTGGGCCTGAAGGCCATCTGCCGCGACTGCCTGTGGACCGCCGACCGCAAGGTCGAGCGGTGTTCTTCGTGCGCCTCGCGCCGGGTGATCGCTCACGATGAACTGGGCGACCTGACCATCGGCCATCTGGACTGCGACGCCTTCTACGCCTCGGTCGAGAAGCGCGACCGGCCGGAACTGCGCGACAAGCCGGTCATCATCGGCGGGGGCAAGCGCGGCGTGGTCTCGACCGCCTGCTACGTCGCCCGCCTGCACGGCGTCGGCTCGGCCATGCCCATGTACAAGGCGCTGAAGGCCTGCCCCGACGCCGTGGTCATCAAGCCCGACTTCCGCAAATACGTGACTGAGAGCCAGCGCATCGTCGGCGCGATCGAAAAGCTGACGCCCCTGGTTCAGACCCTGTCGCTGGACGAGGCCTGGATCGACCTGTCGGGCACAGAACGCCTCAACGGCGGCCCGCCCGCGTTTCAGCTGATCCGGCTGCAGAAATGGATCGAGGAAGAGACCGGGCTGACCGTCTCGATCGGCCTGGCCCCCAACCGCTTCCTGGCCAAGATCGCCTCCGAACTGGACAAGCCGCGCGGCTTCTCCGTCATCGGCGCGACTGAAGCGAAGGGCCTGCTGGCCTCGCGGCCGGTCAACATCCTGCCCGGCGTCGGCCCTGTGTTCGGCCGCACCCTGCGCTCCGACGGCTTCGCCACGGTCGGCGATCTGGCCGCCGCCGACGTCAAGGAACTGATCCGGCGCTATGGCGAGACGGGCCTGCGCCTCTACGACCTCAGCCACGCGCGCGACGCCCGCCCGGTGCGGCCCGACCACGACCGGCGCGGCATGAGCGCCGAGACCACCTTCAACGACGACCTGACCACGGCCGAGGCGCTGGAGGCCGAGCTCTGGCCCCTGTGCGAGAAGCTGGCGTCCAAGGCGCGGCGCGACGGCGTGGCCAGCCGGGTCGTGGTGCTGAAACTTCGCAAGGCCGACTTCAGAATCGTCACTCGCCGCATCACCCTGGCCGAGCCGGTGCAGACGGCGCGGGTGCTGTTTTCCGCCGGGCGCGACCTGCTCAAGCCGGAACTGGGCGAGCCCTATCGCCTGATCGGAATCGGTCTGGCCGAGATCGCCGAGGCCGGCGCCGCCCCCGCCGGCCTGTTCGCGACACCTGAGACCCGCGCCCTGAAGACCGAGACCGCCATAGACGCCCTGCGCGAGAAATTCGGCGCCGCCGCCGTGGTCGCGGGCCGCGCCCTCAAGAAGCCCGGATGACGCCGCCCGTCTGGCGCGCTACACCCCGCACAATCCCCTCAACGGAGTCTCCGACATGAGCATCCACGCCCGCATCGCCGAACTCGGCATCACCCTGCCCGAGCCAGCCAAGCCGGTCGCCAGCTACGTCTCCTATGTCCGCACCGGCAATCAGGTCCTGATCTCGGGCCAGCTGTCGAACGACGCAAACGGCGGGATCAAGGGCACCGTCGGCGTCGATGTGACCCCGGAGCAGGCCGCCGAGGCCGCCCGGCTGTGCGGCGTCAACCTGCTGGCCCAGATCAACGCCGCCGTCGACGGCGACCTGGATCGCGTCGTCCGCATCGTCAAACTGGGCGGCTTCGTCCAGGCTGGACCCGACTTCATCGCCATCCCCGCCGTCATCAACGGCTGCTCGGACCTGATGGTCGAAGTCTTCGGCGACGCGGGCAAGCACGCCCGCTCGGCCGTCGGCGTCTACAAGCTGCCGCTCGGCTTCGCCGTGGAAATCGACGCCATCATCGAGGTGAAGTGAGCTTCACGCTTCAGGTCCACGACGGGATCGCCGATATAGGCCGGGACGCGTGGGACGCCTGCGCGGCCCCGACCGGCGATCCCTTCGTCTGCTACGACTTCCTGCACGCCTGCGAGGCGTCCGGCAGCGCCGTCCCGTCCCAGGGTTGGGCGGCGCGCCACCTCTCATTGCATGACGAGGACGGCGCCGTGATCGGCGCCATGCCCCTCTATCTGAAGGGGCACAGCCAGGGCGAATACGTCTTCGACCACAGCTGGGCCGACGCCTACCAACGTGCTGGCGGCCGCTACTACCCCAAGCTGCTGGGCGCCGTGCCCTTTACGCCCGCGACGGGGCCGCGCTTCCTCAGCGCGCCCGGCACGGACGAAGCCACCGTGCGCGAGGCCCTGCTGCAAGGCGCGCTGACCCTGGTCGAGCGGCTGGGCGTCTCGTCCCTGCACGTCAACTTCCCGACCGAGCCTGAGTGGCGCGCCATGACCGAGGCGGGCCTGCTGCCGCGCCGCGACATCCAGTTCATCTGGCGCAACGATGGCTATCAGACCTTCGACGACTTTCTATCCGTCCTGTCGTCCAATCGGCGCAAGACCATCCGGCGCGAACGGCGCGAGGCGCAGGCCGGGCTCGACATCCGCGTCCTGACCGGCGCCGATCTGACCGAGGCCCGTTGGGACGCCTTTTTCGACTTCTACCTGGACACCGGCGACCGCAAATGGGGCCGGCCTTATCTGACGCGCGACTTCTTCGCCCGCGTCGGCGCGACCATGGCCGACCGTATCGCCCTGGTCATGGCCTTCAGGGACGAGACGCCCATCGCTGGGGCCCTGAACTTCATCGGCCGCGACGCCCTCTATGGCCGTCAGTGGGGCGCGCTGGAGGAGGTGCCATTTCTCCATTTCGAGCTCTGCTATTATCAGGCCATCGACTTCGCCATCGCGCACGGCCTGTCCCGCGTCGAGGCAGGGGCCCAGGGCGAGCACAAGATCGCGCGCGGCTACCTGCCCTCCCCCGTCTATTCCGCGCACTGGATCGCAGACCCTGCCCTGCGTGATCCGGTCGCCCGCTACCTCGACAACGAGCGCCCCGCGGTCGAGGCGGAAATGGCGGCGATGACGCTGGACCTGTCGCCTTATCGCGTGCCCGAATAGGTCCGGAACAGGCGGGAAACGCTCGGGCTCTGCCCCTGCGCCAACGCCAGGTCCGCTCGCCCCTCTTCTTCACGACCAAGGGAGATGAGAGCCAAACCGCGTCCATAGCGCGCGGGGGACATGACCGCCTGGCGACTGAGCGCATAGTCAAAGTCGGCAAGGGCCTCTTCATGCCGCCCCTGCTGAAGCCGCAGACGTCCCCGGCTGTCGGCGATGGCGCCCGACAGGGGCTGCGCCGCCAGACCAGCGTCGCACCAGGCCTCCGCCTGGTCCAGGCCGACGCCCGCCAAGGCCAGCATCCAGCAGCCCGCATTCAGCATGTCGGGATGATCCGGGTTCGACGCGATGAAGGCTTGGGCCATGGCGATGGCCGCGTCTGCATCGCCGGCGGCCGCCAGGCCGGCCACCATGGTCTGGGTCGCTGATTCAACTTCGCCCGGATCCCGCTTTTGCAGACCCTGCACCAGGACCGCGGCCTCCGCGCCGCGCTTCTGTTCCAGCAACCAGTCGATCCGCGATTCCACAATGGACACCTGGTCCGGCGCTTCGTTCAGCACCGCAACAGACAGGGTTTCCGCCTCTTCAGCGCGTCCGATGAGCCCCAGAAGACTGACCTTCTGCGCCTTGGTCAAAAGCTTGGCGTCGTCGCCTGCAGCCTTCAGCGCAGCATCCATGTCCGCGACCGCGCGATCCGGCAGGCCCGCGCCGAAGTAGGCAAACGCTCGTGCCTGCAACAGATTGACGTCGCCCGGGGTTACGCGCAGCAGGCGCGTATAGGCCAGGATGGCTTCCCGGGCGTCGCCCCTTCCCCTGGCCAGGCTCAGTCGCCCATAGGCCAGGCTCTCATTGGCGGGGTCGAGCGCTTCGGCCTGATCCAGGTCGGCTTCGGCGCCGTCGAAGTCCCCGCGCGTAATCCGAAGACCAGCCCGCGCAGCCCATACGGCCGACTGATCTGCCGTCGTCTCAATCGCACGGTCCGCCGCCCTTGCCGCTTCGTCGTAGAGACCCAGGGCCGACAGTTCGCGAACCCTGACCTCGAAGGCTGCTGCTCGCTTTGCGGCATCAGTTTCCAGCTCCTCCGCCGCCCAGGCGGCGCGATCGCCAGGCGTGGGTTCGTAGACGCCGTTCACCGAGATCGTCGCCTGCTTCGCGAAACGCGGATCAACAGTCAGGCGGGCCTTCTCATAGGCTTCGTGCGGGATCTCGTAGGCGGCCGCCGAGGCGGTAGCGTACCCCGTCATGCGCGCGCCCTCGATCGATGCCTGGCGACTGAACCGTAGTCCGATGGCGTCAAAGGTCAGCTGCCCGCCATAGACACTGTAACTCATGCCTTCCGGCAGGCGATACTCAACCCTTCCGGCCGAGGCGGTGGGATAGTCGGTGACGTGGGGGACATCGGGCAGAACCAGACCGGTGCGCTTGTTCAGAGCCGGCGCGTTGAAACGCAGATAGGCGGGCGTGACCACGCCGTAACCGAGCAGCTCGGGGATCTTGCCAGTGACGGTGATGACATAGGCGGCCTCAGCCTCGTCATAGGCGGCGCTCACGACCGCCTCTTTCATTTTCTCGTCCAGCGTCTCACGCAGGGTATCCAGCCGTCGCTGGCGCGCCGCAGGCCCCATGCCCTGCATGGTCGCCGCAGCCTGCCTTCCCGCCTCGCCTCGCATGATGGTCTTCATGGTCAGTACGGCGGGCGCGAACAGCCCGGCCGAAGCGTCCACCATCTCCACCACCTCGTTAACGGGGGTGGATTGAGGCAGCGGGGGGATGACGTCCAGCCCGTCCGCACCCGGCGTAAGGACCAGCGCGTTGCGATAGGGTGCAAAGGCCGTCCGTTCCAGCACCCGATCCCCCGCGCGCGTGCCATCCAGCCAATATTCTTCGCCTTCCAGCTGGGTTCGAACCAGAACATGGTCGAAGGCATGCAGACGGGGCAGGCCTTCCTCCAGACCGTCGCCGTCGGTCGTCGTCACCAGAGCAGCGTCGGCCTGGATGCCGAGGCCGCGCAGCAGGGCCATCAGCAAAGCCGTCTTGCCCTTGCAATCGCCCTGACGCAGCCGCCAGACTTCATCAGCATTCGTCGGAACCCAGCCGCCCTCCCCCATGAGGACCGCAAGATACCGCACCTGGTCCTGCACCAGCCGCAGCGCCGCGAGAGCCTGATCGCGCTGGGTCCCGTGAGCCGCCTTGATACGGGCGATCTCGGCCCACAGTGGGGAACCGTCAGACAAAGTGGCCGCTCGATCGTAGTGCGGCGTCATCAAAGCCGCCAAATCGCCCCACCCCCCATAGGTGGACAGCTCCAGCTCGCGAGCGCTGAAGAAGCGAGCCGGCGCGTCGGTCGGGACGAAATAGGGCTCGACGTTCGTCATATCGACCACGATCTCTTCAAACCCCCCGCGGCGACGCGGCGCCGGGACGGTCCACCCCGGCGCGGACTTGACCTGCATGTTCCAGGCTTCTGGCCAGGAAGCGGTCACCCGCAGCTGTTCGACCGGCGTGTTGAGGGCTGCGCTGATCAGGGTTTCAGGGCGCGCGCCTGCAACCGGCTCTTTCCGACTGACGGTGAAGGCGACATCCAGTTCATCGCCTACGCGCAGATCCGCCGGATGAAGCGCTGCAGTCAGCAGTCCCAGCACCATCGAGTTCTCGAAGCCGCTTTCACGGCGCAGGACTTCAAAAGGCTGGGTGTCCAGCACCTCGATCACCACGCCCTGGCGAATGACGCGGACATGATGGACCGTCAGGTCTTCGTGGTCGGCGGACCAGTCCAGCGCGATCACCCCGCCGTCGCCCAGGCCCTGCGGCGAGGTCATCAGAATACGATAGCGCACATAGGAATGACGCAGGCCCTCCTCGAAACGAGTCTGAGCGTCATACAGACGATAGCGATAGCCGATCTCCGTCTCCTCGACGGCCCGAGGCGCATCGATCTCGGCCGAACGAATCCAACCCGCCGTCGGCGCCACGACCACCTGATCGCCAGCCCACGCCGAAGAGGCCGCCAGAAGCGCGGCAGCCGAAACCATCATACGGAAAAACAAGGCGGATCCCCCCGGATCGAAACGATAGTCGTCCTCGTGTAGCATGGGTCAACCAAAGCGCCATGGGTCCAACAAGCGAAACGCCAGAACTTGTGCAGGACAGATTGGCGCGGATTGGAACTCTCGACAGAGCGATGCGCTTGGGAGGTGAGTCTCCTCCTCACATCAGGAATCACCATGACCGATCAACGTATCGAAGGCGTCGCAACCGAACTTCAGGGCAAGACCCAGAACGGCCTCGGCCGCCTGACCGGCGACAGCAAGCTGCAGGTCGAAGGCAAGCTGAATGAGGTCAAGGGCAAGGCGCTGGACGCCTATGGCCGGGTCATCGACGGCCTGGACGGCATGGTCGAAAAGGCCCCGGCCGACCTGCGGGACCCTGCGCGCAAGGGTCTGGATTTCGCTCGTCGCAAACCCCTGCTGACCACCGGCATCCTCGCCGGGGCGGCCGTGCTGCTGAGCAGCCTGGGCCGTCGCCGCTAAGGCAAGCCTGCAACACAGACAAAAAAGGCCCGGGCGTTATGCCCGGGCCTTTCTTTTGGAGCCTGATCGAAGTCAGGCCGTTTCTTCTTCCTCTTCCTTCACCGCCGCGCCCTTGGTCGGGGTGATGTCGAAGGCGATCTTGCCGTCCTTCAGCTCGACCTTGACGTGTCCGCCGCGCGTCAGGCGGCCGAACAGGATGTCGTCGGCCAGCGGCTTCTTGATGTGTTCCTGAATGACGCGGGCCAGAGGCCGTGCGCCATACAGCTCGTCGAAGCCGTTCTTGGCCAGCCAGTCGGTGGCTTCGTCGGTCAGTTCGATGGTGATGTTGCGGTCCGCCAGTTGGGCGTCCAGCTGCATCATGAACTTGCCGACCACCGAGCGGATCGTCTCGGCGCCCAGGGGCTTGAAGGCCACGATGGCGTCCAGGCGGTTGCGGAACTCCGGCGCGAACAGGCGCTGGATGGCCTTGTCGTCCTCGCCCTCGACCTTGCCCCGGCCAAAGCCGATGGAGGCGCGGGCGTTGTCGGCGGCCCCGGCGTTGGTGGTCATGATCAGGATGACGTTCCTGAAATCGACCTTCTTGCCGATGGCGTCGGTCAGGACGCCGTTGTCCATCACCTGCAACAGGATGTTGTAGACGTCAGGGTGGGCCTTCTCGATCTCATCCAGCAGGACCACCGAATGCGGGTGCTGATCGACAGCGTCGGTCAGCAGGCCGCCCTGGTCATGGCCGACATAGCCCGGAGGCGCGCCGATCAGGCGGCTGACCGTGTGGCGCTCCATGTATTCCGACATGTCGAAGCGCTGCATCTCGATGCCAAGCGTGGCGGCCAGTTGCTTGGCCACCTCGGTCTTGCCGACGCCGGTGGGGCCGCTGAACAGGAAGGCGCCGATGGGCTTGTTCGGATCGCGCAGACCCGCCCGCGCCAGCTTCATCGCCGAGGAGACCTGATCGATGGCCTGTTCCTGACCATAGACCGTCCGCTTCAGATCGGCCTCCAGCTCGCGCAGGGATTCCGTGTCCGACTTGGACACCGACTTCGGCGGGATGCGGGCCATCTTGGCGATGACGGCCTCGACCTCCTTCTGGCCGATGACCTTCTTGCGCCTGGATTCCGGCAGCAGCATCTGCGACGCCCCCGCCTCGTCGATCACGTCGATGGCCTTGTCCGGCAGCTTGCGGTCGGTGATGTAGCGGGCCGACAGATCGACGGCCGTGCGGATGGCGGCGTCGGTGTAGCGCAGCTTGTGGTGGGTCTCGTAGGTCGTCTTCAGACCCTTGAGGATTTTCACCGTGTCATCGACCGTCGGCTCGTTCACGTCGATCTTCTGGAAGCGACGCACCAGGGCGCGGTCCTTCTCGAAGTGCTGGCGATATTCCTTGTAGGTTGTCGAACCCATGCAGCGCAGGCTGCCCGAAGCCAGAGCCGGCTTCAGCAGGTTGGAAGCGTCCATAGCTCCACCCGAGGTGGCGCCGGCGCCGATCACCGTATGGATTTCGTCGATGAACAGGACCGCATTCTCGTGCGTCTCCAGTTCCTTGACCACCTGTTTCAGACGCTCCTCGAAGTCGCCGCGATAGCGGGTGCCGGCCAGCAGCGCCCCCATGTCGAGCGAATAGATGGTGGCGTCCTTCAGAACCTCGGGCACCTCGCCGTTGACGATCTTGCGCGCCAGGCCCTCGGCGATGGCCGTCTTGCCGACGCCGGGATCGCCGACCAGCAGAGGATTGTTCTTGGTCCGACGGCACAGGATCTGGATCGAGCGTTCAACCTCGGCGTGGCGGCCGATCAGGGGGTCGATCTTACCCTTGCGGGCCTTCTCGTTCAGGTCGACGCAATAGGCCTCCAGGGCCTCTCCGCCCGATTTGACGGCGGCGGCGTCCTCGGCCTCCTCGGGCGAACCCTTGGCCGGTCGGGTCTCGGTCGCGCCCGGCTTCTTGGCGATGCCGTGGGCGATGAAGTTGACCGCGTCATAGCGCGTCATGTCCTGCTCTTGCAGGAAATAGGCGGCGTGGCTCTCGCGTTCCGAGAAGATGGCGACCAGGACATTGGCCCCCGTCACCTCTTCGCGGCCCGACGACTGGACATGGATGACCGCGCGCTGGATCACCCGCTGGAAGCCCGCCGTGGGCTTGGCGTCGTCGCCGTCGGCCGTGGCCAGGGCGGCCAGGTCGTTGTCGACATAGAGGGTCAGCGCGCTCTTCAGTGCGCCGAGATCGACGTTGCAGGCCGCCATGACCGCCGACGCATCCGTATCGTCGATCAGGGCCAGCAGCAGGTGTTCCAGCGTGGCGTACTCGTGCCGACGCTCGTTCGCATAGCTGACCGCGCGGTGCAGGGTCTCTTCGAGAGGACGAGAAAAGGAGGGCATGGGAGGATCCTCTCAGTCTTTTTCCATCGTGCATTGCAGAGGATGCTGGTGACGGCGCGCCGTCTCGACCACCTGGGCGACCTTGGTTTCGGCCACTTCGTAGGTGAAGACGCCGCAGACCCCGACGCCATGCTGGTGCACGTGCAGCATGATGCGGGTCGCGTCTTCGCGGCTCTTCTGGAAGAACCGCTCCAGCACATAGATGACGAACTCCATAGGCGTGTAGTCGTCATTCAGGATCAGCACTCGATAAAGCGAGGGCCGCTGAAGCTTCGGCTTTGTCTCGGTGACGACGGCGGCGCCTGCGCCTCCGCCTTGTTCACCTGGCCGTCTCGTAGGCATTCGTTGTCCGTCTTCGGGGGGAGTCGATAGCTCAGATAGGTGATGATGGCCTGATTTGTAGGGGCGTCCAGTCACAGGGTGCGTGAGCAGCCCAGCTAACCAAAGATTCTCGGGACATCGACGAGCCGGGATCGCACCAATGAGCCTCGAACTCGCCTCGATGGACGCCCCCATGACCCTGATCGCTGGACTTATCGCCGCACTGGCTCTGGCGCAGACCCCTGCCGCTGCGCCCGTCATCCCGGACGAGGCGAAGCTGATGCCGATCATCGCCGAGCGCGACACAATTCTGTTCGGCACCATGTTCGACCGCTGCGATCCGGCGGTCCTGGCTGATCTGGTGACAGACGATCTGGAATTCTACCACGACCGAGGCGGGCTGACGGCGACACGGGCCGTCTTCGTCGCCGACTACGCCAAGGGCTGCGAAGCGCGAAAAGCCCCCGACGCCTGGCGTTCACGCCGCGAACTCGTGCCCGGCTCGATGCGCGTCTTCGCCATCCCCGGCGTCGGCGCCGTCGAGGAGGCCAGTCATCTCTTCTATGAGCGTCAGGGCGACGGGCCGGAAACCCTGGTCGGTCGCGCCCGCTTCTCCATGCTGTGGCGGCTGGAAGACGGCCATTGGCGGTTGGCCCGCGCCTTCAGCATCGACCACGCGCCCGCATCCGACGCTGCGCACTGAGGACGCAAAAAGGCCCCGGCGTTTCCGCCGGGGCCTGATTGTACGCCTACTGAAACTCGTCAGGCCTAGCGGGAGGCCTGGAAGCTCTCGACGGTCGCGGTGACGCGCTCGTTGATCGGCTTGAAGCTGTCCTTCACCGAGGCGGTGAGGATCTCGGTCGTCTTGCCGAACTGGGCCAGATAAGCCTCGGCGGCCGACTTGGCCCACGAGGTCTGCAGTTCCACCAGTTCCTGGACCGAGCGCGCCTGGCTCAGCGACTGAGCGGCGGCGACGCCGTCTTCCCAGCTCTTTTTGGAGAAGGCGAGCGTCTCTTGCGACAGGGCCTCGGCGCCCTTCTGGGCGGCGGCGGCCGACTCGACCACGGCCTCGAGGTTCTTCTTGCCGTGAGCGTTCAGTTGGGTCAGCGAAGCGACGGACTTGTCCACGCCTTCGCGGAAGGCCTTGGCGCCAGCGGCCTGAATGTTCTCTGCCTGGGCCTGAACCTTGGCGGTGGTCTGTTCGGCGGTCTTCTTAACAGTCTCGGCGGCGTCAGCCATTGGGACTCTCCTGAAGCGAAAAAGGATCTCGCGGCGAACGGCGTCCATCGCGACAAGGGTCATATGGTGCAAGTGCGAAATGACTTCAAGTGAAAATTGTGCAACGCAACATATGATCGCTGTTCACCCCGCTCCATCTGTCCCGATCACAACTCCGTTGACAGCTTGTTAACCCTCTCGAAACCCGCTGCTCCGATGTTAGCCTTTGTAATGCGCGGGGATCAGGGTCGTCTTCGCGCCACAGTGACGAGGCTAGTAGATTGACCATGAACGCTGCATTCCGCCGTCGCTTCCTGGCCGCCCTTGTTCTGGGCGGCGTGGTTCTTACGCCCGCCCTCGGCGCACCGCCGCCAGTCGCCCAGTCCTCCGACAACTCGCGCTACGCCTCGATCGTGGTCGACGCCGCCTCCGGGGAGGTGCTGTTCTCGCGCTTCGCCGACGCCCGGCGCTATCCTGCCTCGATCACCAAGGTCATGACGCTTTATCTGACCTTTGAGGCGCTGGAAGCTGGCAAGATCAAGCTGACGGATAATCTGACCGTTTCACCCCGCGCCGCTTCGCAGCCGCCGTCCAAGCTGGGCCTCGCCGCCGGCCAGTCCATCAGCCTCGAAGACGCCATGAAGGCCACCGCAGTACGCAGCGCCAACGACATGGCCGTAGTGCTGGCCGAGCACATCGGCGGCTCCGAGGCTCAGTTCACCGCCCGCATGACGGCCAAGGCCCGGGAACTGGGCATGGACCACACCCGCTTCACCACCGCCAACGGCCTGCCCGACACGCGCCAGGCGACGACCGCCCGCGATCTGTCGATCCTCAGCCGCGCGGTGATGCGGGACTACCCGCAATATTACCGCTACCTTGGTCTGCACGACTGGTACTTCAACGGTCGAGACTACCGGAACACCAATGGCCTGCTGGCCACCGGCCGGGGCTACGACGGCATCAAGACCGGCTTTACCAACGCCTCTGGCTATAACCTCGCCGCCTCCTCGGTTCGGGACGGCAAGCGGATCATCACCATCGTCATGGGCGGTCGCTCGACCAAGAGCCGCAACGACCACGTCGCCGAGTTGATGGACACCGGCTTCGAGGTCCAGCGCCGCCGCGGCCAGGGTGAACGCATCCAGGTGGCGCAGACCTTCTTCGAGCAACGCGGCTACGGCATCAGCGCCGATCCCAGCCCCCCGGTCGAATACGCATCCGCTGCGGATGAGGATGGCGAGGCTCAGGGCCCGACTGCGGTGGCCTATGTCGCCGGCCCGCCCCCCGCCAGCCTTCCGACCGAGGTGACCCCGCCGCCATCCGCTCGCGCGGCCGCAAGCACGCCCCGCGCCACGGCGCCGGTGCAGCGCGCCGAGGCTCCTCGCACGCCGGAAAGCCTGACCGCCTCACTGAATGGCGGCACGGCGACGACCGCCGCGCGGCGAGCAAGCTCAACCGCCGCACCTGTGCGCGCATCGACGCGCGAGACGGCCCGTCAATCCGCAGGCCGCTGGACCGTTCAGGTCGGCGCCTTCCGCGACGAAGCCGTGGCCCGCAACTGGCTGAACGACGTCAGCCGCCGCTTCCGGGCCCAATTCTCGGATGCGCAACGTGACGTCCAGAACGCCGATGGCTGGTATCGATCGCGCTTCACCGGCATGACTGAAGCCGCGGCCGAGGCCGCATGCCAGGCGCTGGGCGAGCGCCGCGTCACCTGCATGATCGTTCGCCCGAGCTAGTCGGCCCCCTGATCATTGTTCCAACTGCCCTCGGCCAGACGCCGGGCGTAGTTGGACACGTCGGCCGGCCAGGTTTCGACCGAGGCGTCAAAGGCGTGCTTGCTCCCCGCGAACATGGCGCGGGTCGCCTCTTCGTAGCCCGGCCTGTTCCCGGCTGCGGCGGTCATAAACCGATAGGCCGCCTCCCGACTTCGACGCACCTGATCGGGGCCGTCGGCGACGCGCAGAGCGTTCTCGACCAGCTTCCTCAGCGCCACCGATGCGCCGCCAGGCTGCGCCGCCAGCCAGGCCCAATGTCTTGGCAGCAGGGTGACCTCTCGGGCCGTCACACCCAGCCTGGGGCGTCCCGGCCCGCGCTTTGGCACCGTCTCTGACGGCAGCCGCGCCAGAACATCGCCCGGATCGCCACGCAGATCGAATTCGACGATACGAGCGTCGGCGTCGTCGAAAACCAGCACCGCTTCGCCGGCGTCATGTGCAGCCTTGACCGCCGCCACGACCCGGGACGGCGCGCCCGAAGCGAGCACGCGATCGCCAGAAAAAGCGGTGCAACTCTCTGTCAGCATCATCGTCTCCTTAACAGGCCACGAGGATTTATCCGGATGGAAAAACGCGTCAATATTATCCGGGCTTATTTTAGCGTGCGCGTTCGCCTTCGCCAAAGAGCGAGGCCGCGATCCAGCTGACCACGCCCGTCACAACAGCCGCGCCGATCCCGGCCCATAAACCGTCCACCGCGAAGCCTCCCAGGAACCAGGCGGTCAGACCGATCATCGCCGCGTTCACGACCAGCAGGAACAGGCCCAGGGTGACGATCGTCAGCGGCAGCGTCAGGACCACCATGATCGGCCGCACGATAGCGTTGACCAACCCCAGGATCACCGCCGCCGCGACCAAGGACCCGGTAGAGGTGAAGTCCACCCCGGGCACGACCCGGGCCGACAGCCAAAGACCCAGGGCGGTGACGATGGCCTGAACGATGAAACGCAGCATGGAAGGGCATCTCCGATGAACCTTGACCATATAGCGCATCAGATCGCGTTTCGCTCCCGTGCGAAATCCGCCCTGCCCTGCTAGCCTTGCGCCGACACCTTTGACGGAGCCTCCCCATGAGCCTTCATGGCGCCTACGACCCCGACAACATCTTCGCCAGGATCCTGCGCGGCGAGATCCCCTGCGTGAAGGTGTGGGAAGACGATGACGTCCTGGCCTTCATGGACGTCTTTCCCCAGTCCGACGGTCATGTGCTGGTCGTGTCCAAGACCTCCCAGGCGCGCAACCTGTTGGAGATCGAACCCCAAGCCCTCGTCAAGCTGACCGCCGCCGTCCAGCGCACGGCCCGCGCCGTCGAAAAGGCGTTGAAGCCCGAAGGGTTGAGCCTGATGCAGTTCAACGGCGAGGCTGGCGGCCAGACCGTCTTCCACCTGCATTTCCATATCATCCCGCGCTGGGCCGACCGCGCCATGAAGGGCCACGGCCACGCGCCCATGGCCGACGCGGACCAGCTCAATGCCCTGGCCGCCCGGATCGCCGCCGAACTGGAGTGATCAGAGCGGCCCCTTGAAGATGAAGAAGGCCCCGCCTGCGATGAGGGAGAAGCCGACCAGGTGATTCAGGGTCAGCTTCTCGCCCAGATAGAGCACCGAGAAGACGGCGAAGATCACAAGGGTGATCACCTCCTGCATGGTCTTCAGCTCGGCCGCCGAATAGACCTGATGGCCGATACGATTGGCGGGTACAGCCAGGCAGTATTCGAAGAAGGCGATTCCCCAGCTCAGGATCACCACGATCCACAAGGGCTTAGATCCAAATTTCAGGTGGCCGTACCAGGCGAACGTCATGAAGACGTTGGACAAGGCCAGCAAAATGATCGGCGTGAGGTAGGGCGTCATCGGCATGTGCGGACTGTGCTTGCGTCCGAGAGATTCCGCCAGCATAAGGCGCGAACGGCCGGCTTAGCTCAGTTGGTAGAGCGCCAGTTTTGTAAACTGGATGTCGCGGGTTCGATTCCTGCAGCCGGCACCATTCCCCCAGAACCGCCAGTTGGGCCTGGACGTCGCCTCCGGATGATCCAGGGTGGCCGAAACGCGCCTTCCTCATGAGCATCCATGCATGGCGACGATGAGAGTCGCGTCGACGCCCCGTTCTTCATCTATCGACCGGACGTCCGGGATTGACCTGATAGACCCAGAATGAGGGTCGGATAGCATCGCCCAGTATCGTGAGGCGAGACTTGAGCATGCAGCCGTCAATCGCACCCAGACGTTTCTGGCTTGGCAGTACGGCCCTGAATGTTCGCGGACTATGGTTACTGGGTTCGTTCAGGATAGCCAGCGCCACCCTGGGGCTTGCACTATTGGCGTCCGCACAGGGGGCGTCGGCCCAGGTGCAGGCGCCGCTGCCGACGGGAGGCGTGTTCGTCGCCGGTCAGGGCGTGATCAGTCAACCGTCCGACACCAGCCTGGCGATCAGACAGGGCTCCGCCAGAGGGGTGATAGACTGGCGCGCCTTCTCCATCGCCGCCGGCCACAGCGTCACCATCGATAATGGAAACGGAGCGACGCTGAACCGCGTGCTCGGCGGCCAGATTTCCCAGATCGACGGGCAGTTGTCGTCGACCGGCTCCGTCTATCTGATGAACCCGCACGGGGTGATCGTCGGCGCCGGCGGTCGGGTCATCGCCGGCGGCGATTTCGTCGCTTCCACGCGTCAGATGGACATGGACGCCTTCCTGTCCGGCGGTCCGCTCCCCGTATCCGGATCAACGGCGGGCGGGATCGTCAACCGGGGCAGCATCGTCTCGAAATCCGGCAGCGTGGTGATGATCGCGCGCTCGATCGAAAACCATGGCACGATCGAGGCCGCCAACGGTCGCGCCACACTGGCGACCGCCGACGACGTGTTGCTGGCCAGCACCAACGACAAGGACGGGGGCCTCTACGTCTCGACCGGCACGGGCGGCGGCGACATCACCCAGGACGGGCGAATCCGCGCGGCAGCCGTTTCGTTGCAAGCGGCGGGCGGCAACATCTACACCCTGGCCGGAAATCGCGACGGTCTGATCCAGGCCACCGGTTCCAGCACCATCGACGGCCAACTCTGGCTGACCGCCCCCAAGGGCGAGATCATCGTGCAGGGCGGGCTGGCGTCGACCCGCATCGACGGCGGCGGCGGCCAGATCGGCATCAACGGCCGCGACGTCGTCCTGGCTTCCGGCGCCGTGCTCGACGCGCGCGGCGCGGCGGGCGGTGAGATCCTGATCGGCGTATCCTCCTATGGCGAAGGTCGCGACCTGGCGGACAAGACCGTCATCTCGGACGGCGTTTCTATTCTGGCCGGCGGGCCAGGTGGTCCGGGGCGCATCGAGACCTCGGGCCTGAAGGTCGAAATCGGCGCCGCGACCATTCTGCCGGGTGCGGGCGGAGAATGGCTGCTCGACCCCACCGACCTTGTCATCGACGCCGCCGCCGCCTCTACCATGGTGGCCAGCCTCGACGCCGGTTCGAACGTGGTTCAGGAGACGGCCAGCGGCTCGGGCGGCGCTGGCGACATTACCGTCGCGGCTCCCATCATCTGGACGGGCGCAGGCGACCTGACGCTCAACGCCTTCCGCAACCTCGACATCAACGCCGCCATTTCCGGCGGCGGCTGGTTCACATTCAGCGCGGGGGGGATGTCGTCGTGGCCGCGCCGGTGACGGCCTCGGTCATTCAGACGGGGCTTCCCGCACTGGCCGGCGTCGCGGGAACCGTGACCATCGCTCCGGGAGGATCGCTCGCCGCCTCAGGGGGCGTGGGCATAGCAGCGGCGTCCTTCGACAATCAGGCGGGCGCAGGCGCAATATCGTCGTCATCGAACTGGTTCGTTCTGGTCGACGACCCCGCCTCGGCGACTCTGGGCGGGCTGGTTCCGGACTTCTACCAGTATGCGTTCACGGGCACTGCGGCGACGACGGGCGACGCCGTCCTCTTCCGCGCCGCTCCGACAGCCAACGTTACGATCGGGGCGGTCACCAAGAGCTATGACGGCACGACAACCGCCTTCCTGAACAGTTCGAACACCACCGTCACCGGCCTGCTCGGCGGCGACCAATGGACGCTGGACGGCGCATACGCCAGCAAGAATGCGGGCACGGGAATCGCGATCACCGGCAGCAATTTCCAGGCGACGAACGGCGGAATCCCTGTCTACGGCTATGCCGTCAATAGCCCCATCTCAGGCTTAGGGGACATCACCCCGGCCATCCTGACCGCCGCGATCATCGGCAATCCCACCAAGACCTACAATCGAACCGCCACCGCCTCGCTGACGACCGCGAACTTCGACGTCTCGGGCGTGGCGGCGGGCGAGACCCTGACCATCAACGGCGCCTCATCGGCCGCCTACGATTCCGTCAACGCCGGCGCCCGCACGGTCACAGCCTCGCTGGCCCCGACCAATTTCACCGTCGGCGCCGGCGTCGATCTGAACAACTACGTCCTGCCCACATCCGCCAGCGGCGCCGGGACGATCAACCCCGCGCAGCTTTTGTTGAGCGGCATAATCGCCAACGACAAGGTCTATGATTCAACCACGACCGCGACGCTGAACACGAGCGGGGTCAGCGTTTTCGGCGCCTTGTCAGGCGACGATGTGACGCTGGATGCGAGCGGGGCTGCGGGCACGTTCGCCACGAAGAACGTCGGAAGCGACATCGCCGTCGCCGCCACCGGCTTCAGCCTGACAGGTTCCGCCGCGGGCAACTATGTCGTCGCCCAGCCTTCCGGCCTCGCCGCCGACATCACCAAGGCCAATCTGGTGATCAGCGGAATTACAGCCAACGACAAGGTGTACGACGGAACCACGACCGCGACCGTCGACCTGTCCAACATCACGGCCGCCGGCCTTTTCCAGGGTGACAGCATCACCCCTGTCGCTTCGCCCGGCGGCTCCATCCTTTTCGCCTCGAAGAATGTCGGCGCGAACATCCCCGTCACGATCAGCGGCATCAGCCTGACCGGGCCGGACGCCGGCAACTATGACCTGCAACTCAGCACCGGACCGCTGAGCGCGGACATTACAGCCCGTCCTCTTGCTGTCGATCTCACCGGCTATCCCGCCAAGATCTACGACGGCACAAATCTGGCTCGCCCGGGCCTGACCGATTTCACCTTCAGCAACCTGGCGCCCGGCGAAAGCATCTCGATCTTCCAGGCCGCCGGGGCGACCTATGCCTCGGCAAACGTGGGCGTCTGGGCCGTGAACGTGGACCTCACGCCGCAGGACTACATCGCGGCGACCAACACGCTCCTGTCGAACTACATCCTGCCCACCTCCGCTACAGGCATGGGCGAGATCACCCCGGCGATCCTGTCCATCACCATCATCAACAACCCGACAAAGGGCTATGACGGCAACGCCAACGCCAGCCTGACGCCCTCGAACTTCACGGTCAGCGGCTTTATCGGGACCCAGGGGGCGACCGTCACCCAGACCGCGGGCCAGTACGCCTCGTCAAACGCCGGCGTGTGGAATATCACGGCCGCGATCGACGCCTCCTATCTGAACGGCGATCCCGGCACCAACATCGCCAACTACGTCCTGCCGTCGAACGCCCAGGGTCCGGGAACCATCACGCGGATCACGCCGAACATAGGGATCTTCGCCGGGATCACCGGCAACCCGACAAAGACCTATGACGGCAACACGATCGCGACGCTCACGCCGACCGACTACACCGTGTCGGGCTTCATCCCGGGCGAAGGCGCCACGATCACCGAAACCGTCGGCCAGTACGACCTTGCGGACGCGGGACAGCGGTCGGTTCTGGTCTTCCTCGACTCTGGCGACTGGATCGCCAATCCGGGCACCAACCTGGACAACTACAATCTGCCCACCGACGCCACCGGTCTGGGGACGATTCTGCGCCGGCCCTTCTCTGTTTCGATCGTGGGAGACCCCACGAAGATCTATAACGGGTCCACGCTCGCGCTTGTGGGTCCAAGCAACTTCCAGTTCAACAACCTGGTGGCGGGCGAGACCGTGTCGATCTCTCCGGTCGTTACCGGCGTCTACGACAGCCGCAACGCAGGCGCGCGAAATATCCTGGCCTCGCTGGCGCCCTCGCAGTTCATCTTCGGCACGGCCAAGGCGTCGAACTACATCCTTCCGATTGAAGCCTTCGGTCCCGGGACGATCGTCCCGGCCCCCCTATTCGTCCTGAACGTCACGGCCCAGAACAAGACCTACGACGCCACGACCACGGCCCTTCTGAACACAGGTTCGGCCGATCTGTTCGGGGTGGTCGCGGGCGATGACGTCCTGCTGAACGTGGGCGCCTCGACGGGCGTCTTCGCCACGGCGAATGTGGGCGACGATATTGCCGTCTCGACCAGCAGCTTTACCGTGTCCGGTGCGGATATCGGCAACTATATTCTCAATCAGCCGGCGAACCTGAGCGCCGACATCACGCCGCGCGGCCTCACGGTCGCGAATGTCGTGGCCCTCGACAAGTTCTATGACGGGACGACGACCGCCAGCCTCGATCTGTCCGCCGTCAGCCTCCAGGGCGTTCTGGCGGGCGACCTTGTCGGGCTCGGCTCCACAAGCGCATCCGGCGCCTTCCGCCAGACGAACGTGGGCGTCGATCTTCAGGTTCTGATCAACGGCTTCGCCCTGACAGGACCAGGTTCGGGCAATTATTCGCTGAGCCAGCCCTCCGGCGTCGTGGCCGATATCATCCCGCGAGCGCTGACCGGCGCCGTCATCGGCAATCCGACCAAGACCTACGACGGCGCGACGACGGCCAACCTCACCGCCGGCAACTACAGTCTGAGCGGCTTCATCGCCGGCGAGAGCGGGACGATCACCCAGTCCTCGAACGGTCGATACGATTCCGCCGACGCCGGAGCGCGCATCGTGACCGCCGATCTGGTCGTGTCGGATTTCGTCGCGGGCGCCGGCACGCTGCTGTCGAACTACAGCCTCCCCACCAGCATCAGCGGGGCCGGCACGATCAATCCCGCCGCCCTCTACGCCGCCATCATCAACAACCCGACCAAAATCTACGACGCCACGACGGCGGCGCTCCTGGGCGCAAACAACTACCAGCTGCTGGGCTTCGTCTCTGGCGAAGGGGCGACCGTCAGTCAGACCGCAGGCCTTTACGACACCAAGAACGTCGGGGCGCGCTCCGTAACGACCACGCTGGGCGCGGGCGACTTCACGGGCACGGGCTCGACCAATCTCGCCAACTACGTCCTGCCGACATCTGCGAGCGGCACCGGAACCATCACGCCAGCCCAGGTGCAGGTGATCAACGTCACCGCTAATGACAAGGTTTACGACGCCACCACCCTGGCCCTTCTGAACACCGGGTCCGCATCCCTTTCCGGCGTGCTCGGCGCCGACGCGGTCAGCGTCGTATCGGGCGGCGCCAGCGGAGCGTTCGCCACGAAGAACGTGGGAACCGCCATCCCCGTCACGGCGGCCGGATTCGCCATCGCAGGCGCCGACGCCGCCAACTACACGGTGCTTCAACCGGTCGGACTGTTCGCGGACATCACGCAAGCCAACCTTTCGCTGGCCTGGGTGCGCAAGATCTATGACGCCACCACCGCCCTTCCGTCCGCCAGCAGCGGGTATGGCCTGTCGGGCGTCTTCACCGGCGACACGGTGACGGTCGACACCAGCACGATCACCGGGGGATATGACACCAAGAACGTCGGCGGCGCCCTGAGCGGCGACACCGTCATCGGCGGCAAGGTCATCAACCTGGCCGGACTCCAGATCACGGGGGCTGACGCCGCCAACTACATCATCTCGCCGGACATCTTCGGGCAGGCCATCGGCGTCATCACGCCCGCTGATTTGCTGGTTATCGGCGTCACCGCCCAGAACAAGGTCTACGACCAGACGACAGCCGCCGTCCTGGATAGCACGGGCGCCGGGCTGCAGACCGTGCTCGGCAGCGATGTCGTGGATCTCGACACGGGCTCCGCCACGGGAAACTTCGTCGACGCCAATGCGGGAACCGGCATCGGCGTGACCGCATCCGGCTACACCATCGGAGGGGCGGACGCGGGCAACTACACCCTGATCCAGCCTCAGGGCCTGACCGCCGACATCACCCCGGCGCCGATCACCCTGACCTCTGTGACCAAGGTCTACGACGGCACGGTGGGCCTGCCCACAGCGGGCTCGGCCTACGGATTCACCGGCGTCTACAGCGGCGACGCCGTAGTCGCGGACACCGCCGCGATAAGCGGCTTCTATGGCGACAAGAACGTCGGCGGCGCCTTGAGCGGCGGCGTCGTCTCGGGCGGCATCAATGTGACGCTGGACGGCCTGGCCCTCACGGGGTCGCAGGCCGGAAACTATTTCGTCGCCCCCGGGGTCGTCGGGGCGCCGATAGGGGTCATCACGCCAGCGCAGCTGCTGGCCGCAATCATTGGCGACCCGACCAAGGTCTACGACACCCTGACCACGGCCACGCTGACATCGGCAGACTACAGCCTGAGCGGCTTCGTCGCGGGCGAAAGCGCCACGGTCACCGAGACGGCAGGCGTCTACGACACCAAGAACGCCGGTTCGCGCACGGTCACAGCCATTCTGGATTCAAGCGACTTCACCGCAGGCGCCGGCACCCTGCTGAGCAACTACATCCTGCCGGTATCCGCTAGCGGCGCCGGCGCCATCACCCCTGCCCCCGCATCGGTCATCGGCGCGGTCGCACAGAGCAAGGTCTACGACGGGAACACGGCGGCGATCATCGACAACGCCGCCACCACCCTGGGCGGCCGGTTGGGATCGGACGATCTGAACCTCGTCCTGACCACCGTCGGCCAGTTCAACGACCGAAACGTCGGCGTGGCGAAGCCTGTGACGACGACGGGCTACACCCTGGGCGGCGCGGACGCCGGCAACTACATCCTTTCACAACCCACCTACCTGACGGCGAACATCACCCAGGCCCTGCTGACCCTGCTGCGGGTCGAGCGTGTCTACAACGCCCTGACCAACCTGCCGACAGCGGCGTCGGCCTACACCTTGGGCGGGGTGGTCGGCAGCGACGTGGTGACGGTCGACACCTCGGGCATCAGCGGAAGCTATGCCGACAAGAATGTGGGCATCAACAAGAGCGTGTCCCTGTCCGGCCTGGCGATCGCGGGCGCCGACGCCGGCAACTATTCGATCACGTCGAGCCTGACAGACACCATCGGCGAGATCACCAGCGCCAGCGTCACGCTGGATGGCGTCCTCGCCTTGACCAAGATCTACGACGGCACGGTCAATCTCACGCTGGACAATGGCGGGACTGTCGTGGCGGGCACGCTGCTCACAGACGATCTCGGGGTCGACAGCGCCGCCTCGACCGCGAGCTTCCCCTCGGCAAACGTCGGCAGCTACCTGGTCAACGCCAGCGGCTACGTGCTGACAGGCGTTGACGCCGGGAACTACGTACTGATCCAGCCGACGGGCATCTCGGCGGTGATCGATCCCAAGTCGTTGACCGCGAGCATCATCAACAATCCTGCCAAGGTCTACGACGGCGCGACAGCCTCGATCCTGACGGGCGGCAATTTCCAGATCGACGGCTTCATCGCAGGCGAAGGCGCCGCTGTTACACAGACCGTCGGAACCTATGACAGCAAGAACGCCGGCGGCCGCACGGTCACCGCGAACCTGGGCGCAGGCGATTTCACCGCCGACGGCGGCACCCTGCTTTCCAACTACATTCTGCCAACCAGCGCATCGGGAGCGGGAACGATCACGCAGAAGGCGTTGACCGCCGCGATCATCGGCGATCCGACCAAGACCTACGACGGCACACGCGCGACGGTCCTGACGGGCGGGAACTATGAGCTGACCGGCTTCATCGCCGGCGAGGGCGCGACCGTCACTCAGGCCAGCGGCCAGTACGATTCTCCGAACGCCGGCTCGCGCACGGTCGTCGCCACGCTGGGATCATCCGACTTTACGGCGGATACCGGCACCCTGCTGGCGAACTACAGTCTGCCGGTCCTCGCGACCGGGGCCGGCACAATCACTCCCAAGGCGCTGATCGCCGCCATCATCAACAATCCGAGCAAGATCTACGACGGTGGCGTCGCCGCCTTCCTGAACAGCGGCAACTATCAACTTCTGGGCGTCGTCACCGGCGACAGCGTCACGGTCGATCAGTCCGACGGCCTCTACAATTCCCCGAACGCAGGCCCCCGTTTGGTCACCGCGACGCTTTCCACCGGCGACTTCAGTTTCGGCGGTGGAACGCTGGCGTCGAACTACGTGCTGCCGACCACCGCATCGGGCGCGGGAACGATTGATCCCAAGGCCCTGACCGCTGCGATCATCAACAACCCGACGAAATCTTACGACGGCACGACCCGCGCTGTCCTCACCAGCGCCAACTATCAGCTCAACGGCTTCATCGCGGGCGAGAACGCCACAGTGGTCGAGGCTGAAGGCCTTTACGACCAGAAGAATGCCGGCTCGCGCTCCGTGACCGCGACACTCCTCGCCGGTGACTTCACAGCGGACAGCGGCACCCTCCTGTCCAACTATATCCTGCCCACCACCGCATCTGGCGCGGGCACGATCGACCCCGCCCAGTTGCTGGCCAGGATTATCGGCGTGCCGACCAAGATCTATGACGCCACGACCTTGGCCACGCTGGCGGAAGCCAACTTCCGCCTTGTCGGCCTGGCGCCGGGCGAGACCGTCACGGTCGGCGAGACGGCAGGCATGTACGCAGCACCCGATATCGGCGTCCGCAACATCACGGCAACGCTCGACAGCGGCGATTTTTCCGCCGGAAGCGGCGTGCTGCTCTCCAACTATATCCTTCCTACCACCGCCGAAGGACCGGGGATCATTACGGCCCGACAACTGATTGCGGCGATCATCAACAACCCGACCAAGGTCTACGACGCCAATTCGCTGGCCACCTTGTCGGCATCCAACTTCCAGCTCAGCGGCTTTGTCGCCGGACAGGGCGCAACCGTCACCGAAACGCGCGGACTGTACGATTCAGCCAATGCCGGAACGCGGGGCGTCCTGGCCGCGCTCGGCAGCGCCGATCTGGTGGCCGATCCCGGCACCAGGCTGTCCAACTACATCTTGCCGCCCGTGGCGACGGGCACGGGAACAATCACGCCGGCCCCGCTCAACGTCGTCATCACCAACAATCCCACGAAGACCTACGACGGGCTGACCACCGCCCTGCTCGGTGCGGACAACTTCAGGGTCACCGGCTTCCTCGATGGCCAGGGGGCGTCCGTGACCCAGACATCGGGGGCCTATGCCGACCCCAACGTCGGCCTGCACCTCGTCACGGCAGATCTGGCTGCAGAGAATTTTGCGCCCAACGCCGGCACCCTGATCTCCAACTACGCCGTCCCCGCGAATGCGGTCGGCCTCGGGACCATCACGCCCGCGCAGCTGACCGCCATGCTGGTCGGCGTCCGCAAGACCTATGACGCCTCGACGGCGGCCCTGCTCACGCCTTCGAACTTTGTCCTTTCCGGTTTTGCGGCGGGCGAAGGAAGCTCGGTGACCCAGGCCAGCGGCCGGTATGCGTCGCCGAACGCAGGGACCTGGGCCGTGACAGCCACGCTCGCCAACGGAGACTTCTCGCCGACCGCATCGACCCGGCTTTCCAACTACATCCTGCCGACGATCGCTTCGGGAACGGGCGTGATCGACCAGGCGATGCTGACCGCGATCATCACGGGCCGCCCGATCAAGACCTATGACGGCACGGCCGGTGCGACGCTGACCTCGGCCGATTATACCCTCGACGGCTTTGTCGCAGGACAGGGCGCGACCATCACCCGGACCGTGGGCGTCTACGACTCCAGGAACGCCGGCGAGCGCACGGTCACGGCCGCCCTCGGCGCGAGCGACTTCACGGCAGGGTCCGGCACCCTTTTGTCCAACTACGTCTTGCCGACAAGCGCGTCCGGAGCGGGCCAGATCAACCCTGCCGCTCTCGTGGCGGCGATCATCGGCGACCCTCGCCGGCCGTACGACGGCACGACAACGGCCTATCTCCAGTCGTCCAACTTCCTGCTGACCGGACTGGTGGGCGGCGACGTCGTTTCGGTCACACGGGATCGAGGTCTCTACGACGGCAAGGACGCGGGGTCTCGCGGCGTATCAGCCACGCTGACGGGCGTTGACTTCGCTGCGGGGTCCAGCACGCTTCTGTCCAACTATGTGTTGCCGACATCGGCCGCCGGCGGCGGAACGATCGACCGCGCGATCCTGACCGCATCCATCGTCGGCTATCCATCCAAGCGCTTCGACGGGACAACGACCGCTACGCTCACGCCCGAGAATTATGCGACGGCCGGCTTCGCTCCCGGCGAGGGCGCGGCCATCACCCAGACGGTCGGCCAGTACGACAGCGCGGCGTCCGGCTCCCGAACGGTCACCGCGCAACTGAGCGATCCGAACTTCGTCGCCGACAGCGGCACCCTGCTGTCCAACTACATCCTGCCGACGACGGCGGAGGGTCCGGGGGAAATCACGTCGTCGACCGGACCGATCGCGCCGGACTGCCTGACGGATCCATCCGAAGCCTGCCTGACGCTGGAACTCGCCTATACCATCGGCAATCCTCGCACCTTCATCCCCTATCCGTCGGAAGAGGGGCTGTATCTCGGCCGGACCAACGGCTTCGGCGATCTAGGGGTGGTGATCACGCCAATGACGATCGAGCAATCTCCAACGAGCGAGACAATAGCCAGCGGCGCTCCAGTCCTGAATTCCACCGATCAGGTGCTCATCCAGGGCGACCGGGACAAGCGCTGGACGCTGAGATTCCAGGCCCCGCCCGCAACCATCAACCTCGGCGGATTGCAGCCTTGAAACATAAAATCCTACTCCTGTCGGCCGCCGCGTTCATGGCGACGCCCGCCGTCGGCTGGGCGCAGGATTTCGAGCGCGTCATTCCGGTCCCTCCGGCGCCGCGACCGAGCCCGCAGGTGCAGGCCCCGGCCCCGCCGCCCCCTCCCGCGAACGATCCGACGGTTCTTGCCCCCGCCCTCAACGGACTGGTCTTTGTGCCCGGCCTGGCCTCATTCGAGCCCCGGGGCGTAGATGCGTCCTACGTGCCGAACGGCGAGGTCGCTGCGCCGGGCCTGCCCCTCCTTTCAAGCCCAGGGTTCGCCGCTGACATGGCGCCCTTTCTCGGCCGCCCCCTGACCCGATCGACCCTGGAACAGATCACGGCGGCCGTCCGTGAAACCTACGTCGCTTCCGAACGCCCCTTTCTCGAAGTCAGCGTTCCGGAACAGAATATCCAGAACGGCATCGTCCAGATCGTCGTGACGGAATACCGACTGGGCGAGGTCCGGGTCTCGGGCGCCAATCATTTCTCGGACAGCCTGATCAGGCGCTACGGCAATCTCCAGCCGGGCGAGGTTCTGACCCTGCCTCGAATGCGTCGGGCGCTGGACGACTTCAACCAGAACCCCTTCCTTGCGGTCGACGCGGTGGTCCAGCCCGGCGAAATCACCGGCTATAGCGACGTCGTGGTCGAGGCGAAGGACGAACGTCCCATCCGCGTCTACGGCGGCTATGACAACCAGGGCGTTCCCAACCTGGGCAGGGCCGAATGGAACATAGGCTTCAACGCCGGTAATCTTTTCGGCGCGGGCCAGATCTTCTCCTATCAGTACACACGCAGTTTCACGGGTCGGTATCAGTCGCACTCGTTCAGCGACGTCATTCCCATGCACGGCGGCACCCGCCTGCTTCTGTTCGGCGCCTATGCGGAACAGAAGCCCGAGATCGCATTCGGATTCGGCAGCGAGGGCCATTCAGCCCAGCTTAGCGGCCGATTCTCGCACCGGCTGGAAGATATCGGCCGCGCCAGCCAGACCTATCAGATCGGACTGGACTACAAGAACGTCGACAACAATCTGGAATTCCAAGGATTCCGGCTACTTCGCACCAATGTGGAGATTGTGCAGTTTCCCTTCATCTACAGCCTGTCGATTCCGGACGATTGGGGAAGCACGGAGATCGAGAACCTCGCGGTCTTCTCTCCAGGCAATGTCACCGTGCACAACGGGGATGAAGACATTCGAGCGCTCGTGCCCGGTTCCGACGCGACCTATGGCTATGATCGGTTGACGGTCACGCGAACCACCCGCCTGCCTGGCGACGTCACCTGGATCGTGCGCGGCCTGGCGCAGATCGCCAGCACCAACCTGCCCTACAGCGAGCAGATCGGCGCCGGGGGGCTGGGGACGGTACGCGGCTATGACAGCAACACGGCCTTGGGCAGTCAGGGTTACCTGCTGAGCACGGAGTTGCGTGCGCCGGCCTTCAGCTTCGTACGTCTGTTGGAGCGCGACAGTCCTGTTCGGGACAGTCTGCAACTCGGCGTATTTTTCGACTACGCGGACGTCGATCAGAGGACGGCCTTTCCCGACCTGCTTCAGTCAGGCGCCGAACTGGCCAGCGTCGGTTTCAACATCCACTACAATTTCCAAGACGCGTTCGCCGTCCAGTTCGAAGTCGGCCACCAACTGCGCCGCGCGCCCGGCGCCGATGATCGACACACCCTGGCCGCCGTCGTGGTTTCAATGGGATTCTGAGACGGACAGGCGATCCGATCGTCAGCCCCCGGACGGATGCGCGGTCGTGACCGCTGACGTTGAGCCTCACGCGCGAGCCTTGAGCTTGACCAGGGCGGCGAAAGGCTGTGAAACGCGGTGATCGCAGGGTTCACTCCCCAGCAAACGGGCTTGTTCGTCCGCACCTCCCCTCTCCGGCCGCCTCACTTCTCCCATGTCAGAGACGACCAACAAGCTGGGCCACAAGATCGGCAAACGCGGCGCGCGCACCCGTCGCGCCATTGTCGACGCCCTCCGCGGCCTTCTGACCCAGAGGCACCTGGGAGAGATCCGCGCAGCGGACGTGGCGCAGGCCGCTCAAGTGTCGGCGCCGACCTTCTACACCTATTTCAAATCCGTCGAGGAAGCGCTTCTGGTGCTGTGCGAGGAGGCTGGCGAGGATTTCCAGCGGCTGTCGTCGCACATCCACGCCGACTGGTCTGGCGACCGAGCGTTTGAGGCGGTGCGCACCTATGTCACCGAGGTCCTGGCCCTTTGGGACGAGCACGGGCCCGTCCTGCGGGTTGAACACATGCTGGCCGACAAGGGCGAGCCCGCCTTCGCCGAGAGCCGCATCCGACGACTGCGACGGCTTCACCTCGCGCTGGAGCGGCGCATCGCCCAGGCGCGCGCCAGCGGATATCATCCCGAAGGCCTCAACCCGCGCCTGACGTCCTATGAAACGGCCAACCTGGTCGAATCGGTCGCCGCCGGCTTCGCCCTGATGCGGCGCGCCGACACGGCGGAGGCCATTATCGACACGACCGCGCACATTGTCGTCAAGCTGACGACCGGACGCTGAAGACCCCGTCGGCCTCTCACCCGCCGCCGAGCGCTACGGCGGTATGGTAGACGATGAAGGCGCCCAGGTAGGCCAGGCCGAACATGTAGCCCACCATGATCAGGGTCCACTTCAGCGAGCCCGTTTCGCGGCGCACGACGCCGATGGTCGGGAGGCATTGAGGCGCGAAAACATACCAGGCCAGGAAGGCCAGACCCGTGGCCAACGACCAGTCGGCGGACAGGACCGAAGCCAGGGCGCCGACATTTTCCTCGGCGCCGGCGACGGCGTAGACCGTGCCCAGAACCGCCACGGCCACTTCGCGTGCGGCCATGCCGGGCACCAGGGCCACCACCATCTGCCAACTGAAGCCGATGGGCGCGAAGATAGGCTGCAGCGTCTTGCCGATCATGCCGGCGAACGAATAGTCGATGGCCGGTCCCGTCGCGCCTTCCGGCGGATAGGGGAAGGTCGACAGCGCCCAGACGATGATCATCAACGGCAGGATGATCTTGCCCGCGCGACGCATGAAGATCTTGGCGCGCAGCCACAGATTGAAGAGCACGCTCTTGATGTCAGGCGTCTTGTAGGCGGGCAGCTCCATCATGAAGGGCTCGACCGCGCCGCGCCAGAAGACCTTGCGGATCACCACCGAGACCAGAAGCGCGCTGATGATGCCGCTGGCGTACAGCCCGAACATCACCAGCCCTTGCAGACTGACGAAGCCCCACACCGTCTCGTTCGGGATGAAGGCCGCGATGATCAGGACATAGACGGGAATGCGCGCCGAACAGGTCATCAGCGGCGCGATCAGGATGGTGGTCAGGCGGTCGCGCTTCGCCTCGATCACCCGCGTCGCCATGATGCCGGGGATGGCGCAGGCGAAGCTGGACAACAGCGGAATGAAGGCGCGGCCATGCAGCCCCGCCCCGCCCATGATCTTGTCCATCAGGAAGGCCGCGCGGGCCATGTAGCCGAAATCTTCCAGCACGATGATGAAGAAGAAGATGATCAGAATCTGCGGCAGGAAGACCAGAACGCTGCCGACCCCGCCGATCAGGCCGTCCACGATCAGGCTTTGCAGCAGGCCGTCTGGCACGACCGCCGCCACCCAGCCGCCGACCAGGGCGAACAGAGCCTCAATGCCGTCCATCGCGGGTGTGGCCCAGGTGAAGACGGCCTGGAACATGACGAACAGGACGCCCAGCAGGATCGCCAGACCGGCGACCGGATGCAGCAGGACGCTGTCGATCTTGCCCGTCAGGGTATCCGGCCGTTCGGGCGGACGCACGCACGCCTTGACGATGCGCTCGGCCTCGCGGTGCGCGACGCGGATTTCGGCGGCGGACGGCGCGTGCCATTCACTGTGGGTCTCGCCCACCGCCAGATCAGCCTGTCCTTGAGCGGCGGCGACCAGTTCGGCGATGCCGCGCTTGCGGGTCGCCACCGTCGTAACCACCGGCGCGCCGATCTCGGCTGACAGCCTCTCCAGGTCAATCCTCAGACCTTGACGCTGGGCGATGTCGTACATGTTGAGGGCCAGCACCATCGGCCGTCCGACCTGCTTCAGCTCCAGCGCCAGACGCAGCACCAGCCGCAGGTTGGTGGCGTCGGCGACGCAGATGACCACGTCCGGCGGCGTTTCGCCCGGCAGGGTCCCCAGGACCGCGTCACGGGTGACTTCCTCATCCAGACTGCGGGCGCGCAGGGAATAGGTGCCGGGCAGGTCCAGCACCGACAGGGTGCGGCCATCGGCGGCGGTGATCCGCCCCTCCTTACGCTCGACGGTCACGCCGGCGTAGTTGGCGACCTTCTGATGCGCGCCGGTCAGGGCGTTGAACAGGGCGGTCTTGCCGCTGTTAGGATTGCCGACCAGGGCGATACGGGCGGTGCGAACGGCCATGTCCATCAGAGGGCTCCCCCATCAAGACGAATGGTCAGACTGGCCGCCTCATGCCGACGCAGGGCGACACGCATGTCGTCCACCCTGATGGCGATGGGATCGCGTCCGAACAGGCCTTCGTGCAGCAGTTCGACCTGGGCGCCCTCGACGAAGCCGAGCTCCAGCAGGCGACGCTCCAGTTCGGCCTCATGCTCATGGTGGTGGCCCTGGACGCCGACCTGAACGATGACGCCGCGATCACCCCGTCGGGCCTGGCTGAGTTTGATGGTGTCGGTCATGGCGCTCATTACGACGGCGGTCGCGCCGTTCATACTTTATGAAAGCGACTATCAGCCGCACGCCTTGCGCGTCCAGTGGCGATAACGCGCGCCCTTGGGACCAAATGCCCATCGGCAAGTCGCGCGGTCCAGCTTAAGGAGGTCATACGATGGAGCCCGCTATGCGCAATATTTCGATCCTGTCCGCTGTCGTCGTCTCGATGGGCCTCTCGGGGTGCGGCGACAACACCCCGCCTGCGACCGGAACGCCCAAGGCCCCGCCGCCCCCCGCCCTGACCGAGGCCGAGAAGGTCGCGATGCTGGCGACGCTGCCCGCTCCCTACAGCGCCGGTGATCTGGAAAACGGCCGCCGCGTCTTCGCCCGCTGCCGATCCTGCCACACGATCACGCCGGGTGGACCGAACATGACGGGCCCCAACCTCTATGGCGTCTTTGGCCGTGCGGCCGGGTCCGACGCCAAGTTCAGCTATTCTCACGCCATGCGGACGGCGGGCTTCAGCTGGGACGCGGACAAGCTGGATCACTGGCTGCAGAACCCGCGCACCTTCCTGCCCGGCAACAAGATGACCTATCCCGGCCTGCCCGACGCCACGGACCGCCGCGACGTCATCGCCTTCCTGAAGGTCGAGACGGGCTTCAAGCCGGAAACGGCGAAGGCCGCCGCTTCCGCGACGGCCCCGCTTTCCTGACGATCAAGCCCAGAGCCACCTAACCCGGCGTCATGTCCGGCGTCTTGCCCTCGGCGATTTCCTGGGCCTCCCATTCCTCGATCTTGCGGGCGGTGTATTCCGGCGACCTGGTGAAGCGGGCCAGGACGCCATAGATGACCGGCACCACGAACAGGGTCAGCATGGTGGCGAACATCGCCCCGGTGAAGATGACCACGCCGATGGTCTGACGGCTGCCGGCGCCGGCGCCCTGCCACAGCATCAGCGGCAGGGCGCCGAAGGCGGTGGCGATCGAGGTCATGATGATCGGGCGTAGACGAAGGCTGGCGGATTCGATGATCGCCTCGCGGATCGTCCGTCCCTGATCGCGCAACTGGTTGGCGAACTCGACGATCAGGATGCCGTTCTTGGCCGCCACCCCGATCAGGATGATCAGGCCGATCTGGCTGTAGATGTTCAGGCTGGAGCCCGCCATCAGCAGACCGAACAGCCCGCCCGCCGCCGCCAGAGGCACGGTCAGCATGATGACCGCCGGGGTGATCCAGCTCTCGAACTGCGCCGCCAGCACCAGGAAGACCAGCAGCAGGGCCAGGGCGAAGGCCCAGCCCACGGCGCTGCCCGCCTCTTGCTGATCGCGCGCCGCCCCGCCCCAGCGGATCGTGCCGACGCCCTGAGGCTGCTTGGCGACCTCTGCGTTCAGGAAGGCCACGGCGTCGTCAATGGTCGTTCCGGGGTTCAGATCGGCCTGCAAGGTAATCGCCCGTTGGCGGTCCAGCCGTCGACGATCAGGCGTGTCGCCCGAGGTCTGGGTGGTGACCACCGCCGACAGCGGCACCAACTGGCCCGCGCCGGTCGAGACATAGAGAGCCTCCAGATCAGCCACGCTGCGACGGTTGTCGCGGTCGGTCTGCAAGATGACGTCGTATTCCTGGCCGCCCTTGATGTAGGTCGTGGCGCGACGCGAACCGAACATGGTTTCCAGCGCACGGCCGATCTGTTGCGACGACACGCCCAGGGCCGCCGCCTTTTGCGGATCGACATCGACCAGCAGGCGCGGCGCATTCGGCTCATAGTTGAGGCGAGGCCGCGACAGGCCCGGATTTTCGAGGGCCGCAGCAAGAATGGGCTGCAACCAGTTGTAGATCGGCCCGTACTCGGAACCCGTCACGATCATCTCGACCGAGTTGGAGTTGCCGCCGCCGCGCTGGAAGGCGCCGGGGGTGGAGGCGTTGACCTGGGCGTCCGTCTGACTGCGCAGCTTGCCGTTCAACTCCTGAGCGATCTCATCGGCCGAACGCTTGCGCTCGGACCAGTCGGCCAGGTTGAGGACCGCACTGCCCGAACTGAAGCCTGAACCCCCGAAACCCGGCGCGGAGATCAGGAAGTTGGCCGCTTCGCCGCTGTCACGATACTCGGCCAGGATGGGCTCGAGCCCCAGCATGATCCTGCGGGTGTAGTCGAAGCCCGCGCCTTCGGGGCCGGCGATCCGCAACGTCACGCGCCCCCGATCTTCATTCGGCACCAACTCATTCGGCAGATGCAGGAAGATGCCCGTTGCTCCGGCCGCGACCAGAACGATCAGACCAATCACCCCGCCCAAGGCGATGCGACGCCCCAATAGGGCGTTGAGCGAGTTGGCGTAGGAGTTCTTCAGCGCATCCATGGCCCGGTCGACACGACGCGCCACCCAGCCGCCAGTGTGAGCCGGCTTCAGGATCTTGGAGGCCATCATCGGCGACAGGGTAAGCGCCAGGAATGCCGAGAAGGCCACAGCCGCCGCAATGGTCGCCGCCAGTTCCACGAACAGACGACCGACATATCCGGGCAGGAACAGCAGCGGGGCGAACACCGACAGCAGCACCACGGTGGTCGCCACGACGGCGAAGAAGACCTGACGCGCGCCGCGCTCGGCGGCGATCAGCGGTGGCTCGCCATGATCCAGACGACGCTGGATGTTCTCGACCACGACGATGGCGTCGTCGACCACCAGACCGATCGCCAGCACCAGGGCCAACAGGGTCAGCAGGTTCAGCGAGAAGCCCAGGGGGGCCAGGACGATAAAGGTCGCCAGCAGACAGATGGGCGCCACCACCGACGGGATGATCGCCGCCCGCAGACTGCCCAGGAAGATGAAGTTGACCAGGGCCACCAGCGCCATTGAAATGCCGATGGTGATCCAGACCTCGTCAATCGCGTGGGAGGTGAAGACCGAGTTGTCGGACCCGACTTCCAGCGTCGTGCCCGGCGGCAGGGTCGGGGTCACCTGCTCCATCAGGGCGCGAGCGCCCTCGGAAATCGCCAGGTCGTTGGACTGGGCCTGACGGGTGATGGCCAGGCCGATCTGGTCAATGCCATTGCCACGGAACAGGCGGCGGTCCTCAGCCGGCGCCTCCTCAATCCGTGCGATGTCGCCCAGGCGGGTGACATAGGCGGCGTTGCCCAACAGGGCGCCGGTCACGCCGTTGGTCATGGCCGTGGTGGCGGCCGCCAGCGTGCCCGAGCTCTGGGCGCCCGTCGCCGTCGACGCCGAACCCCGCGTGCCGATGGGCAGTTGGGCGAAGTCGGCCGGCCGCGCATAGGTGCGCGCCACGCGGACGGTGTAATCCTTTTGCGCCGACTCCAGCGAACCGGCGGGCAGTTCGACATTCTGGTTGGTCAGGGCCGTCTCGACATCGTTGACCGTCAGACCGCGCGCCGCCATGGCGGCGGCGTCCAGCCAGATGCGCATGGCGTAGCGTTGCTCGCCGAAGATGTTCACCTGGGCCACGCCGGGCACGGTGGCGAAACGGTCGACCAGGTAGCGGTCGGCATAGTCCGTCAGCTCCAGACGATTCATCGTCGTGGAGCGCAGGAACATGATCATGATCGGCTGGCTGTCGGAATCGGCCTTGGCCACCTCCGGCGGATCAGCCTGATCCGGCAGACGGCCCTGAACACGCGAAACCCGGTCGCGCACGTCGTTGGCGGCGTCGTCGATATTACGGTCCAGCGAGAACTCGATGTTGACGCTGGAACGGCCGTCGCGGCTGGTCGAGTTGATGCGCTCGACGCCCTGGATGCCGGCGATCTGCTGCTCGATCGGCTCAGTGATCCGGCTCTCGATCACCTCGGCCGAGGCGCCGGCGTAGGAGGTGCTGACGGAAACGACCGGAGGATCGACGTCCGGCAGTTCGCGGACCGGCAGGAAGAAGAAGGCCGCCAGACCGATGACGCACAGGACAATGGCCGCGACCGCCGCGAAAACCGGACGACGGACCGAAACATCGGACAGCATCATTTGCGGGCCGCCGTGGCCGCGCCCGGGGCGACCTTCTGCTGGCCCGCGCCGCCGACAGTGACAGGCGCGCCCGGCTGGATACGGTTCAGGCCGGACGCAACCACGCGGTCGTTGTTGTCGAGGCCCGACAGAATTTCGACGAAGCCGCCTTCGACCGCGCCCGCCTGCACCTCGACACGCTGGGCGGTCGCGCCGTTTTCGCCGCGCGCGATGCGATAAACGAAGGCGCCCTGCCCTTCATACTGAACAGCGGCTTCGGGAACCGACAGGCTCTGACGACGGCCCTGCTGCACGGCGACCCGCATCATCATGCCGGGACGGATGCGATTGCCGGGATTGGCGAATTCGGCGCGGGCGATGACGGCGCGGGTCTGCTCGTTGACGCGCGTGTCCAGCAAGGCGATGCGGCCAGAGACGGTTTCGTCGGCATAGGCGTCCGCCGTGGCGCTCAGCGGCGTACCGATCTCCAGCACGCCCAGATAGCGTTCCGGCAGCGGGAAATCGACGCGAATGGCGCTGGTGTCGTCCAGGGTGGTGATGATCGATCCGGGCGAGATCAGGGTTCCCGGGGTTACCGTGGTCAGACCCAAGACCCCTGCGAAGGGCGCGCGCAACACGCGATCGCCGCGACGGGCTTCTGACGCAGCCACAGCGGCGCGGGCGGTCTGAAGGGCCGTTTCGGCGGTTTCAGCGGTCACGCGCGGCGCCACGCCGCGTTCGGCCAGAATCTTGAATCGGTCGTACTCGCGCTGGGCCTGAGCCAGTTGCGCGCGAGCCTGGATCAGATCGGCGTCTTCCTCTCGCGCCTGAAGTTCGACCAGAGGCGTGCCGGCCGCGACCCTCTGGCCGTCCGTGAACATGACGCGCGTGATCAGCTCGGTCGAGTTCGAGGTGATGTTGACCGAGCGCTTGCTGCGCGCCACGCCCAGCACCCGGATCTGGTCAGCAAACTCACGCGGGGTCGCGATCGCCTCGGCCACCGCTTGACCGCGTCCGCCGCCGGGACCGCCGCGCCCCGGACCGCCAGCGCCACCCTTGCTGTCGTCGGTCAGGGTGATCTTCAGCACCGCCGCCAGGACCATCAGCCCTACCAGACACGCCGCCGCGATAATGAAAAAATGGCGTTTGAACACGCGACGCAGTCTCCCCGACAACAAGCGGTCCCGCTTAGCGGGTCATGGTCGTTACGCAAATAAAGTATCTGTAACGGCCGGCTGTTTGGTTTCCGTCGCGAAAAGCGGATCAGAACCGTCGCCACACGCCGATGACCGGTCCGCCCGCCACGGGGGTGTCGCGCCCCGCCAGGGCCTGCCGCCATCCCCCCTGAAGACTCCAGACGCCAAAGTCGCGCACGGCCGTGACTTCCACCGACAGCCAGCGCGCGCCATCCCCGTCCACGGCGCCTCCAAATCCTTGCGCCATGAGCATCCAGTCCTCGCCTACATGAGCGCCCGCCGTCAGATCGACCCGAACCTCGTCCGGGAGGCCCTGACGCCATCGTCGCGCAACCTGCGCCTCGACAAAACTGCGTTGCGGCATCCATTTCGAACCAGAGCCGTCGATGGAGCGACCGGCCAACAGCCGCACCTCCCAGTCGCTGTCGCCCACGCCAGGCGGCGCATAGCCTGCATTTCGGCCTTCGCCGTTTCGAGCGTAGCCTGCGTAGACGGCCACGACATTGGCGTCGTCACGATAGGCCTGCCAGCGCGCCCCGATCTCGATGGGGCCCTGCCCCTCATATTCAACGTAGTCGTCGCGCCCTTGCTGCCATTCGCCCTTGAACTGCAGCGTCAGTCGGTCCGTCAGCCCGTACTCGACGAGAAGCGACGCCGCCCGGTCGACACGCTCGGTCGGCAGGCTCTCGGTCCCGCCATCCGAGCCAAAGCGCTCGTCGGCACGTATGTCCTCGTATTTGACGATGGCCTGCCCCTGCCCCTTGGGCAGATTCCAGCTGCCGGCGAGCGTGGGCGATGAAGCTCCCGCCAGCACCCCAATGATGATCAGCCCCCCGACCGCCCTCACACGTCGTAGCCCGGTGATTTTCGCTCGAGCTGGCGCAGGGCGCCCGGCCAGGCGAGCGAAGAGATGAAACCGATGCCTCGCCCCTGGTCCTTCGTCTCGGCCTGAGCAGCGTCCGGCGCCATCAGCACGTGCTCGCGTCCGCCTGACAGGGCCGCCACCTGCTGGGCGCAGGCCCGTTCCAGAAAGAATATCCCGACCCAGGCCTGAGCGGCCGTCTCACCCACCGCCATCGTGCCGTGGTTGCGCAGCAACATCAGCGGCTTGTCGCCCAGATCGGCCACCAGCCGCTCACGCTCGTCATGGTTCAGCGCCAGTCCTTCATAGCCGTGATAGGCCACCTGATGCTGCAACAGGCAGGCGTTCTGGCTGATCGGCAACAGACCATGCTGCTGCGCCGCCACGCCGACGCCGTTCACCGTATGAAGATGGACGACGAATTTGGCGTCGTCGCGCGCGGCGTGCACCGCCGAATGGATGGTGAACCCCGCTGGATTGATGAAACTGGCCGTCTCCTGAACGATGACGCCATCCAGATCGACCTTTACCAGGCAAGAGGCTGTAATTTCGTCGAAATACCAGCCGTAGGGATTGATCAGAAAATGATGCTCAGGTCCCGGCACGCGCGCCGAGATATGGGTGAAGATCATGTCGTCCCAGCCGTGAAGCGCCACCAGTCGGTAGAGGGCGGCCAGTTCCACCCGCGCCTGCCACTCGGCCTCCGACACTCGCGATTGCAGCGATGACGCCGATCCATCCGCCATGACGACCTCCCTTATCGTTGTTCTGTTGAACCTCGCCCCGCTCCGGCGTCGCGTCAAGCGACCCGCGTTCGACCCGGAAGCTTTTCGTTAACCCTGTTTTCACGCGCGCCGGATGACTATGCGGCGCGGCCCGGGCGGCCGTCCTTCAATACGCGGAGCCGCCGGTGTCCACAGTCGTTCCGCCAGACCTGACGCACGCGTCGCAAGCCGTTCCCCTGTCAGGTTTGAACCAGTTGCTGGACCTCGCCAAGAAGCGCTCTCCCGACGATCAGAACCGGTTGCTGATGGGCGTGGCGGGGCTCTACGAGTCTGCGGGCGCTCACGGCGGCGCTCCCGAGGCCCTGGCCGACATTTTCATCGCCCTGACCCGCAGCGCAGAACGTGAAATCCGCCAGGTCCTGGCTCAGCGGCTGGCCAGGGTGGAATGGGCGCCCGCCGCCCTGGTGCGCATGCTGGCGGCAGACGAAATCGAGATCGCCCGTCCTGTGATCGCCGCCAGCCCGCTGCTGCTGGACGAAGACCTGCTGCAACTTCTGTCTGACTGCTCGATCGAGCATCAGATTCAGGTCGCGTTGCGCCCCAACATCGGAGCGGCGGTGGCCCGCGCCATTATCGCGGGCGCTGACCCTGCGGTGATGACGGCTCTGGCTACGAATCGAACCGCCCAGATCGAAGCCTCCGTCTTCGCCGACCTGGTCGGCCATTCGCGTCAGTTGGCCGCCCTGCGCGCGCCGTTGACGCGTCACCCCTCCCTGGACGAGGCTCTGGCGCTCCGTCTTTACCAGTGGGTCGGCGACGCCCTGCGCCAGGCGATCAGCGACCGTTTCACAATCGACCCGGATCGACTGGCGGAAGCCGTCCGATCCGTTGCCCGGACCACGGCAGGCGAGACCGCAGGAGGTCAGGTCGGCGCCGTTGACTGGGACGCGCCCCCGGAAGATTCGGATGCGCGTCTGGCGGCCAAGCTGCATGCGGCCGGACAGTTGCGCCCCGCCTATCTGATCCGCGCCCTGCGAGAGGAAAAGCTGGGGGTCTTCGCCCATGGCCTGGCGATGCTCGGACGGTTCGAAGTGACGCAGGTTCGTCGCGCGCTCGACGGCGACACGGCCCGGCCGCTCTTCCTGGCCTGTATCGCCGTCGGGCTGGATCGCGCCGCATTTCCCGCCATTCTGACTGAAATCCGCAAGCTGAACAAAGGCTTCCCGCGCGATCCCGACAGCTCGGCCTGGCGCCTGGCCGAGCGCTCCGCCGATCAGGCCGCCTATGAATTTCGGTTGCTGATGGCCGATGCAGACCACGCTTCCGTTTGACACGGGCGATCCGCTCCGCTTGCGTGACTTCGTGAAAACCTCCTCAGCCCCACTCGCCCTGACCTTTGTCGCCAGCGACCGCCCCGAAGCCGAAACGGCGCGCGAGCGGCTGAGCAAACGCTACGGTTCCGTCCCCGTGACGGAAGCCGACGTCGTCATCGCACTCGGGGGCGACGGCTTCATGCTGGAGACCCTGCATAACAACCTGCAGCGCCGAACCCCGGTCTACGGCATGAACCGGGGCTCGGTCGGGTTCCTGATGAACGACTATGAGGAAGACGACCTTCTGGAACGCCTCGCCGAGGCCGACCGCACGGTCATCCACCCCTTGCAGATGGACGCCTGGGTCGAAAGCGGCGAGGTCCACAGCGGCCTGGCCATCAACGAGGTCTCCCTGCTGCGACAGACTCGCCAGAGCGCCAAGCTGCGCATCAGCATCAACGACAAGGTGCGCCTGGAGGAGCTGAGCTGCGACGGCTGCATGGTCGCCACGCCCGCCGGCTCGACCGCCTACAACCTTTCGGCGCATGGCCCCATCATCCCGCTGGACGCGCCCAGCCTGGCCCTGACGCCGATCAGCGCCTTCCGCCCGCGTCGCTGGCGCGGGGCCCTGCTGTCGCACACGGCGCGCGTGCGTTTCGAGGTGCTGGAGCCCGACAAGCGGCCGGTCAGCGCCACCGCCGACAACTTCGAAGTTCGGCGGGTCACCCGCGTCGAGGTACGCGAACGCCGCGATATCAGCCTGACCATGCTGTTCGACGCGGGCCGCTCTTTCGAAGAGCGCGTCATGGCGGAACAATTCGCCAGCTGAAACGTCACGGGTTTTTAAGGCTCCCAGGCCTAGGCTGTCCGCTACGAGTTCAGGAGCCCGTCACGTGAGCAACCCTCCCCAGGTCATTCGCCCGCCCAATCCCCTGCGCGCCAAGGTCGGCGGTTTCGGCGGCATCGACGCCGACGCCATCGCCAAGGCAGAGGCCGCCCTCAAGGCCATGTCGGCCCAGTTCGGCCAATGGCTGCAGGACGAAATCACCAAACTCGACCAGGCCCAGGCCGAGATCCGCGCCAAGGGCTATACCCCCCAGACAGCGGAAGCCCTCTATTTTCGCGCCCATGACCTCAAGGGACTGGGCGCCACCTATCAATACCCCCTGGTGACCCGCATTGCGGGCTCGCTGTGCCGGATGATGGATGACGCCGACAGGCGGATGCAGGCGCCCGTAGCGATCCTCGACGCCCACATCGACGCCATCCGCGCGGTCGTGCGCGATGAGATCCAGACGGACGAACATCCGGTCGGACGCGAACTGGCGGAAACCCTGGAAGCGCGCGTCAACGAACATCTCGCCTGACGCCGACGACGGTCAAAGAAAAGGCGCCGCCGATGCTGGGGGCGCCTTTTTCATGAGCGGATGCAGCCTAGGCTGCGCTGACGGCCGCCTCGACAGCCATCTCAGTCGATTGGTCCAGCCGCTCCATCAGATAGGCCAGATCATCGCGCGACGTGCTGGGACGCTGGCTCAGGAAGCGTTCCAGCATGCGTTGGCGGAACACGTCGCTGGCTGTATCCCCGCCTTCCGCCTGTAGCGCCCGCCAGGTATCGACCCCGGCGCGGAAGGCCTGAAACAGGCGCGGCGGAAGCCCGGCCCGATCGTAGATGGATTTCAGCCCCAGAGGCCCCGCATCATGCACCATCAGCCAGGCGCGATGGTGCGGCGTGCCGGTCAACTCGGCCAGGGCATGTTCGAACAGGGCCATCTGGCCCCGCGCCAGCGCGCGCAGCAGCAGCGACGCATTCAACGCCCTGCGCGCGTTCAGTCCGGCGACAAAGGCCGGCAGGTCGTTGCTGACCCGCGCCTGATCAACCAGATCGACGGTCACCCGCTCGCGCGTGAACTGCGAGAACTGGATCGCCGTTTCCGGGGCCACGGCGTGGCGCGTCACCAGATGCTCGCGCACCGCGTCGCTGGCCAGCGCGACCAGCCGCTCGGTGACCGACAGCGGCAGGACCTGGCGATAGGCGATGGCGGAAACGATCTCGGACGTCTGGCTGAACCGGTCGATCACCACGCCCAGAGCCGCTTCGGAAATATCCGCATTGTCGTTGGCCGCCAGGGCGCGCACTGCAGACTGGCAACCTTCCGCCGCGAGCACGGTCGCGACGTCGCGTGGCACGCAACCCCTGCCCGCGACAGCGGTCTGGCGCACCGCTGAACCGGCGCGAATGATTTCAATCAGGTCGTCATCGGTAAAGACCGGCGAGCAACTGATGATCGGCAAGGCCACGCTGTCCACGTCGGCGACCAGGCGGCGCGCCACCTCGCGCGGCATCAGGTCCGACGATTTCAACGTGACAGCAAGGGCGCGCCGCACCAATTCGGCGGCGTCGTTGGCCATGACGTTCAGAATCTTTTGCGCGGCGGCCCTGTCGGCCTCGTCCAGGGGCATCCGGTCAATGCTGCGGCACAGCTTGTGCGCCGCCGCCGCGCGCTCGTCTTCCGCGTCAGATCTGATCAGACGCCTGATGTCGCTTTCCGTCAGTCGTGCGCGGTAGGCGGTCATGAAGAGCTCGTGAGCTAGGCGGGCGAAGAATCAATCGTCACGCTTAGCGTTACATAGTTAACACCTCATTAGGAATGAGGCGAAACCACGTTCCTTCAGGCCGCCGTCTCGGTCGGCGGTGCAAAGGCCCCGCCGAAGCCGCTGCTCTTGCCCCCCTGCCCGTCCTGACCCAACAGAAGCGCCAGCAGGCTCTGATCCTGCTTCAGGCGGTCCAGGCGCGCAGCCAGCATACGATCCTTGTCGCTCAGATCAGGCGTGGCCTTGATGGCCGAGCCGACGCCGGCCGCTGGCGCGCCTTCACCCGCGGTACGCTGCAGGTTGGCGTGAACCTCGGCCACCGTGGCGTGACGGCCGTTGCGATAGAAAATCGAGCGATTGGCCGAGGCGGCATCAGGGAACAGCGAGGCCGCGCTGGACCCGGGCCGCGACTGCATGGCCTCCATCAGCTTGGCCGCGCCTGCGGGACCAAGGAAATGTGCAGCGTAGAGATCGCCGGCGCCCGGCTCCCGCCCCGTTCGGCCACGCAGATAGGCGGCGTTGGAGGCCGTCAGTTCGGCCGCCATGGTCGAGGCCGCCTGAGCGTCGAACCGCAGGTCCAGCACCACGTTGCGGGCCGAGCCCTGCACTCGCCAGCGACCGTCGTCGCCGCGATGGATCAGGTCGGCGTACTGGCCATAGCCGTGCTTGGCGCCATGCTGCTTCACCGTGGCCAGCCAGGTCTGTTCGATGAACTGGAACAGGCCCGAGGCGGACGAGGTCGAGGCCCGCGCAGACGGGTTCATCGCGCTCTCGCGGCGCGCCGTCTTCATCAGGAAATCGAAGTCCACGCCGGTCGTGCTGGACGCACGCCGGATGGCCGCTTCAACCCCGCCGGATGATGGAATCGCTCCTACGCTCATATGGTTGACGGTCGCTAACTAAGGTTAACGAAAACCTAACCGCCAAGCGCCGCAATATCGCCGCAAGCTTGGCGCGAACTTCGTTCCGTGGGCGCTGGGGAGGGTCTGCGACAGAAGGCGTTGAAGGCCATGATGATCAGAACCGCGGGCGGCCCCGGACTGGTGAGCCCGATAGACTTTTCCGAGCGTAAGAAGCCAATCCCGCGCTGGATGTGGGCGGCGATAGGAGTTTCGGCCCTGGTTCATCTCGGGGCCGGCGTGTGGCTCTATAATCAGCGGTTCGAGATCGCCGACATCCCGGCGATGGACGAAGGTCCCATCACGACGGTCGATCTGACCCCCTATCCCAAACCACCGGAGCCCTTGGTCGCGCCCAAGGTTCCGCCCGCGCCGACGCCGCCGATCCATAGGCCGGAGACCGTCATCCCGTCCGAGGTGGCGCCGCTGGAGGTTCCGATTGCGCCTGTGACCTCGGCAGCCGCCGGACCGGCGATCAACCTGACCGCCCCGGCCAGCGAACCCTCGACCGGAACGTCCGTCAGCGCCGAGCCGGTGCGTTCGCCGCCAGTCATCACCAATCCCGACTGGGTGAGAAAGCCGACGGGCGAACAGATGATGCGGGCCTATCCCTCGGCCGCCGAGGCGCGCGGCGTCAGCGGCGTCGCCAACCTGTCCTGCCTGGTGAAGGTGGACGGGACCCTGACCGGTTGCTCCGTGTCGTCCGAGACGCCCGGCAGTCAGGGCTTCGGTCGCGCCGCTCTGGGCCTGACGCGCTACTTCCGTCTCAGCCCGCGCATGGTGGATGGTCAGGCCGTCGATGGCGCCCGCGTCAGCATGGCCATTCGCTTCAACCTGCCCGAAGGCTAGATGAAGCGACGGGGCGCGAGGGCCGGTTCCTGCGAGGGCCGGCCCTCGACCTCGTCAGCCACCACGCCTGCGACCAGCGGTCCCAGCAGCCAACCGTTGCGGCGCGGCCCCAGGGCCAGATGCAGCCCGTCTCCGACCGCCCCCGCCATCGGCAGGCCGTCCGGCGTCGCGCCGCGCACGCCAACGCGCCATTCGGGCTGCAGCGGACGCGGCGCCTGGCCCAGCACGGCCCAGGCCGCCGCCAGCATCTGTGCGCATCGCTCTGGATCGGGCCTCAGCGACCGTTCGCCCGCCTCCATCGTCGCCCCGATCACGCTGCCCTGCCCCATCGGCGCAATATAGGCGCCCGGCCCGCGCACGACGTGATCGGTCAGTCGCTCGCGCACCACGCCGATCTGCCCTCGGATGGGGATGATCAGGTCCAGCAACCGGGCTGCATCGTCAGGCAGGCCATCCAGTGCAACCGAGGCGCCGGTCGCCAGCACGACCTGAACGGCCTCGATCGCTCCCGCCGTCGTGTCGATCCGCCAGCGCGCGCCAACGCGCGTCAGGGTCGTCGCCTGGCCCTGGACTAGACGAACGCCCCGCGCCAAAGCGCCCAACGCCTGCCCCGGCTCGATCTTCCAGTCTTCGCCTGTCGTCAGCCGCCCGGTCTCAAGGTCGTAATCATGGGCGAAGCCCAATGCCGCCAGCCGCGCGGCCAGCACCTCGGCGTTCCCGCCCCGCCATTCCGCCCGGTCACGAACCACGGCCACGTCCGTCGCCTCGGCGAACTCGACCCAGGCATCGCGCCCGCGCCGCAACAGGGCCGCATGGTCGGCGCTCAGGTCGTCGATGGCGCTTTCCATCGCGGGCGCAATCATCCCCGCCGCCACCGCCGAGGCGTTCAGACCGCCGGGATCGACCAAGGTCACGTCATGGCCGCGCCGGACCAGCTCCGCCGCCGTGCACAGGCCCAGAACGCCCGCGCCGATGACCAGGATGTCTTGAGAATTGAAAAGGGGCACGGGCTGTCCTTCGACCTCCCGCGCCCCGATTTCAACCCGGCTTTTGTCTTACTCGGCGGCGAGCTTGGCCGCGCGGGCTTCTTCCAGACGCTGGGTCAGGGCCGCGTGCTGGTTCCACAGGGCCTTGGGCAGACGCTCCCCGAACTTGTCGTAGAAGGCGGGGATCAGGGCCGCCTCCTCCGTCCAGACGTCGGCGTCGACGTTCAGCAGGATGTCGAGATCGGCGTCCGACAGGCTCAGGCCCGACAGGTCCAGCGCGGCCCGGGTCGGCAGGCGGCCGACCGGGGTGTCCACGGCTTCGGCATTGCCGTCCAGACGCTCGACGATCCACTTCAGCACGCGGGCGTTGTCGCCAAAGCCCGGCCAGACGAACTTGCCGTCCTCGTTCTTGCGGAACCAGTTGACGAAGAACAGACGCGGCAGCTTCGACGCGTCCGCCTTCTCGCCCAGCTTCAGCCAGTGCGCGAAATAGTCGCCCATGTTGTAGCCGCAGAATGGCAGCATGGCGAAGGGATCGCGGCGCAGTTCGCCGACCTTGTTCTCGGCGGCGGCGGTGCCTTCCGAGGCCACGGTCGAGCCCATGAAGACGCCATGCTCCCAGTCGAAGGCCTCCGTCACCAGCGGCACGGCCGAGGCGCGACGACCGCCGAACAGGATGGCGTCGATCGGCACGCCCTTGGGATCTTCCCACTCGGGCGCGATGGCCGGGCATTGGCCGGCGGGCGCGGCGAAGCGGGCGTTCGGGTGGGCGGCAGGCTCGCCAGAGGCCGGATCGTGCGGCTGGCCCTTCCAGTTGGTCAGGCCTTGCGGCGTCTCCTTGGTCAGACCTTCCCACCAGACGTCGCCGTCAGCGGTCAGGGCGACGTTGGTGAAGATGGTGTTCTTCGCCAGGGTCTCGAGCGCGTTGTGGTTGGTGTTGCGGCTGGTGCCCGGCGCCACGCCGAAGAAGCCCGCTTCCGGGTTGACGGCGTAGAGGCGGCCGTCGTCGCCGAAGCGCATCCAGGCGATATCGTCGCCGACGGTCTCAGCCTTCCAGCCGGCCAGCGCCGGTTGCAGCATGGCCAGGTTGGTCTTGCCGCAGGCCGAGGGGAAGGCGGCGGCGACGTATTTGGACACGCCCTCAGGGCTGGTCAGCTTGAGGATCAACATGTGCTCGGCCAGCCACCCTTCGTCGCGGGCCATGATCGAGGCGATGCGCAGGGCGTAGCACTTCTTGCCAAGCAAGGCGTTGCCGCCATAGCCCGAGCCGTAGGACCAGATTTCGCGCGTCTCGGGGAAGTGGACGATCCACTTGTCGTCATTGCAGGGCCAGGGCACGTCGGCCTGACTTTCAGCCAGCGGCGCACCCAGGGTGTGGACGGCCGGCACGAAGACGCCGTCGGCGCCCAGCATGTCCAGGGCGCCCTTGCCCATGCGGGTCATGACGCCCATCGACACGGCGACATAGCCGCTGTCGGTGATCTCGACGCCCAGGGCGGAGATCTTGGAGCCCAACGGGCCCATGCAGAAGGGCACGACGTACATGGTGCGACCGACCATGCAGCCGTCGAACAGACCGTCGAGGCGGTCGCGCATCTCGATCGGATCGGACCAGTTATTGGTCGGGCCGGCGTCGGCCTCGTCTTCCGAGCAGATGAAGGTGCGGCTTTCGACGCGGGCCACGTCCTTGGGGTCCGAGGCGGCGTAGTAGCAGCCGGGGCGTTTGGACTGATCCAGTTCCTTCAACGTGCCCTTGCCGATCAGGTCGGCGATGATGGCCGATTTTTCGGCGTCCGAGCCGTCGCACCAGTGAACGCGGTCCGGCCTGGTCAGGGCCGCGATTTGGGCGACCCAGGCGATCAGGCCCTTGTGGTCGGTCGGCGCGGGATAGAGTCCCGGAATCGATACGTCTGCAGTCACAATCATGGTCTCCTGAACCGGGCCGCCCGACGATCTGACGCCGTCGTGACGAGTCGGGCGCTGATCACGCCCTGTTACAGGCGCAATGCCACCGGAGACGACGTAAGGTCAACCGTTGCCAGAATTCACTTTTGCCGGAATAAATTTGCTGCGCCGCAGCATGATTTCCGGTCGCGACACGCGCCGGCTGCCGATATCAGGACTGGATGCGAACCATGGACACCCTGATCGCCCTGCCGGCCGGAGCAATGGCCTCGCCGGCCGCTGTTCGGAACGCCGAGCCCATCCTGCAGCGCCTGCGCGCCCATCTGCCGAACACGGGGCGCGTGCTCGAAATTGCGGCGGGCGCCGGCCAGCACGCCGTCGCCTTTTCCACCGCCCTGCCCGGTCTGGACTGGACGCCCAGCGACCCCAGCCCCGAGGCCCGCGCCAGTATCGCCGCCTGGACGGCCGAGGCGGACCTGAGCAATCTCCAGCCGCCGCTTGCGCTCGATTGTCTGGATGAAACGACCTGGCCCCACGCCAGCTTCGACGCCGTCGTCTGCATCAACATGATTCACATCAGCCCGTGGGCGGCGACCGAGGGCCTGATGGCGCTGGCTGAACGCGTCCTGCCCCGCCCCGGCGGATTGCTCTACCTCTATGGCCCCTATCGCGAAGCCGAGGTTGCGCTGGCCCCGTCGAACGAAGCCTTCGACGCCAGCCTGAAGGCCCGCGATCCGGCCTGGGGCCTGCGTGATCGGGACGAGGTCGTCGCGCTGGCTCGATCACACTGCCTGGCGCTGACGTTGCGGACGGAAATGCCCGCCAACAACGTCAGCCTGCTGTTCAGACGAACCTGATCAGGCAATCGTTGCGACCACCGCCGACAGTTCGGCCCGGTCGTTGACCAGAGCGACCTTGTCGCCCCGGAACACGGCGCCCGGCGCTTCGGCTGCGATCCCGAACACTTGTGCGGCCAGGGCCACGCCGTCGGCGAAGGCCAGAACCGGCACGCCGTTAGTCCGCGCCAGCACCAGCAGTTCCCGCACCAGCGCCACGCCGGCCTCATCGGCCAGACCGCCCGGCACGACCAGACCCTTGACCAGACCACCCGTGATGTCGGCGGCCGTCGCGGTGGCCAGAACCGTAACGCCGCTGCTGATCAGGCTGGCGTCGCCCGTAGAGATCGGAGCCAGCGAAACCCCATCGGCTCTCAGCGACGCCTCCATGTCTCCCAACTCGCCAAAATCCATCTCCCGTCGCATGACGAGCCCCATCCGCAGACGGGTGGGAACGGGGCGGTTATAGCCCTGGCGAGTGCGGGGGCCGGTCGATGCGTTGCGTTGAGCGTTCAAGACATGTCCTTCAAAGGTTGTCGTTCAATATTCGATCGCCTGTTCGGAATGGATCAGACGAAGAGCCCCTGAGGGGAAACTGAAAACGAGAATCGCCGCGTCACGGATGGACCGGACGCGATCTGGATCAGTTCGTTGGGGTGACTGAACATATAGGCCGACCGCGCTTAGGGTCAATGACGGCCCACGCCCATATGATCTCAGCGATATTCAGACGCCGCGCGCGAAATCTTTCCGAACATCGGTCACAGGATCGCTTGCCTGCCCGCCCCTCCGCCTTCTACAGAGCCGCATCCTCAAGGACGGACCGCCATGGCTTTCACCCGCACCTACGACGGCCCCGAGCCTGTCCGCATCAACAAGTGGCTGGGCCAGACCGGCGTCTGCTCGCGCCGCGAGGCAGAGGCCCTGATCGCCGCCGGCATGGTCACCATCGACGGCGAGAGCGTCACCGACGCGGGCCGCAAGATCGAACCGGGCCAGACCCTGACCCTGAACGACCGGGGCGAGGCCGCATTGGCCTCTGGCGTCACCATCCTGATCCACAAGCCGCTGGGCTATGTTTCGGGCCAGCCCGAGCCGGACAAGATCCCGGCCGTGCGCCTGCTGACGGCGGAGAACCTTGTCGGTGAAGGCGCGCCGCCCGCCGAAGACGCCTCCCTGCCCCCCATCGGTCGTCTGGACGAAGATTCGCGCGGCCTGCTGATGCTGTCATCCGACGGCGTGGTGGCCAAGGCCGTGATCGGCCCGCAGTCCCGCCTGGACAAGGAATACCTGGTCCGCATCGAAGGCGACGTCACCGAGAAGAAGCTGGCTCTGCTGCGCCGCGGCCTGATGCTGGACGGGCGGATCCTGAAATACGCCAGGGTCTCGCGCATGGAGCAGAACCGCCTGCGCTTCATCCTGACCGAGGGCCGCAACCGCCAGATCCGCCGCATGTGCGAGATGGTGGATCTGGAAGTCACGGACCTGCTGCGCATCCGCGTCGGCCCCATCCACCTGAACAACCTGCCCGAGGGCAAGTGGCGCATGATCACGCCCGAAGAACGCGAAGCCCTGATCAGGGGCGCAATGGACTGAAGGTCAAGCCAGGGCGATCCCCGCCATCCGGGTCAGTTCCGCAACATGGCTGGCGAAGGCCTTTCTGCCGGCGGATGTCAGGCTGATCCACGTCCGCTGACGCCCTTCCGACGCCGCCTTGCGAAGGTTGACATAGCCCGCCTCCTCCAACTGCTTCAGATGCTTGGACAGGACGGAATCCGACACCTCGATCCGATCACGGATCATGGCGAATTCCGCGTCATCGATGCCGGACAGAAGGGCGCAGATCTGTAGCCGCCCCGGAGCATGGATGATCGCATCGAAAACCGGAGACGCGCTCATTCACCGATCTCCGCCAACTCCCGTCGCCACACGCCCGTCCAGATTCGGCTGCCCACGATGGCGGCGATGAAGCCCAGCGCGCCTGACACCATGAAGAGCCACCAGGGCCCGACGAACCGTCCATACAAGGACAGGCTGATCAGCCCGAGGAAGACAGCCAGGAGCCCAAACGCCACCCAACGCGCGCGTTTTGGCGAGTAGCCGCTGACCCACCAGCCGAACGTCTTGCGCCACCACATCACCAGGATGGCGAGACCGCCCAGTGCGATGGGCAGGACGATCAGAGACCAGGGCTGGGGCATGCCCTGCCCCGCCACCAGAAGCCCGCAGACCGCGCCGTAGGCCAGGTCATAGCCAAGGGGATAGTTCATCGATGGCGCGACACTGCTGCGCGCGGCTCGTACCGACGCCAGGGCGTCCTGAGGGTTCTGGGGGTTCTGGGGGTCCTGCGACATGACGAAGCCTCACTTTCCAATACGGAAAGAATAGACACGACTTTCCAGATCGGCAAGCCATCATTTTCCATACTGGAAAATTAAGCGCGCAGCGCCTCGAACCACCGCTGCAGCAGCGTCGCCTCGGCGCGGTGAGCGGCGACACGGGCGGCAGCCTCCTCGTCTACGCCCCAGCGTTCCTCAGTAAAGGCTTCGTCCAGACGCGACAGGTCCAGCGCCGCCTCGCCCGACAGGGCGCCGCGTTGAACAGCCAGTCCCAGCACCGCCGACCCCAGAAGCGGCACCGCCGTCGCCAGTCCGGTCAAGGCATGATCGTCCAGCTCCAACGCCAGGGCCTTCACCCGCGCCAGCGCCTCGGGCGGCTGCGCCCGATGCACGATGCCCTCGGCCGTGTGAAGGTTCACGCCCAGCTCTCGCGCGGCCCAGTCGCGCCACGGCCCCCACTCGGCCTGCTGGCGCGCGATCAGCGACGTGGGGTGCTCGGCCAGATAGCAGATCACGTCCGACCCGGCGTAGGCGGCGATCTCGGCGGCCACCGGCTCGCGCGTCTGGCTGACCCGGTCGATGGCGGTCGAGGCCAGACGCGTCGCGGGCATGGTTCCCGGAACCAGGAACTCGCCCTGGGCCGCCCACTCCTCGGCGACCAGCCTTGCAGCCGCCTCGGTCGGCAGGGTCAGGGTCTTGCCCGCCGGAGTCTTGGGCGTGCGGCCGTCCAGACGCACGGTCCAACCGCCTTCGTCCGCCGAGACATCAGCGACCGTCCAGGAGCGCTTGATACGCTCTTCGGACTCGCGAAAACCCTTGCGGGCGGCGACATTGGGATCAAGCGGGGGGATGTGGGACATGTCGGCCTTCTAGGCGGCAAGAGCGGTCGAGGCGAAGCGCTCCAGCGCCGCCTCCAGATCAGGGAAGTCGACGGCGACATGATGTGCGCCTGCCGCGACCTGTTCTTCGCAGGTATGGAAACCCCAGCCGACGCCCAGAGGATGCACGCCCGCATTCAGCGCCATCGTGATGTCATGGCTGGTGTCGCCGATCATCGTCGTGGACGCGGCATCGGCTCCGCACGCCGTCATGGCGGCGAGCAGCATGGCAGGATCGGGCTTGCCCGGACCATCCGCCGCGCAATGGCTGGACAGGAACAGGTCGCTCCATTCAGGCCGCGCCAGATTGCGGGCCACGCCGCGCCGGTTCTGACCCGTCGCCAGCGACAGGCGCCAGCCGTCCCGCTTCAGCCGCCGCAGCGTATCCATGACGCCGGGGTAGAGCTCTTCCTGATGCCCGGCGTCGTACATGGCGCGGAAGCTGGCCTGAAACGCCGCAACGAAGTCCGCCAGTTCGGCGTCCGTCAGACTGGGCTCCAGCACGTGCAGCGCCTTATCCAGCGTCAGCCCGACGATCTGGCGCACCCGGTCATAGGATGGCTCGGGCAGACCCAGGGTCTGAGCCGCTTCGCAACTGGCCCGAAAGATCGAGGCGCGGCTGTCCACCAGGGTGCCGTCAATGTCGAAAACTGCAAGCGGCCGGCTCATCGCTGGCGCTTGACCCCTTCGAACGGATCGACGTCGCTTTCATCCTCAGAGAAGCCGAAGTGGGCGAATCCGGCCTTGATCTCGGGGCTTAGCGGCGCCTCGACGATCAGGGTGCCGCCGCCGGGGTGGTCAAGTTCGATACGGCGGGCGTGCAGTTGCAGCTTCAGCACGCCTGACAGTTCGCGCGACTTCTCGTCCCCATATTTGTGGTCGCCCAGGATGGGGTGGCCGATGGCCGCCATGTGGGCGCGCAGCTGGTGCGTCCGCCCGGTAAACGGACGCAGCGCCATCCACGAGGCCCGGTGCGCGGCGCGGCTGATGGTGGCGAAGGCGGTCTCGGCGGGTTCGCCCTTGGGGTCCTTGGGCTCGGCCGGACGCATCATCTCATAGTCGTTGATGCCGGTCTTCTTCAGCGCCAGGTCGATCTGACCATGGGTGGGCTTGGGGTTGCCGATGACGATGGCCCAGTAGGTCTTCTTGGCCTGACGACGCGCAAAGGCCCCGGCCAGACGCTTGGCCGCCTCCGGCCCCTTGCCCAGCAGCAGGACGCCTGAGGTGTCGCGGTCCAGACGGTGGACCAGACGTGGCCGATCCATCCCCTCGCCCCAGGCCGACAGCAGGCGGTCGACGTGCTTCGTCGTCTTGGTCCCGCCCTGCACGGCCAGACCGTGCGGCTTGTTGAGGGCGATGACCATGTGATCTTCGTACAGGACCAGCGACTTGGCGTAGGCCACGTCGCGTTCGGTCAGTTCGTGCAGGTCGCCGGGCTTGCGCGGATTGTCATCCGGCAGCGGCGGCACGCGCACGGCGGCGCCGGCGGTCAGGCGATCCTGCGGCTTGACCCGAGAACCGTCGACGCGAATCTGGCCGCTGCGGGCCATCTTCTCCACCTGGATATGGGTCAGGTGCGGCCAGCGGCGCTTGAACCACCGGTCCAGGCGGATGTCGTGTTCGTCCTCGGCGACATAGAGGGTCTGGACTTCGCGGCTCATGCGCCCACTCCGGTAAACAGTTTGCGCGCGATCATCAGGCCGACGAACAGGGCGGCGATGGCAAGAACCACCGAACCCACCGCATAGACGAAAGCCGTGGCCAGTTCACGGCGTTCGATCATCAAAGCGGTCTCAAGCGAAAAAGCAGAGAACGTGGTGAAGCCGCCCAATAGGCCGACGGCGGCGAACAGGCGGATGCTCTCCTGTGCCGCGCCCCCCTTAAGCGCCAGCCAACCCGCCAGCAGGCCCATCAGCAGACCACCCGAAACATTGGCCAGGAAGGTCCCCCACGGCCACGTCGCGCCGGACGCGACCCGACCGACCGTCAGACCCAGGCTGTAGCGCGCCACGGCCCCCATTGCGCCGCCGGCGGCGACCAGAAGAAATTGCATCATGTCGGGCTTCTACACCCGTCAGGCGGCTTTGGCGAAGCCGCGACTTGCCGCTGTGCGCAGCATTGAATCCGGAAGAACCTCATCTTCTGAGCCATGTCGGCGCGCGCCAGACAAAAAAACGGCGGCGGATCCTGGGACCCGCCGCCGCTCAGAACTCAAGCTGTTGGAATAGCTTAGAAGTTCGCCGTCACGCCGAAGAAGACGTAGCGTCCCATCGCATTATAGAGTTGCGGATAGGTGTTGTTGTTGCCGGTGGTGCCGACGCTGTAGGACAGCGGCGGATCGGTGTCGAAGACGTTGTTGACGCCGACGCGGAGGCTCACATTGTCCCGAGCCTGCCAGGTCGCCGCCAGGTCGAAGTAGTTGATGGCGTCGAACTCGCGGTCGATACGAGCGGCCGGCGAGTTGCCGAGGCTGCCGTCAGCGCCCAGCACGGCGATTTCAGAACCGCCGTAGTAGCGCCAGGTGCCGGCCAGGTTCAGACCTTCGATCGGGGTGCCCCAGTCGACACGCATACGGTGACGCCATTCCGGGTTCGGAACGCCGCACTGGTTGGCGTAGTAGCCGGCGCAGTCATACTTCGAGTTGTCGAAGCCCAGACCCGTGTCGGTTTCCAGCGACTGCAGCCAGGTGCCGACCATGGTGAAGCCCAGCGTGCCGGCGCTATCCCACCCGTAATCGGCCAGATCCTTGCGATAGTTGACCGCCACGTCCACACCCGACGTAGCTAGGCCGCCGATGTTGGTGTTCAGATCGACGACATTGCCGGTGCCGATCCACAACTGCCCATTCGAGTTACGCTGAATGTTGGAGCAGGCAGCGGCCAGGCCGGCGGTGTAGCAGGCGTCCAGCGAGTTCTGGGCGCCGATCGACGAGATCAGGTTGTCGATCTGGATGTCGAAGTAGTCAACCGTCAGGTTGAAGCCAGGCAGGAACTCAGGCGTGAAGACCACGCCGAAAGTCAGGGTGTCCGACTCTTCCGGCGTCAGCGCGGTGTTGCCGCCTTGCAGGAAGTTATACTGGCCAGCCGGGCTGGAGATGCCCGTGCTGGTGGCCTGAGCCAGGGTCACCTGCCACGGGTTGGAGCCGATGCAGGCCGCGTCGCCAGCGTAGCTGGCCGCCACGTTCTTGTCGCAGGGGTCGGCGTCCAGGTCGAACAGGTTGAAGCCCTGGGCGGTGAACAGTTCGATCACGTTCGGAGCGCGAACAGCACGCTGGGCGCTGGCGCGGAAACGAACCGATGGGACCGGAGCCCAGTCGCCGCCGATCTTCCACGAGTCCGTGCCGCCGCCCAGTTCATATTCGGAATGGCGGTAGGCGACGTCGACCGAAAGCTGGTCGGCGAAAGCCATGCCTTCGGCGATCGGGATCTGGGCTTCAGCGAACACGTCATAGACCTGGTTCGCACCGTTGAGGCCCAGGGTCGGGCCGCCTTGGCCAGCGCCGTCGCCGCTGGTGAACGACACGTCAGGCGTGAGGTCCAGCGAGTCACGACGATACTCCGCGCCGAACGCGGCCTGAACACCGCGCGTGGCCCACGGCGACTTGACGCCATAGGTGCCCAGATCGGCGGTCAGCGAGCCGGAGACGACCTGCTGGGTCGTCCAGCCGGTGGCGATCAGCGGCACTTGCAGATAGTCCAGAGCTTCCTGCGTCACGCCGCCCGAACGGAAGATGTTGTAGGGGACGCAGTCGGCGTCGATGCCGGCGACGACCGACGAACAGACGGGCTGACCGGTTACCGGGTCGCTCACAACATCCAGAGCACGAGCCAGACGCGTGTTGGAGAACTCATTGCGATAGATATTGGTGTACTGCGAGCGCGAGTACTGCGCCGACAGATCATAGCTCCAGGCTTCGTTCAGATCGCCCCGAGCACCGACAACGCCGCGGTACGACTGGAAGCGGATATCCGACTGACGACCGCCGCCTTCGACGTTACGGCGACCGATATACATGTCCTTGGCCGCGCCGGCGGTAATGTCCGCAGCGCTACAACCGATGGCGCCGCGCTGTTGAGCGGACAGCAGGGGGTTGTTGCATCGAATGGTCGAGCTGCCGTCCGTCGTGCGGAAGCCGTCCGCAAACTCGCCGAAGAAGTTACCCGACGGCGCGATCTGCGCGATGGTCGAGTAGTCGCTGAACATCAGCTGCGTATAGACTTCGATTTTATCGGTCACATCATAGTGGCCGAAAGCGCCCAGAGTGTAACGCTCATCGGGACGCTGGTAGTAATTCAGCGGTCCGAAGTTATAGGCGTCACGCGCGCCAACATAGGGGATGAAGTTGCCCACATCGTCAACTGTATAGGTGTAGCTTCCGAAGTTCGTAAACTGACCCGGGAAAGAGGTACCCGAACCGGCGCAAGCAAAGTCACCCGGCGTAGCGGCTGCAGGTGCGCCGAGCGAGCAGGACGAATAGTCGTAATCGCGGCCCAGAACCTTGTTGTTCTTGCGATACCCCGCATACAGGGTGATGTTGCCGCGATCATCGGGCGCATTCACGCCCATCAGAACGTTCACTTCACGGCTGAAGCCGGTCGTGACGTTATCGTCGGGCAGGCTGAACTGCGATGGGTTGGCTGCGGCGCGAGCGGCGATGACGTTGCGCAGGTTGCCCACGCCGTCATAGTCGTTGTTGTGCTGGTTGAAGCCGTACTGGCCGTCGATTTCGATGCCTTCGAAATCACGACGCATGATGAAGTTCACAACGCCAGCGACAGCGTCCGAACCATAGACGGCCGAGGCGCCGCCCGTCAGCACTTCAACCCGTTCCACCATCTGGCCCGGAATCTGGTTGAGGTCTGCGGCGTCGTCCAGCGGCGAGCCGTAGCCCATGCGCTTGCCGTCAATCAGCACCAGGGTGCGCGAAGACCCGAGGTTACGCAGCGACACGGTGGCGGTGCCCGAGGCGCCGTTAGACACGGTCGAGTTCTGAGCGGCGAAAGCCTGCGGCAGTTGCGTCACCAAGTCTTCGACCCGGGTAACGCCCTGAATGTCGATGTCCTCGCCCGTGACCTGGGTCACCGGGCTGGTGGTGGTCAGGTTCGGCTGACGGATGCGCGAACCCGTGACGACGACGTCTTCGACCTGACTGGCCTGATCCGGCTGAGCCGGCGCAGTCTGCGCCATGGCGGGCACGGCCATGCCTGCCAGCGCAAAACCGGCAATCATCGTCGTGGCCAGTAGGCGCTCACGTTTATTGGTCAATTTCAAACCCCTCTCCTGAAGTTAGGTGACAAAGCAAAGGATGCTCCCTTCGCCTCCACCCTCAATCCTGGCGTGGGCGAATCTTGATTCGCCCCACTAGTCCGCCACCCGATTACGCCTTGGGGTCGCATTTACGCCATGAAATTACTCGGCCTTCATCATCATGGCGTCCCATATGTCGCAAACTAGACACGCTTTGGCTTTCCGCTGGAAAAGGTAGCTTCGCCCCTTTGCCGCCCTATTTGCGACAAGCATCATCGGGCCAGCACCGTTCACGGAAGGTTTTTTCCTTCCACGTGGCAGATTCTCGCGACTTCCTTCTAACATATCGTAGATATTTGAAGCATCGCAGACACCAGATGCCCGCGCCGGATCAGCCATTTTCGGCTTAATCATCAGTGAGAGCGGCGATATCAGAGCCTGCTCGATCCAGGCGGGGGGTCCAGGATGGTGCGCGCCATCATTGCGCGCGCTCAAGCGGCCCCGCTCCGCACCGCTCTCCCTAGCTGGGACGGAGAACATTCACATAACAATGGCCCCTTCTGCGGGGCGCCGGTTCCCCCAAACCTCCAGCCAAGACCGCCCTCGTTCAAGGCGTCAGTAGAGGTCAAGAAATACTCATTTCTGCGGCGAGTAATTTCCTAGTCGGCATCAAGCTTAGCCATTGTATATGGCCTACAGCCTCATGCGGATCGCGTCCTGAACCCCGCGCGCGTCATAGGCTTCGGCGCGGTCAGGGCGTGCACCGCGTCCCATGACGATCTCGAGCGTGGTGGAGGTGGGTTGCGGGCCGCTGAGGTCGAAGCCGAGGCCGACGCCGACGCCTGACGTGCTGTAGCCGCCATATCGGCCGGAGCCTGCGCCGATCGACACGCTGGGGCGCACGCCGCCCGCGCTGTCGGGGCGCCCGTCGATCCAGCGCTGCGTCACCTCGAACCAGTCATAGCCCTGATCGACAGTCAGTTGCGCCGCGCGGAACAGGGCGCGATCCGCCACAGGTCCTGGCGCGCCAACCCCGTTGTAGGTGACGCGGAACCGATCGGTTTCAATGCGTTGCTCGCTGAACCCCTGGCCTCGCCCCGCCTGTTGTGGGCCGTAGGGCGCAAGGCTGGCGCAGGCGGCGAGGGCCAGGGTCGACAGCGCGATAAGGCTGAATGTCAGGCGTTTCATACGGCGATCTCCTTGCTCGAATAGCGTCGAGCCAGGCTGGATGTTCCGCCGCGAAGCTGAACGGGCGCCGAACCTAAAGACCCGCCGCCGCCTGCAAGGCCGCAAAGTCCGTCGGCGGCTCTGCCTCCAGCGTCACGCGCTCGCCGCCTTCGGGGTGCGGGAAGGACAGCTTGACCGCGTGCAGCATCAGCCGCGACGCGCCACGACCGGCGAACGTCAGCGCCCCGCCATAGCGAACATCCCCGACCAGAGGCCGACCGATGGAGGCCATGTGCACCCGCAACTGGTGCATCCGCCCTGTCTCGGGCGACAACTCGACCAGAGCCCCGTCCTCGCTGGCCGCCAGGGTGCGATAGCCGCTGACGGCGCCTTGCGCGCCCGGCGCATCGAACTCCACAACCCGCATATAGGATTCGCGGCCGATCTCTTCGCGGCGCAGGGCGGCGGTGATCCGGCCCGATCTGGGCTCGGGCGCTGCCGACACCAGGGCCAGATAGGTCTTCTGGAACCGGCGCATCTGCATGGCCTTGCCCAGGAAGCCTGCCGCGGGCTTGGTCTTGGCCGCCAGGATGACGCCCGAGGTGTCGCGGTCCAGCCTATGCACCAGTTCCGGCCGCTTGCCGTTCGAGCGGGCGAAGGCCCACAGCAGGTCGTCCAGCGTATGGGCCTGGATGCGTCCGCCCTGGCTCGACAGGCCGGACGGCTTGTTGAAGGCGATGATGTGCGCGTCCTCGTGGATGACCCACGAACGGACGGCGGCGATGTCTTCTTCGGTCAGGGAAGCGGGCTGGCGGGTTTTCACCCGCCGAGCCTTTAGCGGAGGACCGCCCTCTTCGCCATGGTCCAAGCGTACCAGAGCAGCAAGGCCGCGATCACGACGATGACGTAGGGCATCCACGCCATCATCGCCAGTTCCGGCGGCAGGGCCGGCGGCGGGTTGATGAACTTGGAATAGATCAGGCTGACCACCGCTCCGATCAACGACAGGCCGAAAGCGTGAACCGCAAAGCGACTACGCGCCAGCAGGAGCAGCGACCCGATCACCGCACCCCAGACGCCCAGCGTCCACGGCACATACATCCACGTCGGCATGGCGTTGAAATAGGCGATCATGTCGTCGCCAAAACCCGAAGCCCGCATATAGGCCTCGCCCCGCGTATTGGTCTGGATGTAGTCGAAAGCGCCAAAGCCGTTCCAGGCCAACGAAAGCAGGCCCACCAGCCACAGATGCCAGGGCGTCGCCATCCGTCTCGCAATATCGATCATCATTCCCTCCCCAGGTTGTCGATCAGCGAGAGGCTAATCCCGAACCGCCATGCTTAACAATGAACGGCGATCAGGTGAGGCTAGGGCACGCTTCTCTCCTCCCCACTTGTGGGGAGGTGGATCGGCGGCGCAGCCGACGAGACGGAGGGGCCGCTTCAACCGCGTAGCCCCTCCACCGCTTCGCGGTCCCCCTCCCCCCAAGTGGGGAGCAAAGCTTCAGCCGTCTTCCTTCTGCGCCCGCGCCCGCATCGCCGCCCAGCGTTCCAGCCGCGCCTTGACCTTCTCCTCATGCCCCTCGCCCTTGGGCTTGTAGAAGGTGCGGCGCTCCATCTCGTCGGGGAAGAAGTTGGCGCCCGAGAAGCCCTCGGGCGTGTCGGGATCGTACTGATAGCCCTTGCCGTAGCCGAGCGACTTCATCAGCTTGGTCGGCGCGTTGCGGATATGGGCGGGCGGCATCAGCGAGCCGGTCTCGTGCGCCGCGCGCTTGGCGGCCTTGAAGGCCTCATAGACGCCGACCGACTTGGGCGCGGTGGCCAGATGGACGACGGCCTGGGCCAGCGCCAGTTCCCCTTCAGGCGAGCCGAGGAAGTCGTAGGTGTCCTTGGCCGCGTTGGCGACCATGATGGACAGGGGGTCGGCCTGACCGATGTCCTCGACCGCCATCCGCACGATGCGCCGCGCCAGATAGAGCGGATCCTCGCCCCCGTTCAGCATCCGCGCCAGCCAGTAGAGCGCCGCGTCCGGGTCCGACCCGCGCACCGACTTATGCAGCGCGGATATGAGGTTATAGTGTTCTTCTCTGCTCTTGTCGTAGGCGGGCGCACGTTTCTGCAGCACCCCGGCCAGACCCTGCACATCCAGCAGGTCACCCTCGGGAAGGTCGAACAGCACCTCCGACATGGTCAGCAGATAGCGCCCGTCGCCGTCGGCCAGGGCCAGCATGGCGTGGCGCGCTTCCGGCGTCAGCGGCAGGGGCCGGTCCATCAGGACCGCCGCCCGATCCAGCAACTGATCCAGCGCCGCGTCGTCCAGCCGCTTCAGCACATAGACCTGGCTGCGCGACAGCAGCGCCCCGTTCAGCTCGAACGACGGGTTCTCGGTCGTCGCCCCGACCAGAGTGACCACGCCCTCCTCGACGAAGGGCAGAAAGCCGTCCTGCTGGGCGCGGTTGAAGCGGTGAATCTCGTCGACGAACAGCAGGGTCTGCTGCCCCGCCGCGCGGCGCATCCGCGCGGCCTCGAACGCCTTCTTCAGATCAGCGACGCCTGAGAAGACGGCGCTGATGGATTGATATTCATAGCCCGCCGCCCTGGCCAGCAGCCGCGCGATGGTGGTCTTGCCGGTGCCGGGCGGTCCCCACAGGATCATGGAGCCCAGACGCCCGGCCTCGATCATGCGGCGGATCGGCCCGCCCTCGCCCAGCAGGTGGTCCTGGCCCACGACCTGATCCAGCGTCTGCGGGCGCAGACGGTCGGCGAGCGGCGCGTCGGGGGGATGGATGCCGGAGGCTTCGAACAGATCACTCATGGGACAGTCAAGAATTGGGGAACAGCAGAGATAGGCGTTCGTTCAGCCGATTACACGCACTACTATCGGCCCGAACGGAGGAACCATGTCCGAACCCCAGCCGAACCAGGGCCCGACCGGAGGCGTCACGCCCCATCTGACCATTCCCTCAAAGGGCGGCTTGGCGGCCATCGAATTCTATGGCCGGGCCTTCGGCGCCGAAGAGATCATGCGCATCCTCGCGGAGGACGGCGAGCGGCTGATGCACGCCCACCTCAGGATCAACGGCGCCAGCCTCATGCTGGCCGACGAATTCCCCGAATGGACCGGCGAGGCCGACATCACGCCCAGGGGCGTCACCCTCCACCTTCAGGTCGACGATCCCGACGAATGGTGGACCCGCGCCCTGGTGGCCGGCGCCGTGCCGGTCATGCCGCTGGAAGACCAGTTCTGGGGCGATCGCTACGGCCAGGTCCGCGATCCCTTCGGCCACACCTGGTCCATCGGCGGCCCGAGCAAGGCCGCTTAGGACGCTTCGCGATCCAGCCGCGCCTGAAGCCGTCCCCGCGCCCGTTCCGCATAGGCACGACAGGCTGACGGATCGAGGAAGGGATTGGGCGTCGCACCGGCCTGCAAGGCCGCGATCTTGACGTCGCCGCCCGAGTTGTCCGGGTGAGCCGAGATCAGCAGGTCGCACGGCAGCGCCTCCACCCGATCGATGGAAGCCCGCAGCGCCGCCGTCACTTCGGGCTGCGCCGTGTAGGTGAAGGACCCGCTCGCCACGGCGTTGAGGCTGGACGCGAACACCACGTCAACGCAGGCCTCGCCCTCGCACGCTTTCCAGGTCCAGCTGACGCTCCCCGGGGTATGGCCCGGCGTGAAGACCGCCGTCACCGCCGTATCGCCCAGCCGCACCACATGTCCGTCCGCGATTCCGCGAGCGTCCGGGACCGGCGGCTGTTCAGGCAGGCTGGAGGCTTGCGGGTCATGGGCATCGGCCCGCCCCGCGCGCAGGGCGGCGGCGCCAATAGAGCTGGTGATCACCTCGGCACCGCTGCCGCGCGCCAGAGCCGCCAGCCCCCCGGAATGGTCGTAGTGCGCCTCGGTATTCAGGATGTAGCGGATGTCCTCCACCCGGAACCCCAGGTGGCGGATGCTCGCCTCCGTCATCGCCACAGTCTGCGGCAGGGCGGCGTCGATCAGGATCAGCCCGTCGCCGGTGTCGATCAGCACCATGCTGATGCCGCCGGTGCCGACGAAATAGGTGTCGCCGTACAGCTTCAACGGCGACTGCGGCTTCATCCAGTCGGGGTTTCCCGGGATGGGCTGCGTCAGAGCATCGTCGTGCAGGGCGCTCCCGCTTGCGAACAGCAGGGCGAGCGCGGCGGTGAAGGGCAGGATCATCATCCCGCCATTCGCCATGAGACAGGGGCCGTTCGCAACAGAAAGGCTCAGCTATCCCCAGTTGGACTATGGCAACCGCCCCGTCAGCTTGCGACCGCCGCGCACGATGGTCAGCTCCGTCCCGCGCTGAGCTCGGGCCAAGGCCGCGACCGAGGTCGCCGGGCGACCATCCACCTGTACGATCAAATCATTGGGACGCAACCCGATGCGCGCCGGGATGCTGTTGCGCTGCAACCCCGTCACCACCACACCGCTGGTGAAGGGATCGCCGCCCAGACGATCCGCCAGCGCCGGGTTCAGCGCCACGCCTTGCAGACCCGCCAGCGCGCCCTGCCCCACCGTCGTGCCCTGACCGGGCTCAGCCTCGCCCGGCAGAGCCGCCACGCGCGCATTCAGCGTCTGGGTCTTGCCGTCGCGCAGGATGGTCACCGCCACCGCGTCGTTCGGAGACTTGGTGCCGACGCGGAAGTTCAGACCGCCCTGGTCGTTGATCTCGGCCCCGTCCACGGCGGTGATGACGTCGCCCTGCTCCAGCCCGGCGCGGGCGCCCGGTCCCTGCGGATAGACCTCGGTGATGATCAGGCCCTGCGGCCGCGACAGGCCCAGGCTGCGGGCGATGTCGGCGCTGACGGTGTCGCCCTTCACCCCCAGCCACGGCCGCACCACCGCCTTGGCCCCGCCGAGGGCGGAATCGACTACCCGCTTGACCATGGTCGCCGGCACCGCGAAGCCCACGCCGCTGGAGGAGCCCGTGCGTGAGAAGATGGCGGTGTTGATGCCGATCAGATCCCCGTCCATGTCGACCAGAGCCCCGCCGGAGTTGCCCGGGTTGATAGGGGCGTCGGTCTGGATGAAGGAGCCCGAATCGCTGATCCCCGTCTCGGTGCGGTTGAGCGCCGAAACAATGCCGTTGGTTACGGTCTGGCCGACGCCGAACGGATTGCCGATGGCCAGGACCAGATCGCCGACCTGCTGCTCCTCCTGATCGTCGATGCGCAGGGTCGGCAGGTCGCCGTCCACGTTTTCGAGTTGCAGCACGGCGATGTCGGACCGTTCGTCAGCCAGCAGGACGCGAGCCGGATACTCGCGTCGGTCGTTCAGGGTGACGCGGATCTGCTGCATGTTCTGGATGACGTGGTTGTTCGTCACCACAATCCCGTCAGCGCGCACAATGACGCCCGAGCCGATAGAGCCGGTCACGCGCGACTGCGGCCCGCCGCCGAACATCTCGAAGAAGGGATCGCGCACTTGCTGCACGCCTCGCGCCGAGATGTTGACCACGGCGGGCGCCGCCTCGCGCACCACAGGGGCGAAGCTGGACTTCATCGCCCCCGGGTCACGCGGCGCCTGACGCGGCTGCTCGGCGAACACGCCTTCCTGAGCCTTGGACGGTTGCGGCTGACCGCAGGCGGACAGCATCAGGACGGCGGCGAGAGCCAGTCTGGAGGTCTTCATGTCGTCAGTATCTCGTTCGGAAGGCTTGGCCGCATTGCGCAACGGGTTTGGGACGGGATCAAGGCCAACGGCCAAGCCTGACGCCCGCCGCGATCAAACGACCGTGACCGCGTCCCGTTCCGCCCGGCGCGCCGTGATCCAGCCGATCAGGGCCGCCAGCGCCAGAACGGCCGCGGCCAGATAGAAGGCCAGCCCCGGATTGGGCGCCCACATCCCCTGCTCCACCGATTCCGAATAGACCCAGCCGAAGAACAGCGGCGAGGCCACCCCGGCGATGGAGGCGACGCTCATGTTCGCGCCCTGAAGCTGACCCTGCTCGCTCTCGCCCACCTGACGCGTCATCAGGGATTGCAGCGTCGGCATGGCCAGGCCCCACAGGGCGTTGGGCAGCATGGCGAGGATGAAGGCGACGCCGGTCGGCGCCCAGCCCATCAGGGCGATGCCCACCGTGCCGCCGCACAGACCGAAGATCATGGTCATGCGGTCGCCCAGCGTCTTCGACACAGGGCCGACCAGAACCCCCTGAACGATCATGTCCAGCACCCCGACCATGGCCAGCAGCATCCCCACCTGCCACGGCCCCCAGTCGTATCTCAGGCCGGCGTAGAGAACGAAGACCGCCGAAAAGACGTGGTGGGCGAAGTAGAGCAGGAAGTTCACGACCGCGAGCCCGGCCAGTTCGGCATGACGCCGCAACAGCACCATGGCCCCCACCGGATTGGCCCGGCCCCAGCTGAACTTCATTCGCTTCTCCGGGGCCAGGCTCTCGGGCAGGATGAACAGGCCGTAGAGGAAGGCCAGGCCCGAAAGGCCGCCTGCCACCCAGAAGGGCGCCCGCGGCCCGAACTCGCCGAGGAAGCCGCCCAGCACCGGCCCCAGCACGAAGCCGCCCGAGAAGGCCGCGCCGATCAGGCCATAGGCCCTTGCCCGTTTCTCCGGCTCGGTGATGTCGGCCATGTAGGCGTAGATGGTCGTGAAGCTCGACGAGGTGACGCCCGCGATCAGCCGCCCGACCGCCAGCCACCACAGGTTCGGCGCCAGGGCCATCAGCACATAGTCCGCCGCCAGTCCGGCGCAGCTGATCAGGATGACCGGCCGGCGCCCATACTGGTCCGACAGCGAACCGATGACCGGCGAGGCCAGAAACTGCATCCCCGCCCACAGAGCCACGAAGACCCCGTTCAACAAGCCCGCCTGCGCGTTCGAGCCGACAAACTCCTCGATCAGATGCGGCAGCACGGGGATGACGATCCCCATGGCCACGATGTCCAGCACCGCCGTGACGAAGATGAAGGCCATCGCCGCGCGGCGGACCTTGGGGTGATGCAGGGACATGAAGCGCCGATCTGTTCGAGCGCTCTTCTACGCCTGGATCAGGGAATCGTCACCGGCAGCGTGTCCTCGGCCCGACCGTCGCCGCGCGGCGCGTCGATGCCCAGCAGACGCGCCAGTAAGAGCTGGACGTCCACGCTGTCGAGATCGGCCAGCCGTCGCCCCTGAACCACGCCGGGCCCGTGAGCGATAAAGATGGCCGCCATGTCCGGCGAGAAGTTGTCATAGCCATGCGCCCCGCCCGGCTTCGTCACCGGCCGCGCCCTGGTCGTGAAGGTCCAGCCCGGCTCGGAGGCGCAGACGATGGCCGAGACGCGCGGGTTGGAGCCCAGGACGAACCGCGCCGGGATCTCGCTCTTCTTCCAGCAATCCAGATGCGGGCGCGAGCCCAGCAGCGCCGCCTCGACCTCCGCCTCGCGACCAGCGACGGGGTTCAGGAAGGTGACGGCGCCGGAATAGATGATCTGGATCGCGTCCGGGTCGATCAGGTCGTCGATCCAGGTCACGCGCTCGGGCGAGGTCGCGGCCATGCCGTGGTCGGACACGACCACCAGCACCGTGCGCTCATACAGGCCCCGCGCCTTCAGCCCCTCGACCAGACGGCCGACGGAGGCGTCCACCGAGCGGATCGCCTCGACCGTCTCGGCCCCGTCGGGACCGTGGCGATGGCCCTGGGTGTCGACAATGTCGAAATAGAGGGTGGTCAGCTGCGGCCGCTGATCCTCCGGCAGGTCCATCCATTGCAGCACGCGGTCCACGCGTGCGTCGCCCGGCATGCCCTGATTGAACTCCGTCCAGTAGGACGGCCGCACCCCGCGAATGGCGGCCTCCGACCCCGGCCAGAACATGGTGGCCGTCTTCACGCCGGCATTCTCGGCCGTGACCCAGATCGGCTCGCCCTGATCCCACCAGCGGCGGTCGGTGACGGCCTGCTTGTTGCCCAGCGAGAACCGGCCCAGTTCGGCGTCGACCATGTTGTTGCCGACGATGCCGTGATGGTCGGGGTGCAGGCCCGTGACCAGCGTATAGTGATTGGGGAAGGTCACGCTGGGGAAGGACGGCCGCATCGGCCCCGTGGCGCCCTCGCCCGCCAGTCGCGACAGGTTGGGCGTGATCCCCCGGTCCAGATAATCGGCGCGGAAGCCGTCGATGGAGATCAGCATGACCAGCGGCGGCTCAGCCGCCTGCGGCTTGGGGGCGACGACCGGCGAGGTGGCGCAGGCCGTAAGCAACAGGGCCAGACACAGGCCCGCGACACGAGAAAGCATGGAAACTCCGAAGCGATTTCGGGAAGATTGCCTAAGCTTAATCTGCGACAGGCAGAAGACGGCTTGTCGGCTTATCCCCACCGGGCCAAGCTCGACCGCATGACCGCTGTGATCGAAACGACCGGCCTGACCAAGACCTATGGCGCCGTACGCGCCCTGGACGGGCTGAGCCTCTCCATCCCGCGCGGCGGGGTTTACGGCGTGCTGGGGCCGAACGGCGCCGGCAAGTCCACCCTGTTCCGCATCCTGCTGGGCCTGATCCGACCCACGGCGGGCGAGGTCCGGGTCCTGGGCCAGCAGGCGGGCGACCCCGCCGTCATGCGCCGCATCGGCTCCATGATCGAGACGCCCCGCTTCCCGCCCTACATGACCGCCCGTCAGGTGCTGGAATGGCTGGCGCTCGCTCACGGCATGGGCAAGGACGCCGCCGTCGAGGCCTGGCTGGACCGCGTCGGCCTGACCGAGGCGGCCAACCGCCGCGTGCGCGGCTTCTCGGTCGGCATGTTGCAGCGCCTCGGCGTCGCCGCCGCCCTGATGACCAGGCCCGATCTCGTCATCCTCGATGAACCGACCAGCGGCATGGACCCGCCCGGCATCCAGGAGATGCGCGCCCTGATCCGCAGCCTGGCCGACGACGACGGCGTGACCATCATCCTGGCCAGCCACCAACTGCTCGAGGTCCAGCGCGTCTGCGACCGCGTGGCCATCTTCAATCGCGGAAAGCTGGCCGCCGAGGGCAAGGTCAGCGAACTGACCGCTTCCGGCGAACGCCTGCGCCTGTCCGCCACGCCGCTCGCCAAAATCATGGGCGTCCTGGGCGACAAGGGTTCGCTGGACGGCGACGCCGTTCTGGCCGCCATCCCTCGCGCCGAGGGCCCTGCCCTGCTCCGCGCCCTGATCGAACAGGGCGTGGACATCGACGAGGCCCGCTGGGTCGGCGCCGATCTGGAAAGCGTCTTCATGGCCGAGACCGGCCCCGCACGCACCGATGCTCAGGTTCGGGAGGCCCTCCATGCTGGCTGACGCCATCCGCTCCGAGGCTTACCGCCTGTTCCAGAACCGCACCGCCGTCTTCTGGAGCGTCTTCTTCGTGCCGATCGCGGGCCTGGCGATCTCAATCATCAGTCAGTTGCTGATCCAGTCCAAGGCGGTCAAGATCAATGGCGCCAACCTGCCCGTCGAACTGGGCGGCCCCCTGGACCTGGGTCAGGCCCTCGCCAGCAGCGCCGGCGATCTGGCCAACCCCGCCATCCTGGCCTTCGTGCTGATCGGCGCCGCCACCCTCTATGCCGGCGACTATCGCTGGGAGACCTGGCGTCTGATCAGCGCCCGCAACAGCCGCCCCAACCTGCTGCTGGGCAAGGTCGGGGTGGTGAAGCTGCTGACCCTGGCCGCCATGCTGGTCTTTCTGCTGGCCGCCTCGATGGCCGACGTCGCCAAGGCCGCCATCTTCGACCGCCCAATGGCCTTCACCTTCGGCGCCGAACAGGCCGCCGACTTCGCCCTGCTGTTCCTCCTGTCCTTCGTGCGCGTGGTGCAGTTCCTGATGATCAGCCTGCTGGCCGCCACCGTGACCCGGTCGCTGGTGGCGGCCCTGTTCGTCCCCCTGGTGCTCGGCGTGGCCCAGTCCTTCCTCGGCGGCCCTCTTGCTGGACCTCTGGGATTGGAGACCGGCGACTGGCTGACCCAACTTCTGGTTCCGGGCCTGGCCTTCGACACCTTGAAGGCGCTCATCCAGGGCGGGATGGCGGCCGCCGCCATGCCCGACGGCCTCGCCCTCAAGGCCCTCACCAGCCTGGCCTTGTGGACCCTGGCCCCCCTGGCCGCAGCCATCGGCTGGTTCAGCCGTCAGGATCTGTCCAAGGAATAGCGGCTAAAGCCGCTTCTCCATCCACACGTCGGCGCGGGCATAGGGCGTCGGCTGCGGCGGCAGGTGGACAAAGCCAAAGCGGGCATAGAGGCCCAAGGCCGCCTCAAGGGTCGAGCTGGTCTCCAGATAGAGGCGGTGCGCGCCCCCGTCCCGGGCCGCCGCCTCGCAAGCTTCCAGCAGCTTCAGGGCAAGACCCCCGCCCCGCGCCTCTGGGATTACCGTCATCTTGGTGACTTCATAGCCGCCGTCCGACATGGCGATCAGGCCGCAGCAGCCGACCGGCGCCCTATCACGCTCGGCAAGGAAGATATGGCCGCCCCTGGATAGTATCTGTCCTTCAGGATCATCCAGGGTCAGGTGATCCTTGGCTTCCAGGACGAAGCCGCCCTCCACCAGCCAATCTGTGTTCAGCCGCTTCCAGGCCTCTCGATGGGCGGACGTATAGGCGGTGATGTGATCTTGGGGACGGGTCATGGGGGCTGTATCGCGCCCCGCCTGCCCACCGGCAAGCCGCACAGCGCCGCGCAAACGAAAAGGGCGGCTGGATCACTCCAGCCGCCCCTTCAATGTATCAAGTCGATGGAGCGATTACGCTTCGTCGCCTTCGATCGCGTAGACCGGACCCGAGTCCAGGCCCTTGGCGGCGGTGTCGCGGTCGACGAACTCGATCACGGCCATCGCAGCGTTGTCGCCGTGACGGAAGCCGGCCTTCATGATGCGGATGTAACCACCCGAACGTTCGGCGTAGCGCGGGCCGATCGTTTCGAACAGCTTGCCCACCTGCGGCACGTCGCGGACGGCGCTGATGGCCTGACGACGAGCGTGCAGGTCGCCCTTCTTGGCGAGGGTGACCAGCTTCTCGACGAATGGACGCAGTTCCTTCGCCTTCGGCAGGGTGGTGGTGATCTGCTCGTGCTTGATCAGCGAGGCGGCCATGTTGGCGAACATGGCTTGGCGGTGGCTGACCGTACGGCCGAGCTTGCGGTAAGCGGCGCCGTGGCGCATCGGGGTCTCTCCTACTCAACCCTGGTTTCCGGCCTTAACTAAAGGGGCGGGACCTGGGGCCTTGTTCATTCTAACCGCCCCATCCGCGCCCCGAAGGGCGCTGGGCGGAGGGTTGATGATCAGATCTGGTCGTCGAACTTTTTGGCCAGATCTTCGATGTTTTCGGGCGGCCAGTTCGGCACGTCCATGCCGAGCGACAGGCCCATCGTCGCGAGAACTTCCTTGATCTCGTTCAGCGACTTGCGGCCGAAGTTCGGGGTGCGAAGCATTTCGCCCTCGGTCTTCTGGATCAGGTCGCCGATGTAGACGATGTTGTCGTTCTTCAGGCAGTTGGCCGAGCGGACCGACAGCTCCAGTTCGTCGACCTTCTTGAGCAGAGCCGGGTTGAAGGGCAGGTCGGGCTTGCCGTCCGTGGCCTCAACAGCCTTGGTCGGCTCGTCGAAGGTGATGAAGATCTGCAGCTGGTCTTGCAGGATGCGGGCGGCATAGGCCACCGCGTCAACCGGCGAGACGGCGCCGTTGGTTTCCACTTCCAGGATCAGCTTGTCGTAATCCATCGACTGACCCTGACGGGTCGGCTCGACGCGATAGGCGACGCGCTTGACGGGCGAATAGAGGGCGTCGACCGAAATCAGACCGATCGGCGCATCTTCCGGACGGTTCAGTTCGGCGGCGACGTAGCCCTTGCCGTTCTGGACAGTCAGTTCCATGCGGACCGAAGCGCCGTCGTCGAGCGTGCAGATGACGTGATCGGGGTTCAGAACCTCGATATCAGCCGGAGCCTCGATCTGGCCCGCCGTGACGACGCCGGGGCCCGTGGCGCGCAAGGTCATGCGCTTGGGGCCTTCGGCGTGCATACGCAGCGCCAGTTGCTTGATGTTCAGGACGATGTCGACCACGTCTTCCCGAACGCCTTCCAGCGACGAGAACTCGTGAACGACGCCGTCGATCTGGATGGCCGTGACAGCCGCGCCTTGCAGCGACGACAGCAGAACGCGACGAAGCGCGTTGCCGAGCGTCACGCCGAAACCGCGCTCGAGAGGCTCAGCGACCAGACGCGCCTTGCGCAGCGGGTCGGAGCCGCCCTCGACTTGCGGCTTCTCGGGACGGATCAGCTCTTGCCAGTTTCTTTCGATCATAGAGTCCCTCGAACGGATTTCGCCGGTTCCGCACCCTCACGTTCAGGGCAGCCGGAACCGGCGGGAAAAGGGGTAGGCGGTCGCTTAGACGCGGCGGCGCTTGGGCGGACGGCAACCATTGTGCGGCATCGGAGTCACGTCGCGGATGGTCGTGATCGTCAGACCGATGGACTGCAGCGCGCGGAGCGCCGACTCACGGCCGGAACCCGGACCGGAGACGTTGACTTCCAGCGTCTTGACGCCGTGTTCCTGGGCCTTCTTGCCCGCATCTTCACCGGCCATCTGGGCGGCGTAAGGGGTCGACTTACGCGAACCCTTGAAGCCCATGTGACCAGCCGAAGACCAGGAAATCGCGTTCCCCTGGGCGTCCGTGATCGTGATCATGGTGTTGTTGAAAGAGGCGTTCACGTGAGCGACGCCCGACGTGATGTTCTTGCGCTCGCGCTTCTTTACGCGACCCGGTTCCTTGGCCATCGATCAGCCCTCTCTTACTTCTTCTTGCCGGCGATCGGCTTGGCCGGACCCTTGCGGGTACGTGCGTTGGTATGCGTGCGCTGACCACGGACCGGCAGGCCCTTGCGGTGACGCAGGCCGCGGTAGCAGGCCAGGTCCATCAGACGCTTGATGTTCATCGACGTCTCGCGGCGCAGGTCGCCTTCGACGGTGTGGTCCTTGTCGATCGTTTCACGGATCTGCAGGACCTCTGCGTCGGTCAGCTGGTTCACGCGGCGCGCCGGCTCGATGCCGACCTTCGCGGTGATTTCCTTGGCGGCGTGCGCGCCGATGCCATGGATGTACTGAAGCGCGATTTCGACGCGCTTGTTGGTCGGAATGTTGACGCCAGCGATACGGGCCACGAGAATCTCCAGATACGCTTAAACAGACGCGGAAACCGCTCCGGTCAACAGACCAGGAGCGTGTGCGCCCTTCGCGGAAGCGGCCCTTATACAGGGGATTCTGTTTGCGTCAACGGGCGCCGCCATCGCCGCCTCCCGCCGGCGCTTGCACAGGCGGAAAAGCCACGGCGATCACCTGACGATGACGCCCGCCGAAGCGGCCTATGCGGCTGGGCGCTCTATAGCGGAATTCCCCGGCCCTTTGAATCGCAGCCCGCCCTACGCCTTCGCCCGCCGGATGCTCGTCCTGCACCCTGCAGTCTTCCAGACGGTCGCGGCCCACCTGAATATAGCATTGAAGCACGGCGTAGGAACCGGGCAGCGTCGCCAGCGAGGCCGAAGAGACGTTGGCCGTCATGACCGCTCCTTTCGGACCGCTAAGGAGAACCGGCCCGGTCCCCCGACCTGCGCCTGCGCCATCCCCCTCGCCGAGACCGTCGCCTTGCCCCGTACCGTCGCCTCCACGTCCCATGCCAGGCTCGATAGTCGGCACAGCCGCGAGCCCGACCTCAAGCGTCGGAAGCGGCGCCTGAACGAGCGGCGCCGGCGCCTCCACCTTTTCAACCGGCGGATGAACCGCTCTGTGAACGCGTGAAGCCGCCGGTGGCGCGCCTCCTCCGGCCTCTTTGTCGACGGACGGGGCTGTCGGCGACAGCCGCATCATCAGGATATCAAAGGCCGGCGGCTGGAAGGTTTCCGATGGCAAGTCGCGTCGGTCGAGGGCGAAAACGGCGATAAGGGCGACATGGATCAAACCGACCCCGATGACCGCTATCAGGCGTCGCCTGTCGTCTGAGCCGTTCTGCGCCTCCACAAGCACAGGGATCCCTCCGGAAGCCATGACATAACGTCGAGATATGACTCATAATGCCTGACGGCTGCCGGACTTCAAGTCGCCCTCACACGTCAGGGCCAGATAACGACGACGGGGACTTCCTGCCCATCCACGGGCGCGCCGTCGCGTATGGGCGGCTGAAACCGGAAATGGATCGACGCCGCCAGGGCGGCTGGGCCAAACCCCATGCCGGTCGGACTTTCCTCCACCACCCGACAGTCCTCAAGACGCGTGTCGAGCCGTATCCGACAGGACAGGGTCGCCTGTCCCCCGATCCTCTGGCGAAAGGCAGCCGGCGGATGGAGGCGGCGCAGTTCGCCTATCGTCGGCCCGCGCAGCAACCGGAAGCGTCCATCGCCCGCGCCACGCCCGACACCCGAGCCAGTTCCCCCGCCCTGCCCTGCGCCCTGTCCGCCCTGGCCCGGTCCCGGCGAAGGTGACGGCGGCGACGCGACGCCGATCACCAATGGCTGCTCAGGCGCAGGTCGAGGCGGCGCTGTGAGTTCGGGCGGGGGTTGAACGGGTCTGGGCCGCGCAGGCCGCACGATCGACGGCGCCGAGGGCGCCCCTCCCCCGGCGGTCGGCGTCGGCGTGCGAGGCGGCGGCGAAACCGGCAAGGGCGGAATTGGCGACGGCCGGACAAGTTCAACCTCGACCGGCCGCGACGACGGCGTGTATTGCGTTGTGGGTCGCAGGTGACCCAGCAGAGCGAACAGCGCCAAATGCAGAAGGCCGACGCTGGTCGCCACGCCCGCCAGGGTCAACCTGCCGTTTGGCGACGACGATCTTCTGCTCATGTGCGCCCCGTTGAAGTGGATACTCGGACGCCTAACGCCCGAACACCGCTTCAGATCAGGATGCGCCTTAAGCCAGGGCGCCGTCGATGGCCGCAGCCACGGTGGCGATATCCCCCATGCCGTCAATCTCGGTCAACTTGCCCTGGGCCGCATAGTAGGGAAGCAGGGGCGCAGTCTGGCCGTTGTAGACCGTCAGACGGTCCTTGAAGGTCTCGGGATTATCGTCTGGACGCCCCTGCTCCGCGAAGCGTTTGGCGATCCGGTCGGTCAGGGCCTGATCATCGACCTTGAGACGGACGACCCGGTCGATCCGCGCGCCGCGCTTGTCCAGCATGGCGTCCAGGGCTTCGGCCTGGGCCACATTGCGCGGGAAACCGTCGAAGATGGCGCCGCCGGCGGCCTCGGCTTCCGGCAAACGGTCCTCGATCAGGGCGATGACGATGTCGTCGGTCACGAGGTCGCCGCGTGCAAGCACGTCCTGGACCTTGAGGCCGAGTTCCGAGCCCGAGGCGATCGCAGCCCGAAGCATGTCGCCGGTCGACAGCTGGATCATGCCCCGCTCTTCGACCAGGCGCTTGGCTTGCGTGCCTTTACCGGCCGCAGGCGGCCCGAACAGGATCAGATTCATCGTGCGGGCTCCCCTACCCCGAGCTTTAGCGCCGGACGGGGGCGGCGCCGCCCCGGCCGCCGCGACCACGCAGCTTCGCCTTCTTGATCAGACCTTCATACTGGTGCGCCAGCAGTTGGGACTGGATCTGGGCCACCGTATCCATCGTCACCGAAACGACGATCAGGATGGAGGTGCCGCCGAAGTAGAGGCTGTTGCCCATGCTGCTGACCAGAAACTCCGGAAGCAGGCAGACGGCGGTGATGTAGGCAGCGCCGATCACGGTCAGTCGCGTCAGGACATAGTCCAGGTACTCGGCCGTGCGCTTGCCCGGACGGATGCCCGGCAGGAAGCCGCCGTACTTGCGCAGGTTCTCGGCCGTGTCCTCGGGATTGAAGGTGATCGAGGTGTAGAAGAAGCAGAAGAAGACGATCAGGACCGCATACAGGATCATGAACAGCGGCTGGCCGTGGGTCAGCTGCGCCGTCACCATCGGCAGCCAGCTCATCCACTCGGGCAGGTTGGCGTTGGCGGTGAACGTGGCCACCGTCGTCGGCAGCATCAGCAGCGACGAGGCGAAGATGGCCGGGATGACGCCGGCGGTGTTGACCTTCAGCGGCAGGAAGGACCGTTCGCCGCCCGTCATGCGGTTGCCTTCCTGACGCTTCGGATACTGGATCAGAAGGCGGCGCTGGGCGCGCTCCATGAAGACGATGAAGACGATGGTCGCCACCGCCAGAATGGCGATGAACAGCAGGGCGAAGACCGACATCTGCCCCTGCTGGGCCAGGCCCAGCAGACGCGCCACGGTAGACGGCAGAACCGCCACGATACCGGCGAAGATGATCAGCGAGATGCCGTTCCCGACGCCACGCGCCGTCACCTGCTCACCCAGCCACATCAGGAACATGGTGCCGCCGGTCAGGGTCGTGACCGTCGAGATGATGAAGAAGATGCCGGGCTGATCGATCAGACCGGCCTGGGCGTTAAGGCCCGCAGCGATGCCGAAGGACTGGGCCAGGGCCAGGAAGACCGTCAGATAGCGGGTATACTGGTTCAGCTGCTTGCGGCCGCTTTCGCCGCCTTCCTTCTTCAGCTTCTCCCAGGGCGGGTAAACCGCGCCCATCAGCTGCACGATGATCGAGGCCGAGATGTACGGCATCACGTTCAGCGCGAAGACGGCCATACGCTCGACCGCGCCGCCCGAGAACATGTTGAACATGTCCAGGATGCCGCGCTGGCCGTCCGGGTTCTGGAAGAAGGCCAGGAAGGCCTCGGAATTGATGCCCGGAATCGGAACATAGGTGCCGATCCGATAGACCAGCAGCGCGCCCAGCGTGAACAGCAGGCGTTTGTGCAGCTCGGTCGCTTTCGCGAACGAGCCCATGTTCATATTGGCGGCGAGTTGTTCAGCGGCCGAAGCCATTAGGCGGTCCCCACGACTATGCCCGTCGTCAGATAGGCGGAAAGCGGCCGTCTTGCGAGGGCCGCTTTCATGAATTTCGTCATCCCGGTGCGGACAATCCCGGCGAACGCCGCATCAGCAACGCTCGCACGGGATGACGATATCGATTTAGGCCTTGGCAGCGGCGCGCTTGGCGCGGGCCGAGACCTTGTTGGCGTCGCCCAGCGGCGTCTTGGCAGGCGGCACCTTGCCCTTGGCCAGGTTGCGCTTCTCGACGCGCGCAGCGGCCTTGGCTTCAGCGGCGATGCGCTGTTGCTCGACCGAACCGCCGGCGGCTTCAATGGCCTTGATGGCGCCGGCCGAGGCCGACCACACGACCAGGTTAAGCTTGGCCTTGATGTCGCCGGTGCCCAGAACGCGGACGCCGTCCTTGACGCGACGGATCACGCCGGCGGCCACCAGGGCGGCGCCGTTGATCTCAGCCTTGGCGTCCAGCTTGCCGGCGTCGATGGCGTCTTGCAGGCGCCACAGGTTCACTTCCGCCAGCTTCAGAGCGTTGGCGTTGTTGAAGCCGCGCTTGGGCATACGCATGTAGAGCGGCATTTGACCGCCTTCGAAGCCGCCGATGGCGACGCCCGAACGCGACTTCTGACCCTTGACACCGCGACCGGCGGTCTTGCCCTTGCCCGAACCCGGGCCGCGGCCGACGCGCATGCGCTTCTTGTGGGCGCCTTCGTTGTCGCGAATTTCGTTCAGTTTCATGTGCCTGATCCTTTCGGGTGCTAGCGCCAGATCGATCGCAAGGATCACACCTGACTCGGCGTTGGATAAATTGAAGGGCCGCTTCTAGGCGGCCCGACGCAGCATCGCAAGATGCTTCTTAAAAAGTGAAACGCCCTCCCCCGCGGACGGGGAAGGGCGCATCAGCTTATTTTTCGACCACTTCCAGCATGTGGGCGACCTTGGCGATCATCCCACGAACCGAAGGGGTGTCTTCCAGCGTCGACTCACGGCCGATGCGGTTCAGACCCAGACCCGCCAGGGTGGCGCGCTGATCAGCCTTGCGGCGGATCGGGCTGGCCGTTTGGCGAACCGTGACGGTGGCTTTTTCGTTCTTCGCCATGTCTATCAGCCCTCGACTGCTTCAGGCGCCGAAGCGCCGTCGTTGCGGCGGCCCATCAGGTCGGCGACCTTCTTGCCACGCTTTGCAGCAACCTGACGCGGCGACGATTGAACCTTCAGAGCTTCGAAGGTCGCGCGGATCATGTTGTAGGGGTTCGACGAGCCGGTCGACTTGCCCACGACGTCCTGGACGCCGAGGGTTTCGAGGACTGCACGCATCGGACCGCCGGCGATGACGCCGGTCCCGGGAGGGGCGGCGCGCATCATGATCTTGCCTGCGCCCCAACGGCCGTTGCCGTCGTGGTGCAGCGTGCGGTTCTCACGAAGAGGCACGCGGATCATGGTCTTCTTGGCTTCTTCAGTCGCCTTGCGGATGGCTTCCGGCACTTCACGCGCCTTGCCATGACCGAAGCCGACCCGGCCCTTGCCGTCGCCCACAACCATCAGGGCTGCGAACGAAAAACGACGTCCGCCCTTAACGGTGGCGGCGACGCGGTTGATGTGCACCAGCTTCTCGACGATGTCCGAATCCGGACCGTCGACAGCGGGAGCGTTACGGTCGCGGCGGTCGCGGTTCTGACCACCTTGTCCGCGTTGGGGTTCACGAGCCATGCTTCTCGATCCCTTAGAAGTTCAGGCCGGCTTCACGCGCGGCCTCCGCCAGCGCCTTGACGCGGCCGTGATAGATGTAGCCGCCGCGGTCGAAGACGACGTCAGTGACGCCCTTCTCCTTGGCGCGCTCGGCGATCAGCTTGCCGATCGCAGCAGCAGCGGCGACGTTCGAGCCCTTGGAACCCTTGCCGCCTTCCAGCGACGAGGCGGCGGCCACCGTGACGCCCTGAGCGTCGTCGATGATCTGAACCGAGATGTTCTTGTCCGAACGGAAGACCGACAGACGCAGGCGGCCGTTGGAGACAGCCTTGAGGCGACGACGGTTGCGTTCGGCGCGGCGCTTGGCTTGTTGTTGCAGAGAAAGAGCCATGACTTACTTCTTCTTGCCTTCCTTGCGCCGGACCTTTTCGCCCGAATAACGCACGCCCTTGCCCTTGTAGGGCTCCGGCGGACGCAGCTTGCGGATCACGGCGGCGATCTGACCGACGGCCTGCTTGTCAGCACCCTGGATCTTGATCTCGGTCTGCTTCGGCACGACGAAGGTGACGCCGGCCGGCGGCGCGATGTCGACTTCATGCGAGAAGCCGAGTTGCAGCGACAGGGCCTGGCCCTTCAGGGCGGCGCGGTAACCCACGCCGACCAGTTCCAGGGTCTTCTCGAAGCCCTCGGTGACGCCGACGACCATGTTGTCGACCAGGGTGCGCGACAGACCCCACATGGCGCGACCGCGCTGGGTGTCGGTGCGAAGGGCCAGAGACAGACCCTCTTCGCCCTGGGTGACTTCGATTTCTTCGGCCACGGTCCAGGAGCGCTCGCCCTTGGGACCCTTGACCGAGACGGTCTGGCCGTCGAGCGTGACAGTCACGCCCTTCGGCACAGCGATGGTTTTCTTGCCAATACGGGACATATCAGTAGACCCTGCAGAGGACTTCGCCGCCGACGTTAGCGTCGCGGGCGTTGGCGTCGGACATGACGCCTTTCGAAGTCGAGAGGATCGAGATGCCGAGGCCGTTCTTGATCGGCTTCAGGTCGCCGATGGCCGAATAGACGCGACGGCCGGGCTTCGACACGCGGGCGATCTCAGCGATCACCGGCTGGCCGTCGAAGTACTTCAGCTCGATCTCGAACTGCGGGAACTCGCCGGGATTTTGAACCAGCGAATAGCCGCGGATGTAACCTTCGTCCTGCAGCACGTCGAGGACGCGCTGGCGCAGACGGGAGGCGGGGGTCAGCACCTTGGAACGCTTGCGAGTCGCCGCGTTCTTGATGCGAGCGATCATGTCGCTCAGGGGATCGTTGATCATCATGTCTGTTCGCTCCCCTTACCAGCTCGACTTCGTCAGGCCGGGGATTTGCCCCAGATTGCCGAGTTCACGCATGGCGATCCGGCTCATCTTCAGCTTGCGGTAGAAGGCCCGCGGACGGCCGGTCACTTCGCAGCGGTTGCGAATGCGCGACGGTGCGGAGTTGCGCGGCAGCTCAGCCAGCTTCAGGCGGGCGTCAAAGCGCTCCTCCAGCGGCAGGCTTTCGTCGTTGGCGGTCGCCTTGAGGGCGGCCCGCTTCGCGGCATACTTCGCAACCAAAGCCTTGACGGCTTCGTTACGGTTTACGGCGCTTTTCTTAGCCATTGTTCTCTTCCCTTCCCGCTCAGTTCTTCACGAACGGGAACTTGAACTCGGTGAGGAGAGCCTTGGCTTCCGCATCGGTCTTGGCCGTGGTGCAGACGACAACGTCCATGCCCCACATCTGGTCGATCTGGTCGTAGTTGATCTCCGGGAACACGATGTGCTCCTTCAGACCCGTGGCGTAGTTGCCGCGACCGTCGAACGAAGTACCCTTCAGGCCGCGGAAATCCTTCACGCGCGGCAGCGCGATCGTGATGAACCGGTCCAGGAACTCATACATCTGGGCGCCGCGCAGCGTAACCTTGCCGCCGATGACCATGCCTTCACGCAGCTTGAAGCCGGCGATGGAGTTACGAGCCTTGGTGGCGACGGCCTTCTGGCCGGCGATGGCCGTCAGATCCTTGAGGGCCGCATTGGCCTTCTTGGAGTCAGCGACAGCTTCACCGATACCCATGTTCAAGACGATCTTGTCCAGCTTGGGGATCTGCATCTCGTTCGTATAACCGAACTGTTCCTTCAGGGCGGCGCGGATGCGCTCCTGATATTCGATCTTGAGACGCGGGGTGTACTTGGTGTCAGCCATTAGATGACGTCTCCCGTGGTCTTGGCGAAGCGAACCTTGGCGTCGCCTTCAACCCGGAAGCCCACGCGGGTCGCCTTGCCGTTGGCGTCGGCGATCGCGACGTTCGACAGGTGAAGCGAGGCTTCCTTGTGCTTGATGCCGCCCTGCGGGTCAGCCTGGGTCGGGCGCGTGTGGCGCTGAACCATGTTGACGCCCTGCACGACGACGCGGTTTTCGGTCGGGAGAACGCGGAGCACCTGGCCGGTGCGGCCCTTGTCCTTGCCGGCCAGGACGACAACGTTGTCGCCCTTCTTGATCTTGGCGGCCATGTTACAGGACCTCCGGAGCCAGCGAGATGATCTTCATGTGGTTCTTGGCGCGCAGTTCGCGGGGAACCGGGCCAAAGATCCGCGTGCCGACCGGCTCGTTCTGCTTGTTGACGATGACGGCGGCCGACTTGTCAAAACGAATGACCGAGCCGTCCTTGCGCTGGATGTCCTTGGCGGTGCGCACGACGATGGCGCGAACAACGTCGCCCTTCTTCACGCGGCCGCGAGGAATAGCTTCCTTCACCGAGGCGACAATAGTGTCACCCACCGAGGCGTAGCGGCGCTTGGAGCCGCCCAACACCTTGATGCACATGACCCGGCGGGCGCCCGAATTATCGGCGACCTCCAGGTTAGTTTGCATCTGGATCATAGGATCCGATCCTTCTCTATTACGAAGCCGAGGCGGGGGAAACGACTTCCCAACGCTTCAGCTTGGACTTGGGGGCGCACTCGACGATGCGTGCGACGTCGCCGACTTTGAGGGCGTTGCCCTCATCGTGAGCGTGGTACTTCTTGGACAGACGGACGATCTTCTTCAGGACCGGGTGCAGCAGAGTGCGCTCGACCTTCACAACGACCGTCTTGTCGCCCTTGTCGGACACGACCACGCCTTCAAGAATACGTTTGGGCATAGGTGTTTCCTTAAACCGCAGCGCGCTTCTCACGCAGAAGCGTGGAGATGCGAGCGATATCTTTGCGGACTTCACCAACGCGGTGAGTCTTTTCCATCTGACCGGTGGCGGCCTGGAAGCGCAGGTTGAACTGTTCCTTCTTGAGCTTCAGCAGCTCGTCGGCCAGTTGGTCGGGGGTTTGGCCCCGGAGATCGGCGATCTTGGTCATGCCGCTTCCTCAAGGTGAGCGATGCCGGCGTCAAGGCGAGTGACCACCTTGGTGCGGACCGGCAGCTTGGCAGCGCCGAGGCGCAGCGCTTCGCGAGCCACATCGTCCGGCACGCCGTCGATTTCGAACAGGATACGGCCCGGGTGGCAACGCGCGGCCCAATGGTCCACGGCGCCCTTGCCCTTACCCATCCGGACTTCAGCCGGCTTGCCCGTGACGGGCAGATCCGGGAAGACCCGGATCCAGACGCGGCCCTGGCGCTTCATCTGACGCGTGATCGCGCGGCGAGCCGCTTCGATCTGGCGAGCAGTAATACGCTCGGGTTCCACCGTCTTCAGGCCGTAGGAGCCGAAGTTCAGCGAGAAACCACCCTTGGCCGAGCCATGGATGCGGCCTTTGAAGGCCTTGCGGTACTTGGTCTTTTTAGGTTGCAACATGACCTATCAGCCCTCACGACCACGGCGCGGACCGCGGTCACCGCGGGGGCCGCCACGGCCTTCGTTGGACGACGGACCCGAGGCTTCCAGGGCCCAGCGCTTGTCTTGAGCCATGGGATCGTGCTCGAGCACTTCACCCTTGAAGACCCAGACCTTCACGCCAATGATGCCGTAGGTCGTCTTGGCTTCATAGAAGCCATAGTCGATGTCGGCGCGCAGGGTGTGCAGCGGCACGCGACCTTCGCGGTACCACTCCATACGAGCGATTTCAGCACCGCCCAGACGACCCGAGACGTTGATCCGGACGCCCTTGGCGCCCAGACGCATGGCCGACTGCATCGAACGCTTCATGGCGCGACGGAAGGCGATCCGGCGCTCCAGTTGCTGCGCGATGTTTTCAGCGATCAGCTGTGCATCGACTTCGGGCTTGCGGACTTCGACGATGTTCAGGTGAACTTCGCCTTCAGTGCGGGCCGCGATGTCCTTGCGGAGCTTCTCGATGTCAGCGCCCTTCTTGCCGATCACGACGCCCGGACGGGCGGCGTAGATCGTCACGCGGCACTTCTTGTGCGGACGCTCGATGATGATGCGCGAGACGCCGGCTGCGAGCAGACGCTCCTTCAGCCACGTGCGCAGCTTCAGGTCCTGGTGCAGCAGGCGGGCGTAGTCGGCGCCGCCGGCGAACCAGCGGCTGTCCCACGTACGGGTGATGCCGAGCCGCAGCCCGACCGGATTGATTTTCTGACCCATCAGGCGGCCTCGCCGGCTTCACGGACCACGATCGTGATCTCGCTGAACGGTTTCAGGATGCGCGACGAGCGACCACGAGCGCGGCTCGCGAAGCGCTTCATCACCAGGTTCTTGCCCACGAACGCTTCAGCGACAACCAGGTTGTCGATGTCGAGGTTGTGGTTGTTCTCGGCGTTGGAAACGGCCGAATACAGGACCTTGCGAACGTCGGTGGCGATGCGCTTGCGGCTGAACTCAAGCTCGTTCAGCGCCTTCTGAACCGGCAGACCGCGGATCGAAGCGGCGACCAGGTTCAGCTTTTGAGGGCTGATGCGAACGTTGACCAGCTTGGCGCGAGCCTCGGTGGCGCCGACGCGGCGGGGGTTGTTGGACTTGGCCATCAGTTACTTCCTTTTGGCCTTCTTGTCCGCCGCGTGACCCGGGAACGACCGGGTCGGGGCGAACTCGCCAAACTTCATGCCGACCATGTCTTCGTTGACCATCACCGGCACGTGCTTTTGGCCGTTGTGGACGCCGAAGGTCAGGCCGACAAACTGCGGCAGGATGGTGGAACGACGCGACCAGGTCTTGATCACATCCTTGCGGCCCGACGTTTGAACGGCGTCGGCCTTCTTGAGCAGATACCCGTCGACAAACGGGCCTTTCCAGGAGGAGCGGGCCATTCTTAGCGAGCCTTCTTAACGTGGCGGGTACGGATGATGTACTTGTCCGTAGCCTTGTTCTTGCGGGTGCGGGTGCCCTTGGTGTCCTTGCCCCACGGCGTAACCGGGGTACGACCACCAGAGGTCCGGCCTTCACCACCACCATGCGGGTGGTCGATCGGGTTCATGGCGACGCCGCGAACGTGCGGACGCCAGCCCATGTGACGAACGCGACCGGCCTTGCCGAGGTTCTGGTTCATGTGGTCGGGGTTCGAAACCGCACCCACCGTGGCCATGCAGCCGTCCAGAACCATGCGCAGTTCGCCAGAGCCGAGGCGGATCTGGGCGTAACCCTGATCGCGGCCGACCAGCTGGGCGTAGGCGCCGGCCGAACGGGCCAGCTGAGCGCCCTTGCCCGGCTTCATTTCGATGTTGTGGATGATCGTACCCACCGGCATCGAACGGAGCGGCATGGCGTTGCCCGGCTTCACGTCGGTCTTTTCGCCCGAGATCACCGTGTCGCCGGCCTTAAGGCGTTGCGGCGCGATGATGTAGGTCTTCTCGCCGTCGGCGTAGGTCACCAGAGCGATAAAGGCCGTGCGGTTCGGGTCATATTCCAGACGCTCGACCGTACCGATGGCGTCGAACTTGCGACGCTTGAAGTCGATCTTGCGGTACAGGGTCTTGGCGCCGCCGCCGCGGAAGCGGACAGCGATGCGACCACCTGCGCCACGACCGCCGGACTTCGTCAGGCCTTCGGTCAGCGACTTCTCGGGACGGCCCTTGTGGAGCTCGGACCGGTCGACCAGCACCAGGGCGCGGCGGCCCGGCGACGTCGGATTGTAATGCTTCAGAGCCATCTGATTAGAGCCCCGTCGTCACGTCGATCGACTGACCATCGGCCAGCGTCACGATTGCTTTTTTGATGTCCACGCGACGGCCCAGGATGCCCCGGAAGCGCTTGGTCTTGCCCTTTTGAACCAGGGTGTTGACCTTGAGGACGTTGACTTTGAACAGGCTTTCGACCGCAGCAGCGATCTCGTCCTTGGTCGCCGTGCCGGCGACGCGGAACACAACCTTGTTCTGCTCCGACAGGATCGTGGCTTTTTCCGTGATGATCGGAGCCAGGATGGTGTCGTAGTGTTTGGCGGTGGGTTGAGCGGCGGCCATTATGCGGCTTCCTTCTCAGCGAAGCGCGCCTCGATCGCCTCAACGGCGGCCTTGGTCAGCACCAGTTTGTCGGCCCGAAGGATGTCATAGACGTTCAGGCCGGCGTTCGGCAGCACGTCGATGTTCGGGATGTTGCGAGCGGCCAGGCCGAAGTTGGTTTCGACTTCCGGACCCGCGATGATCAGAGCCTTGGTCCAGCCGAGCTTGCCAAAGGTCTCGCGCAGCGAGGCCGTCTTGGCTTCCTTGACCGAAACGCTGTCGACCACGATCAGATCGCCGGCCTTGACCTTCGAGCTGAGAGCGTGACGCAGAGCCAGGGCGCGGACCTTCTTCGGCAGCGAATAGCCGTGGTCACGGACAACCGGACCAAAGGCGCGCGAACCGCCGACGAACTGCGGGGCACGGCGCGAACCGTGACGAGCGCCGCCGGTGCCCTTTTGCTTGTACATCTTCTTGCCCGTACGAGAATTCTCGTTGCGGGTTTGAACCTTGTGGGTGCCGGCGCGGCGCTTGGCCAGCTGCCAGTTGACGTAACGAGCGAGCAGGTCGCCGCGGATGTCGGAGATGCCGAAGACGGCTTCCGACAGTTCCACGTCGCCGGCAGCCTTGCCGTCGAGCTTGATGACAGAGAGTTTCATTACGCTTCACCGCCTTCGGTCGCTTCAACGGCCGGCGCTTCAGCCGGGGTCGAGGCGGGTTGAGCAGCCTTGGTCGACTTGACGGCGCCCGGGAAGGGAGCGTCAGCCGGGCGAGCCTTCTTGATGGCGTCGCGAACCTTGACGTAGCTGCCGTCGTGACCCGGGACAGCGCCCTTGATCAGGATCAGGCCACGCTCGGCGTCCACGCGGACGACGGTCAGGTTCTGCTGGGTGACGACTTCCTGACCGTAATGGCCAGCCATCTTCTTGCCCTTGAAGGTCTTGCCCGGATCTTGACGTTGGCCGGTCGAACCGTGCGAACGGTGAGACACCGACACGCCGTGCGAGGCGCGAAGACCGCCGAAGTTCCAGCGCTTCATGGCGCCGGCGAAGCCCTTACCGATGGTCTCGCCCTGGATGTCGACCTTTTGACCCACCAGGAAGTGTTCGGCCGACAGTTCGGCGCCCACGTCCAGCAGACCTTCCGCGTCAACGCGGAATTCGGTCACATAATGTTTAGGTTCAACCTCGGCCTTGGCGAAAACTTCGCGCTGAGCCTTGTTGGTGTTTTTTGCCTTCTTGGTGCCGGCACCCAGTTGCAGGGCGACGTAGCCGTCCCGCTCTTGAGTGCGCTGACCCACGACCTGACAGCCATCAAGCTGCAGAACCGTGACCGGGATGTGCGCGCCGTCTTCAGCGAAGACGCGCGTCATACCCAGTTTCTTGGCGATCACGCCCGTACGCATGTCGGATCCCGCCTCTTTCTTTCTTAAATCTTGATCTCGACGTCCACGCCAGCGGACAGGTCGAGCTTCATGAGCGCGTCCACGGTCTGCGGGGTGGGGTCGATGATGTCGAGCACGCGTTTGTGCGTGCGGATTTCAAACTGCTCGCGCGACTTCTTATCGACGTGCGGCGAGCGGTTCACGGTGAACTTTTCGATCAGGGTCGGCAGCGGGATCGGACCACGAACGGTCGCCCCGGTGCGCTTGGCGGTATTGACGATTTCGCGCGTCGAAAAGTCGAGGACGCGATGATCGAAGGCCTTGAGCCTGATGCGGATGCTTTGATCCATATCGGTTGTTATTCCCAAGCGGTCGGAACCGCGTCCCTGTGAACCATTTCAAAGACCGAAGCCTCGGGCAGAGCCCCAAGGAACGCAAATCCGCAAAAACGATTGGCCCACGCAGAAACCCGCGAAGGCCATTGAAGTCCCAAGAATGCTGCAAAGAACAGTAACTTAGGTCGTCCCTGCGAACCGCGTCTGCACCCGAAAGTGCACAGCCGGTCCAACAAGAAGGGGGCTTATGCCCTTCGATTCCTTTTTCGTCAAGCGCTGAAACCGCCGCGCAGCAAGGGTTTGAGACTCGCGCTGGCCTGCGGCGGATCAATCGATCGGACGCCCTCTATATAGCGCCCCTCCGCGCCGCTCGCGCCCTGCCGCTTAACGTCTGGGGCGAAAGCTTGACCACATGACAGCGCCGTTAAGGGTCCGCCGCAATCCCGCACCGCCGAGTGACGCAAACATGCCGCAATGCGTCACACTTCGGCAACATCGGCCCTAAACCGCTGAAACATGACAAGTTCGTTACAGCAAAGCGTCCAAGCGGGGCCTATCTGGCCGTTCCCGCCGCGATGCGAATCCGGCGGCACGACAAAAAGGATAATCATAATGAAAACCGTCTTCCTCGCCTCGGTCGCCGCCGCGACCCTGATCGCCGCTCCCGCCTTCGCTCAAGACGCTGTCGGCTCGGCCGGCATCGGCTACGTCCACACCGACGCCGAAGGCTTCAAGACCGACGGCGCCCAGCTGGACGGCGTCGGCGCCTTCCAGGTCGCTCCGGAATGGACCGTCACCGTCAACGGCGCCGTCAACTACGCTGACAGCGACTTCGGCGACGACACCACGGCCGCCGCCGCCGCCCACCTGACCAAGACCATCGGCTCGGACCTGCGCCTCGGCGGCTTCGTCGGCGTCACGGACCTCGGCGGCGACGAGACCTTCTCGGTCGGCGCAGAAGTCCAGAAGTACCTGGCCTCCGCGACCCTGACGGGCCTGGTGTCCTACACCGATCTGGACGGCGCTGACGCCTGGACCTTCGGCGGCGACGCCGCCTACTACGTCAACCCGTCGTTCCGCCTGAACGCTGGCGTCTCGTACACCAACGTCGACGCCGACCTGGCCGAAGCCGACGTCTGGGCCTACGGCGCCGGCGCCGAGTACCAGTTCGCCAACAGCCCGTTCAGCGTCAGCGGCACGTACCAGCGCGTCTCGACCGACTTCGCCAACGTCGATGTCGACGCTGACGTCTTCATGGTCGGCGCTCGCTACAACTTCGGCGGCACCCTGCAGTCGCTGGACCGCGCCGGCGCCAACCTGGGCCGCACCCTGGCCGGCCTGCCGGGCCTCGCCGGCTTCTAAGCCGCGAAAGCCTCGACCCCAGGGTCAGGACGAAAAGCCCCGGCGGAGCAATCCGCCGGGGCTTTTTACTGGTCGCTGCTTGGTTGAGACCCGGACGTGAAGAAGGCCCGGGGGGTTCCACGCTCCCGGGCCTTCTCTCTGGGCTGGGTGTCTCGGATCAGCGTCCGATGCGCACCTCGCCCGAACCCACGATCGAGCGCGACACCGGGCCGGTGACCTCGGCCACGCGCACATCGCCCGAGCCGGCGATCGAGGCCTCCAAGGCGTTCGCCGTCCCGTCGAAACGGACGTTGCCCGAGCCGGCGATCGCCACCTCCAGCGTTGAGGCGCGGCCGCCCCGGATCGTGACGTCGCCCGAACCGCCGATGGACACCTCGGCGGGGCCGTTCACACCCGCCACCACGATATTGCCCGAGCCGCCGACATTGGCTTCCAGATCACCGGTCGCCCCCGCCAGGATCGAGCCCGAGCCGCCGACCGAGGCTTCCAGCGAGCGCGACGTGCCCGCGCGGACCGTGCCGGAGCCGCCGACCCCGATCTCCAGACGCCCGTCGACATTGGCGACGGTCCAGTTCCCGCAACCGCCGGCGCCCAGGTCCACCGTCCGCGCGCCCCGGCCGATCGAGCCATAGACGCCGCTGCCCGAGCTGACATCCACCGCACGCGGCGTGCGAAGCACCACCAGCGGCGCGTCCTCCAGACGGATGCGTCCCTTGTCGGCCAGTTCGACCGTGGCGCCCTCGCCCGGCTGGCGCGCGTCGGCTCGCCCGTTGTTGCAGTTGCGGATGCTGTCATTGTTGAATTGCAGGACGCTGCGGCGACGGCCCAGGCCGCCGTCAATGCGAACCTTGTCGCCCCGACGCTCGACCGTCAGTGGCGGCAGATCGGCCGATCCCTGCGTGATCTCGACGGCGATGTCCGTGCGGTCCTCGGGAATGACGATCACGCGCGCCACAGCGTTACGTATCTCGGCGTCCTGTGCGGCCGCAGGTTGGGCGGCGGCGAATGCGGCCAGGACGGCGGCGGAGGCTGCGGCGTATACGGCGATCTTCATGGCGATGTCCCTCTCCAGATGTGAGGTGAAAATGGTCCGCCGCAGCGCTCAAGTCATTTTAAATCGAGGTCATGAAGTCGTTGTAAGAAATGGATTTCGGATCTCAGCGGCTCAGGCTTCCGGCGCCGTCCGCCACGCCCACCTCGGGTTCGAAGTCGCGCTCGAAATGCGCGATCCGGCTTTTCAGCGCGCCCATGCGGCGCAGCGCCAGCGAGGCGACCCATCGCGCCGCCAGTTCCCCCTGCCCCATCCGGTCGGTAAGGCGGGGCGACCCGCCCCGGCTGCGCATGACGGCGTTGGTATAGAGCGCGCCGTTGCGCCAGCGCGACGGCCAGGTCTGGAAGTCCATCGACAGGGAGACGCAGAAGCGATCCAGATTCTCGACCCGGTGCGGCGCATAAAGGGGCCAGGTCAACGCCTGGCCGGGCTCCAGATCCATGATCCGCGCGTCCTCCTCGAAGGCGCGCGTATAGGGCAGTTCCTCGGTCGTCTGCCGGGCCACCACCTGCTCCATGTTGCGCTCTGGCAGATGAGCCTCGTCGCCAGGGTAGATGAAGATCCGCTTGCGCCCGCGCAGGTGGAACAGCACCACCCCCGCCGCATCGAAATGATAGGGCACCCGCGCCTTGGGCGAGGACAGGATCAACTGGCCCGCGTTCTTGATCGCCTTCAGTCCCGGATAGGTCGCCTGGATCTTTCGATACTCGGCCATGGCCGCAGCCCACAGTTCAGGCCAGCCCGTTTCCACCCCGCGCAGGTTGACCCACAGCCGGCCTTGCTGGATCGCCTCCAGCAGTTGCCCTCCGTCCAGTCGCCCGCGCGCGCCGGTCCGCAGCGACACCTGCCCCTCGTCGTCGTAGTCGTACAGATTGATGTCGAAGAGGTCGGCCGGATAGCGATCCAGAATCCCGGCCAGAACGGCGTCTTCGGCGAACCCCTGGGAGATGAGGCTGTGCGGATGAAACGCCGCCTCGGCGATGGGGCCCGGGTAGCGGGTGCCGCGCTCAGACATGATGGTCCTCGTCTTCATTATGCAGATGCCGTCAGTCCCATCGCCTTGGAGACGGCCACGCGGGCGGCCAGCGCCACCCCCTTGAACCGGTCCACGCCATTGGTTTCACAGGCCTCGATCACGTTCCAGCGTCGGCGCAGGCTGTTGCGCAAAGCCTCCGCCCGCTCCGGCCCGGCCAGGCTCAGCACGGACGCAGTCATCTCGCCCAGGGCGCTCGGCAGTCCGGGTTTCAGGATCGCAGCCTCCGTCACAGGCTGGATCGTGTCACAGAAGTAGCGCTTGTAGGCCTCGCCGCCGAAACCGTAGTCGAAATCGCGGTAGCCGCGCTCGGCCCCCAGACGAATGGTCTCCATGCTCAGCATGATGCCCGGCGAACAGCGCGCCAGTGCGGGGACATAGGCCGGGAACCAGAAATGAAACCGTCGGCCGGCGTGTAGCGAATACTCCATGGCCGCTATACGCCCGCCCGCCCGCAGCACCGCGATCGAGGCGCCGAAATCGTCATGTTCCGCCGCCATCAGGGCGTGCAGCAGGTCGCGAGTCCAGCCGCAGGCGAAGACGTCGTGTCGCGTGGTTCGCCGGTACTGCTCGCGTTTCAGAGCGATCAACTCGTCCAGCAGGGCGCCGTCGCGCACGCCGATCTGGACCTCGACCGAGCCGAACTCGGCGGCCATGCTGCGCCGCGCCCGCTCCTTGTCCTTGAAATACTTGCCGAAGGCCTGACGCCGCGCCGCATACCAGGCCTGGTAGCCGCCGTCCTCGGGAATGGCGGTGCGGAAACTCTCGCCCCGGATGCCCCCGGACGCCGGTCCAACCCATCCATTGACGCTGAACCGCGTGCCGCCCAGCAGTCGGGCGACCTCCGCCAGCGTCGGCACAGCGCCCTTCGGACCAATCACGCCGTGATAGTCGTTCATGGGAGCGGCGATCGGCTGGATCGCCCCGCCGCGCCTCTGATGCGGAAAATAGCCAACCGTTTCGCCATCGCGGCGGAAGACCGCCAGGGCGGCGCCGGGGCTCACCCCTCCCGCGATCTGGGCGAACTCGACACGAAAATAGGGGCTGGCCAGATCGGGATCAGCCGCGCTCCAGGCGTTCCACTGAACGCGCTCGTCAGCCGTCAGGCTGTCAAGTTTGCGGATTTCAACCGATAACGCGCCGGACATGGCTTCCCCCTTGCGCGAAACGACGAGCAACCGCCACTCCGCCTTACCACTCTGGATCAGCCGCGTTTCAACACGGTTTAGAGTGTTGGTGAACGAGATATGGGAGCGGCGCTCGCCGCCGGGCGTTGTTCTGCCTCACAAGGAAACACGCCATGCCCGATCCCCGCCCCGACAGTCGCGAAATCGAGAACGAGAACCAGAAGCCTGACCGCCCCGGGCAACCGCCGCGCCCTGCAACCGAACCCGACGGCGCCGCGGGTTCCAGCAATTCAGGCCAGACGGAAACCGACCCGGCCACCGGAAAGCCCAATCCCTGAAAGCAGAAGCGGCCCCCTGGACTGCTCCGGGGGGCCGCTCTGTTACTCGATACTGCGGCCGCTGGTGAGAGAGGCCGTTACGCTACTGTTCGGGCCCTGGGGCCCGGATCGATCGATTACTCGACGATCTTGGCCACCACGCCGGCGCCGACGGTGCGGCCGCCTTCACGGATGGCGAAGCGCAGGCCCTGATCCATGGCGATCGGGGTGATCAGTTCGACGGTCAGCTCGGCGTTGTCGCCGGGCATGATCATCTCGACGCCTTCCTTCAGGTGCACGATGCCGGTCACGTCGGTCGTGCGGAAGTAGAACTGCGGACGGTAGTTGGTGAAGAACGGCGTGTGGCGGCCGCCTTCTTCCTTGGTCAGGATGTAGGCTTCAGCCAGGAACTTGGTGTGCGGGGTGATCGAACCCGGCTTGCACAGCACCTGACCGCGCTCGACGTCTTCACGCTTGGTGCCGCGCAGCAGCACGCCCACGTTGTCGCCGGCCTGACCCTGGTCCAGCAGCTTGCGGAACATTTCGACGCCCGTGCAGGTCGTCTTCTGGACCGGACGGATGCCGACGATCTCGACTTCTTCACCGACCTTGACGATCCCCTTCTCGACGCGACCCGTGACCACGGTGCCGCGGCCCGAGATCGAGAAGACGTCTTCGAGCGGCATCAGGAAGGGCATGTCGACCGGACGTTCCGGCTGCGGGATGTAGGCGTCGACGGTTTCCATCAGCTTCAGCACTTGCTGCTCGCCGATTTCCGGGTTCACGCCGTCGGTCGCGGCCTTGGCCGAACCCATGGTCACCGGGATGTCGTCGCCCGGGAACTGGTAGGACGAAAGCAGCTCGCGCACTTCCATCTCGACCAGCTCCAGCAGCTCCTTGTCGTCGACCAGGTCGACCTTGTTCATGAACACGACCAGGGCCGGCACGCCGACCTGACGGGCCAGCAGGATGTGCTCGCGCGTCTGCGGCATCGGGCCGTCGGCGGCCGACACCACCAGGATGGCGCCGTCCATCTGGGCGGCGCCCGTGATCATGTTCTTCACGTAGTCGGCGTGGCCCGGGCAGTCGACGTGCGCGTAGTGACGGTTGGCCGTCTCATACTCGACGTGAGCCGTGTTGATCGTGATGCCGCGGGCTTTTTCTTCCGGGGCGGCGTCGATGTCGGCGTAGTTCATCGCCTTCGCGCCGCCGGCCTTCGCCAGCGTCATCGTGATCGCCGCCGTCAACGTCGTCTTGCCGTGGTCAACGTGACCAATCGTGCCGATGTTGCAGTGCGGCTTGGTGCGTTCGAACTTTTCCTTGGCCATCTTCTAGCTCCTGGGTCCCCGAACCGGGGGTCCTATTGGTTTGGGGATGAGGCGGGCGGTCTGCGCGCAAACCGCCCGGGTTTCAAGTGCGCCCGTCACAAACGACGGGACAGCGACGGGTTTAGGCGTACTTCTTAATCACTTCGTCGGCGACGTGTTGCGGCACCGGCTCGTAGTGGTCGTACTGCATGGTGAACTGGGCGCGACCTTGCGACATGCCCCGCAGGGTGTTCACGTAGCCGAACATGTTCGCCAGCGGGACGAAGGCGTTCACGACAGTGGCGTTGCCGCGCATGTCCTGACCCTGGATCATGCCGCGACGGCCGTTCAGGTCGCCGATGACCGAACCGAGATATTCCTCGGGGGTCACGACCTCGACCGCCATGATCGGCTCGAGCAGCTTCGGAGCGCCCTTTTCCTTCAGTTCGCGGAAGGCGGCGCGAGCCGCGATTTCGAACGCCAGCACGCTGGAGTCGACGTCGTGGTACTTGCCGTCCGTCAGGGTCGCCTTGAAGTCGATCAGCGGGAAGCCGGCCAGCAGGCCGTTGTCCTTGATGGACTCCAGACCCTTTTCAACGCCCGGGATGTATTCCTTGGGCACTGCGCCGCCGACGATCGAGTTTTCGAACACGAAGCCCGAGCCCGGCTCGCCGGGTTCAAACGTGATCATGACGCGGGCGAACTGGCCCGTACCGCCGGTCTGCTTCTTGTGGGTGTAGTCGATGTCGACCTTGCGGCCCAGCGATTCACGATAGGCCACCTGCGGGGCGCCGATCGTGGCTTCGACCTTGTAGGTGCGCTTCAGGATATCGATCTTGATGTCCAGGTGAAGCTCGCCCATGCCCTTCAGGATCGTCTGGCCCGACTCGTGGTCGGTCGAGACGGTGAAGGAGGGGTCTTCCGAAGCCAGCTTGGCCAAGGCGACGCCCAGCTTCTCCTGGTCGGCCTTGGTCTTGGGCTCGACCGAGATCTCGATCACGGGCGCCGGGAATTCCATCTTCTCGAGGATGACGGGCGACTTGATGGGATCGCACAGGGTGTCGCCGGTGCGGGTGTCCTTCAGGCCGGCCAGGGCGACGATGTCGCCGGCGTAGGCTTCCTTGATGTCCTGACGGTCGTTGGAGTGCATTTGCAGCATCCGGCCGACGCGCTCTTTCTTGTCGCGGCTGGAGTTCAGCAGCGACATGCCGGTTTCCATCTTGCCCGAATACAGGCGGCAGAAGGTCAGCGAGCCGACGAAGGGGTCGTCCATGATCTTGAACGCCAGAACCGACAGGGGCTCATCGTCAGAAGCCTTGCGCACGACCGGCTCTTCCGTGCGGAAGTCGATGCCCGGGGTCGGCGGGATGTCGAGCGGCGACGGCAGGTAGTCGACGACGGCGTCGAGCAGGGTCTGAACGCCCTTGTTCTTGAACGCCGAGCCGCACAGGATCGGATAGAAGGCGCCGGTCAGAACAGCCTTACGGATGCACTTCTTCAGCGTCTCGACCGAGGGCTCTTCGCCGCCCAGATAGGCTTCCATGGCTTCGTCATCGAGTTCGACAGCGTTGTCGATCAGGTACTGACGGGCCTCAACAGCCTTGTCCATCAGGTCGGCCGGGATCTCACCCACGGTGAAGTTGGCGCCCAGGGCGTCGTTGTCCCAGACGACCGAACGCATTTCGACGACGTCGACCAGGCCCGACAGCGAGGATTCCGAACCGATGGGGAACTGGATCGGCACAGCCTTGGCGCCCAGGCGGTCGCGGATCGACTGGACCGAGGCGTCGAAGTCGGCGCCGATCTTGTCCATCTTGTTGACGAAGACGATGCGCGGCACCGAATATTTGTCGGCCTGACGCCAGACGGTTTCGGTCTGCGGCTCAACGCCGGCGTTGCCGTCCAGAACCGTCACAGCGCCGTCAAGCACGCGCAGCGAACGTTCGACTTCAATGGTGAAGTCCACGTGGCCGGGGGTGTCGATGATGTTGAGGCGCTTTTCTTTCCAGTAGGCGGTCGTCGCGGCGGACGTGATGGTGATGCCGCGTTCCTGCTCCTGGTCCATCCAGTCCATGGTGGCGGCGCCGTCGTGGACTTCGCCGATCTTGTGGGACTTGCCGGTGTAGAACAGGATCCGCTCGGTCGTCGTCGTCTTGCCCGCGTCGATGTGGGCCATGATGCCGAAGTTGCGGTAGTCTTCAATCTTATGCGTGCGGGGCATTGGAGTTGCCTTCGGGGTGCTTCGCGGACGCGACGGGCGCCCAAGGTGATATCGGATAAGACAGCGCGGGCGATTTAGCTCAAACCGCCCGCGCCGGATAGTCTCAGATAAGCGCGCTCGATGGCGCTTTGAAGACGCTTACCAGCGGTAGTGGCTGAAGGCGCGGTTGGCTTCGGCCATCTTGTGGGTGTCTTCGCGCTTCTTGACTGCGGTGCCGCGGTTGTTCGAGGCGTCCAGCAGCTCAGCAGCCAGCTTTTCCGTCATGGTGTTTTCACCGCGCTTGCGCGCAGCGTTCACCAGCCAACGGATGGCCAGGGCGCGGCGACGGTCCGGGCGGACTTCGACCGGCACCTGGTAGGTGGCGCCGCCGACGCGACGCGAACGGACTTCGACCGACGGAGCGACGTTGTCCAGAGCCGTGTGGAAGGTCTCGACCGCAGTGTGGTCTTTCTTCTTCTCGGCCAGGATGTCGAAGGCGCCATAGACGATGTTCTCGGCGACGGCCTTCTTACCTTCGTACATGACGTAGTTCATGAACTTGGTGACGATCAGATCGCCGAACTTGGGATCCGGCAGAACTTCACGCTTCTGGGCGCGGTGACGACGCGACATAGGTTATTCCTTGCAGTGCCCGGCAGACGCCGGGAAAATTTCTGAGGGTCCAGACCAGCAGGCCTGAAAACGGTTCGCTTACTTCGGACGCTTGGTGCCGTAGTGCGAACGACGCTGCTTGCGGTCCTTGACGCCTTGCGTATCGAGCACGCCGCGCAGGATGTGGTAACGCACGCCGGGAAGGTCCTTCACGCGGCCGCCGCGGATCAGAACAACCGAGTGCTCTTGCAGGTTGTGACCTTCGCCGGGGATGTAGCAAACGGCTTCATAGCCGTTCTTGGCCAGACGGACCTTGGCGACCTTACGCAGAGCCGAGTTGGGCTTCTTCGGGGTCGTGGTGTAGACGCGGGTGCAAACGCCGCGACGCTGGGGCGAACCTTCCAGAGCCGGGACCTTGTTACGGGTGGGCTTGGGCTTGCGCGGCTTGCGGATCAGTTGGTTGATCGTAGGCATACGATTTGTCTCTTTTCGATGTGGAGGCGTGTGCCTTCCGGCCGGGGCGCCTCATGAGCCTTCTTTTGGACGCCGCCGAAGCGCCGCCCGGGTGTTGTTCTCGAGCGAGCCGCAACAGCCAAACGAAAAAACCGGAACGCGCGCTTCGGGCGTTCCGGCGGGCACAGCCCGTCCGTTCAATTGTCACAATCTCGACAGACGGAGAACCGCCTACATCTCGAAAGTGCGCGCCGTGTACGCGCGATGGGTCAAGGCGTCAAGTGATTCACCCTCTTGGCGGACGAGCGCGCCAGGCTGACGAGCATCGAAGCTTCGCCTCAAGTAGAGATCAGCGTTCCGCGGTTCCGAGACTCGCCCCTATATTGCCATGCTTGCCTTGGCATCATTCTCGACGAGGATTGGGGAGCCGCTATGAGCGTTGCAGTTCTGGCCCGAGCGCCGGCCCGGCGTCTGCGTCCTGGCGTGCGGCGGGGCCTGATGGCGGGCGCCTCTCTCCTGATGCATGTGGTCGTCCTGGGCTCCATGGTCCTGCTGGCGTCCAGTGAAGATCATCCGGCCCCGGCTCCCGACCTGCAGCCCATCATCCAGCTGGAGATCGAACGGCCCACGGTTACGCCGGAGCCCTTGCCCGTCCCGCGTCCGGCCCCGCCGCTTCCTACGCCAACCGTTGAGCCCCTGCCCACGCCGGAACGCGCCACGCCCACGCCCCAGCGGCCCATGCCGGTTGTCCCGCCCATACCGACGCCAGCCCCCGCCCCCTTGCCGCTCCCGACCCCTGCGCCGCTTCCGACCCCCCAGACCGTGACCCGGAACGCGCCTCTGGCGCCTGCCGCCCCCCTGCCCGCTCCGGCGCGCGCGCCAGTCGCCGCGCCGACGCCCGCGCCGCCCGCCACCGTCGAACGCGCCGCCCCCGCTTCCGCCCCGGTGACGGCGCTCCGTCCCCGCAAGAAGGACGAGGACGAGGCCCGCGACGGCCTGCCCGCCGCTCCGGCTCCGCGCCTCGCCAACCCTGCTCCCGGAGCGCCCTCGGCTGCGGCCTCGGGCGTCCCGGGCGTGTCGGACGCCTGGCGTGTCGCCCCTGAAGGGCAGGACGGCCGCAACGCCCGCGCCCTGCGCACCTCGCCCGCCGGTTGCCCCTCCCGGGCCATTCTCACGCGCGGCGAGCAGGTCGTTTGCGACGAACGGTTCAACGCCCGCGCCGCAGAGGGGGCCACGCGGCCCATCACCGGCAGCGGCAACCCCGAGCGCGACGCCCGTTTCGCGCGAGAAGGCGCCCGCGAAATGCAGCGCTACGAGGCCCAGCGACGCCCCCTGTCCGGCGGCGTCGGCGTTCTGCCGCCTCAGGACTGCCCCGGCTCGAACTTCGGCACAGGCTGCGCCGGCGCGCATCTGGATTCATCAACCCAGATGGACTCCACGCGTAACGTCCAGACCCGCCGCGACGGCCCGCCCGCCTCGGGTCGACCAGCCACGCCGGGCGCGGCCGCCCCCCGCGAGCCCCGATAGAAAAAGGGCGGCGCTGTCTCCAGCGCCGCCCTCTTCAGTCTTCAGTTCCGAAACGGATCAGCCTTCCGACTTTTCCAGTTCCAGGGCCAGATCGGCCGGCAGAGGCTCGATGGCGTCTTCGCGGGCCTGGGTCAGTTCCGCGTCGCGCTCGTTCGCCAGTTTCTGCAGCGAGCGCAGATAGGCGCCCGTGCCCGCCGGGATCAGGCGGCCGACGATGACGTTTTCCTTCAGGCCTTCCAGCATGTCCTTCTTGCCGTGGACCGAGGCGTCGGTGAGGACGCGGGTGGTCTCCTGGAAGGACGCCGCCGAGATGAAGCTGCGGGTCTGCAGCGACGCCTTGGTGATGCCCAGCAGGACGGGCTGCGTGGTGGCCAGACGACCGCCGCGCTTCTCGACCTTGGCGTTTTCCAGAACGGCTTCAGCCACTTCGACGGTGTCGCCGCGGATCAGGGTGGTTTCACCCGAATCCAGCACTTCCACCTTCTGCAGCATCTGACGGACGATGACTTCGATGTGCTTGTCGTTGATCGGCACGCCTTGCAGTCGGTAGACCTCCTGCACTTCGTTCACCAGATACTCGGCCAGCGCCTCGACGCCCTGGATGCGCAGCAGGTCGTGCGGATCCGGGTTGCCGTCGATGATGTAGTCGCCCTTCTGGATCAGATCGCCGTCGTGGACGGAGATGTGCTTGCCCTTCGGGATCAGGAACTCGACCGCCTCGGCCTGGTTGCCATCGGCGTCCAGTTCCGGGGTGATCTTGATGCGGCGCTTGTTCTTGTAGTCGCGACCGAATTCCACGCGACCATCCATCTCGGCGATGACGGCGCAGTCCTTCGGACGACGGGCTTCGAACAGTTCGGCAACGCGCGGCAGACCGCCGGTGATGTCGCGGGTCTTGGCGCCTTCGGTCGGAACACGGGCGATGATCTCGCCCGGCTTGACCTCGTCGCCGTTGGACACGGACAGAACGGCGCCCACGGGCAGCAGGTAACGGGCGTCAGAGCCCGAGGCCAGCTTGGCGTAGGTGTCGCCCAGGGTCACGCCCATGGCCGGACGCAGGTCCGAACCGCGGGGGCTGGCGCGCCAGTCGGAAACCACGCGCTGGGCGATGCCCGTCGCTTCGTCGGTTTCTTCGCGGACCGACAGGCCCTCGACCAGGTCCTCGAAGCGGATCACGCCGCCGACTTCGGTCAGGATCGGAGTGGTGTAGGGGTCCCACTCCGCCAGACGTTGGCCCTTGGCGACATCGGCGCCTTCCTTGACGCGCAGACGGGCGCCGTACGGGACCTTGTGGGTCTCGCGGTCCTTGCCGTCGACGACGATGGTGACGACGACGTTGCGGCTCATGGCCACCAGGTCGCCGTGCGCCGCCGTAACGGTCGGGCCGACGATCTTGGCCTTGCCGGCGTTGGTCGCCTCGTAGAACGAGGTTTCCGCCACCTGGGCCGTACCGCCGATGTGGAAGGTACGCATCGTCAGCTGGGTGCCCGGCTCGCCGATCGACTGAGCGGCGATGACGCCGACCGCTTCGCCGATGTTGACGTTGGTGCCGCGCGCCAGGTCACGACCGTAGCACATGCCGCAGATGCCGGCTTCGGCCTCACAGGTCAGGGCCGACCGGACCTTGATCGACTGGACGCCGGCCGCGTCGATGACTTCGATCTCTTCTTCCTGCAGGTAGGTGTCTGCAGGGAACAGGATCTTGTCGCCGCCCGGCTCCTTGATGTCCTCGGCCGCATAGCGACCCAGGACGCGTTGGCCCAGCGAGACCAGCACGTCGCCGCCTTCGACCACGGCGCGCAGGGTGATGCCGCGCGTCGAGCCGCAGTCTTCCTCGGTGACGATGGAGTCTTGCGCCACGTCCACCAGACGACGGGTCAGGTAACCCGAGTTGGCGGTCTTCAGCGCGGTGTCGGCCAGACCCTTACGGGCGCCGTGGGTGGAGTTGAAGTATTCAAGGACGGTCAGGCCTTCCTTGAAGTTCGAGATAATCGGCGTCTCGATGATCTCGCCCGAGGGCTTGGCCATCAGGCCGCGCATGCCGCCCAGTTGCTTCATCTGCGCCTGCGAACCACGGGCGCCGGAGTTGGCCATCATGAAGACGGAGTTGATGTCCGGCTCCTGGCCCTTGATCAAGACGCGAGGCTGGGCGATCTCGCCCATCATCTCGTCAGCGATCTTGTCCGTGGCCTTGGCCCAGGCGTCGACCACCTTGTTGTACTTCTCACCCTTGGTGATCAGGCCGTCGGCGTATTGCTGCTCGTACTCTTCGACCTGGGTGCGGGTTTCCGCGACCATCTGGGCCTTCTTGGCAGGAATGACGATGTCGTCCTTGCCCACCGAAATGCCGGCCTTGGCGGCTTCACGGAAGCCCAGTTGCATCATCTGGTCGGCGAAGATGACCGTCGCCTTCTGACCGCAGTGGCGATAGACCTGATCGATCAGGTTGCCGATTTCCTTCTTGGTCAGGTTCTTGTCCAGCAGGCCGTAGCCGATGTTGGCGTTGTGCGGCAGCAGCGCGCCCAGCTTCATCCGGCCGGGCGTGGTGTCGATCACCTTGGTCACGACTTCGCCAGCCGAGTTCATCTCGGTCCAGCGCGCCTTGATCTTGGTGTGCAGACCGACGACCTTGGCGTCCAGGGCGGCGTCGATTTCACCCATGTTGGCGAACAGCTTGCCTTCGCCCGGCTGGTTCTCCTTGACCAGCGACAGGTAGTACAGACCCAGGACGATGTCCTGCGACGGCACGATGATCGGCTTGCCGTTGGCGGGCGACAGGATGTTGTTCGTCGACATCATCAGGACGCGCGCTTCGAGTTGCGCTTCCAGCGACAGCGGGACGTGAACAGCCATCTGGTCGCCGTCGAAGTCGGCGTTGAACGCGGTGCAGACCAGCGGGTGCAGGCGGATGGCCTTGCCCTCGATCAGCTTCGGCTCGAACGCCTGGATGCCCAGACGGTGAAGCGTCGGCGCGCGGTTCAGCATGACCGGGTGTTCCCGGATCACTTCTTCCAGGATGTCCCAGACCTGCGGCTGCTCGCGTTCGACCATGCGCTTGGACTGCTTGACGGTGCCCGACAGGCCCTTGGCGTCCAGACGCGCATAGATGAAGGGCTTGAACAGCTCGAGCGCCATCTTCTTGGGCAAGCCGCACTCGTGCAGCTTCAGCTCGGGGCCGACGGTGATGACCGAACGGCCCGAGTAGTCGACGCGCTTGCCCAGAAGGTTCTGACGGAAGCGGCCCTGCTTGCCCTTCAGCATGTCGGCCAGCGACTTCAGCGGACGCTTGTTGGCGCCCGTGATCACGCGACCACGACGGCCGTTGTCGAACAGGGCGTCGACCGACTCTTGCAGCATCCGCTTTTCGTTGCGGATGATGATGTCGGGCGCGCGCAGCTCGATCAGGCGCTTCAGGCGGTTGTTACGGTTGATGACCCGGCGATACAGGTCGTTCAGGTCCGAAGTCGCGAAGCGGCCGCCGTCCAGCGGCACCAGCGGACGCAGTTCCGGCGGGATGACCGGCACGATGGTCAGGATCATCCACTCGGGCTTGTTGCCCGATTCCAGGAAGGCCTCGATCAGCTTCAGGCGCTTGGACGCCTTCTTGGCCTTCATTTCCGAAGGGCTGTCAGCCAACTCGCCGCGGTGGCGTTCGGCTTCGGCGTGCAGGTCGATGCCCATCAGCAGGTTGCGGACGGCCTCGGCGCCGATTTCAGCCGTGAAGCCGTCGTCGCCGTATTCTTCCTGGTAGCGATAGAACTCGTCTTCCGTCAGCAGTTGGTTCTGCTTCAGCGGGGTCAGGCCCGGCTCGGTGACGATGTAGTTTTCGAAGTAGAGGACGCGTTCCACGTCCTTCAGCGCCATGTCCAGCATCAGCGAGATGCGGCTCGGCAGGGACTTCAGGAACCAGATGTGGGCGACCGGGGCGGCTAGGTCGATGTGACCCATGCGCTCGCGGCGAACGCGAGCCAGCGTGACTTCAACGCCGCACTTCTCGCAGATGATGCCCTTGTACTTCATGCGCTTGTACTTGCCGCACAGGCATTCGTAGTCCTTGGTCGGGCCAAAGATACGGGCGCAGAACAGGCCGTCACGCTCGGGCTTGAACGTGCGGTAGTTGATGGTTTCCGGCTTCTTGATCTCGCCGAACGACCACGAACGGATCTTCTCCGGCGAGGCCAGGGCGATCTTGATCTGGTCGAAGGTCGGCGTGACCGGGACCGGGTTGAAGATGTTCAGGACTTCCTGGTTCATCTTTTTTCCTTCTGCGGGAATGCCCCGCGAAAATTCATTCAGAGAGGAGAGGCGGTCGGACCGCCCTCCCCCGCCAGGCGGGAGAGGGCTTCAGTTTCCGATCAGCTGTTCTCCAGCTCCACGTTCAGGCCCAGCGAGCGCATTTCCTTGATGAGCACGTTGAAGCTCTCGGGAATGCCGGCTTCGAAGCTGTCGTCGCCACGGACGATAGCCTCGTAAACCTTGGTCCGGCCGGCCACGTCGTCGGATTTCACCGTCAGCATTTCCTGCAGGGTGTAGGCGGCGCCGTAAGCTTCCAGAGCCCAGACCTCCATTTCCCCGAAGCGCTGTCCGCCGAACTGCGCCTTACCGCCCAGCGGCTGCTGGGTGACGAGCGAGTACGGGCCGATGGAGCGGGCGTGGATCTTGTCGTCGACCAGGTGGTGCAGCTTCAGCATGTAGACATAGCCGACCGTGACCGGACGCTTGAACTGCTCGCCCGTCTGGCCGTCGAACAGGATCGACTGACCCGAACGATCCAGACCGGCCGATTCCAGCAGGTCCTCGATGTCCGAGATATGCGCGCCGTCGAAGACCGGGGTCGCGAAGGGCACGCCCTTGGACAGGTTCTGCGCCAGTTCGATCAGGTCTTCGTCGCTCTCGGGCAGCGGCGTATCGGCGCCGTAGATCTCGGTCAGACGCGACACCAGGGCGTCACGCATACCGCCGTCCATCCACTGCTCGAGCAGACCCTTGATCTGCTTGCCGAGGCCCGCAGCGGCCCAACCCAGGTGGGTTTCGAAGATCTGACCGATGTTCATGCGTGACGGCACGCCCAGCGGGTTCAAAACGATGTCGACGTGGGTGCCGTCATCCAGGTGCGGCATGTCCTCGACCGGCAGGATCTTGGAGATGACGCCCTTGTTGCCGTGACGGCCAGCCATCTTGTCGCCCGGCTGAAGCTTGCGCTTCACGGCCACGAAGACCTTGACCATCTTCATCACGCCAGGCGGCAGCTCGTCGCCGCGTTGCAGCTTCTCGACCTTGTCTTCGAAGCGACGGTCGAGCGCCTTACGGGCGTCCTCGAACTGCTTCTTCATGGCCTCCAGCTCGCCCATCGCCTTCTCGTCGTCGAGGGCGACCTGCCACCACAGGCCCTTGGACACTTCGCCAAGCTTCTCTTCGGTCACGTCGCCGCGGCCCATGCCCTTGGGACCGGACACGGCGGACTTGCCGAGCAGCAGCGGCTTCAGGCGGCCATAGACGTTGCGCTCAAGGATCTTGAGCTCATCGTCGCGGTCCTTGCCGAGGCGTTCGATTTCGGCGCGTTCGATCGCCATGGCGCGCTCGTCCTTGTCGACGCCGTGACGGTTGAAGACGCGCACGTCGACAACCGTGCCGGCGACGCCGGGCGGCAGGCGCAGCGAGGTGTCACGGACGTCCGAAGCCTTCTCGCCAAAGATGGCGCGCAGCAGCTTCTCTTCCGGCGTCATCGGGCTTTCGCCCTTTGGCGTGACCTTGCCGCACAGGATGTCGCCCGGCTGGACTTCGGCGCCGATGGCCACGATGCCCGCTTCGTCGAGGTTGCGCAGGGCTTCCTCGCCGACGTTGGGGATGTCGCGGGTGATTTCTTCCGGGCCCAACTTCGTATCACGCGCCATCACTTCGAACTCTTCGAGGTGGATGGAGGTGAAGATGTCGTCGCGCACGATACGCTCGGAGATCAGGATGGAGTCTTCGAAGTTGTAGCCGTTCCAGGGCATGTAGGCGACCAGGACGTTACGGCCCAGCGCCAGTTCGCCCAGGTCCGTCGACGGGCCGTCAGCGATGACGTCGCCGGCCTTCACTTCATCGCCCACACGCACGATCGGGCGCTGGTTGATGCAGGTCGACTGGTTGGAACGCTGGAACTTCGACAGGCGATAGATGTCGACGCCCGAACGGCCGGCGTCGGATTCCGACGTGGCGCGGACGACGATACGCGTGCCGTCGATCTGCTCGACCACGCCGTCGCGACGGGCGACCACGACAGCGCCGGAGTCCACGGCCACGACCGCTTCCATGCCGGTGCCGACCAGCGGCGCGTCCGACTGCACCAGAGGCACGGCCTGACGTTGCATGTTGGCGCCCATCAGTGCGCGGTTGGCGTCATCGTTTTCCAGGAAGGGGATCAGGGCCGCAGCGACCGAAACGACCTGCTTCGGCGACACGTCCATCATGTCGACGTCGGCCTTGGTCAGCAGCTGGGATTCACCGTTGATCCGGCCGGGGACCAGGTCCTCTACGATCTCGCCGTTCTTCAGCTCAATGTTGGACTGGGCGATAACGTGCTTCGCCTCTTCCATGGCCGAGATGTAGACCACCTCGTCCGTGGCCTTGCCGTCCTTCACGCGACGGTAGGGGCTCTCGATGAAGCCGTACTTGTTGACGCGGGCGTGGGTGGCCAGCGAGTTGATCAGGCCGATGTTCGGGCCTTCCGGCGTTTCGATCGGGCAGATGCGGCCGTAGTGGGTCGGGTGAACGTCGCGGACTTCAAAGCCGGCGCGCTCACGCGTCAGACCGCCCGGGCCAAGCGCCGAAAGGCGACGCTTGTGGGTGATCTCCGACAGCGGGTTGGTTTGGTCCATGAACTGCGACAGCTGCGACGAGCCGAAGAATTCACGCACCGCGGCCGCGGCCGGTTTGGCGTTGATCAGGTCGTGCGGCATGACCGTGTCGATATCGACCGAGGACATGCGCTCCTTGATGGCGCGCTCCATGCGCAGCAGACCGACGCGGTACTGGTTTTCCAGCAGTTCGCCGACCGAACGCACGCGACGGTTGCCCAGGTTGTCGATGTCGTCGATCTCGCCGCGGCCGTCCTTCAGGCCGACCAGGATCTGCAGCACCTTCAGCACGTCGTCCTTTTGCAGGACGCGGATTTCGTCGGAAACCTCGGGGGTCTCCAGACGCATGTTCATCTTGACCCGGCCCACGGCCGACAGGTCGTAGCGTTCCGAATCGAAGAACAGAGAGTTGAACATCGCTTCGGCGGCTTCCGGGGTCGGCGGCTCGCCCGGACGCATGACGCGATAGATGTCGAACAGGGCGTCTTCACGACCCGTGTTCTTGTCCACGCGCAGGGTGTTGCGCATGTAGGCGCCGACCGTGACGTGGTCGATGTCCAGCACGTCGATGGTGGTGAAGCCGCGCTCTTCCAGCAGGGCGATCGTTTCCGCGTCCAGCTCGTCGCCGGCCTCGGCGTAGATCTCGCCGGTCTCATAGTTGACGGCGTCCGCAGCCAGATACTTGGTCAGCAGGGCGTCGGCGGCCAGCGACAGCGAGGTCAGACCGCCGTCGGCCAGCTTCTTGGCGGCGCGGGCGCTGATCTTCTGACCGGCCTGTGCGACCACTTCGCCGGTGTCGGCGTCGACCAAGTCGAACTCCGGCTTCACGCCGCGCCAGCGTTCCGGCTTGTAGGGCGTCACCCAGCCTTCGCCGCGCTTCTCGTAAGGCACGGTCTCGTAGAAGGTCTTGAGGATTTCCTCGCCGTCCATGCCCAGGGCCAGCAGGAAGCTGGTGGCCGGCAGTTTACGACGACGGTCGATACGGACGAAGACCACGTCCTTGGCGTCGAACTCGAAGTCGAGCCACGAACCACGGTAAGGAATGACGCGGGCGGCGAACAGCAGCTTGCCCGACGAGTGGGTCTTGCCCTTGTCGTGATCGAAGAAGACGCCCGGCGAACGGTGCATCTGCGAGACGATCACGCGCTCGGTGCCGTTGACGATAAAGGTGCCCTTGTCCGTCATGAGCGGGATGTCGCCCATGTAGACGTCCTGCTCCTTGATGTCCTTGACCGAACGGGCGCCCGTTTCTTCCTCGGTCTCAAAGACTATCAGGCGCAGCTTGACCTTCAGCGGCGCGGCATAGGTCATGTCGCGCTGGATGCATTCCTCGACGTCGTACTTGGGGTCCTCGAACTCGTAGGACACGTACTCCAGGACGGCGCGCTCGTTGAAGTCCTTGATCGGGAAGACCGACTTGAAGACCGCCTCGATACCCTGCTCCTTGCGGACCCCGCTGCGCACTTCGCGCTGCAGGAACTGCTCGTAGGAAGCCCGCTGAACCTCGATCAGGTTCGGCATCTTCACCGCTTCGGGGATACGCCCGAACGAGTGACGAATGCGCTTCTTTCCGGTGAACGAGGTGGCGGAGGCGATCTTACCCAGGGCGAGACCGTCAGTGGAGTTTGCCATTCTGTTTTCCCAATCGCGAGCCCACCCCACAAAGGAATGGAGGCCCGACGTCAATGCAGCAGCCACGGCCCGCCATTCGGCGATCCGTGACCGTAGGTTCTCTCGGCGTCCACCCTCGATCCGCTGCGGGATCAGGACGCCTTATATGCCCGCTCCTTGGGAAAGGAGCGACGCCTGCGCACCGGTCGGAGGGCGACAAACCGGGCCTCGGCGCTTTCGCGCGGGATTCATGGAATCTGCGGAGCGCGCATATATACGCCGATCTCCGGCGAAATAAAGGCCTGCGACCTCTTTCTCCCTCCCCGTCCGGGGAGGGTGGTCGCGCCGCGACCGGGCGGGGGCGGCCAGACGAAGCCTCCACACCTTTTTTCCGTCATCCCGGGGCGGCGCAGCCGAACCCGGGACCCAGACGGCGGACATAGGCCCCGTCCAGACAGAATCAAACGCCTGGGTCCCGGCTCTCCGCTCCGCTGCGGCCGGGATGACGGCATGTTGAGGCCCTCATCGACACCGCCATTCCTTGTGATAAGCCTAGCCTTATGAACCGTATCGCCCTGCCCGCGCTCGCCGCCCTCGCCCTGACCCTCTCTGCCTGCGCTTCCGCGCCCGCCACCATCGCCCAGGTCGTCCCGCAAGGCCCCGCAACCCAGGAGAACTGGGAGGTCGGCCAGGCCGCCTATCTGATGTGGAACGGCCAGCGCAGCGGCTGGACCACCACGCCTTCGGGCCTGCAGTACCGCCGCGTCGGCAAGGCAAGGCCGGAAGGCGTTCAGCCGGTCGCCACCGACACGGTCAAGGTCCACTATCGCGGCACCTTCATCGACGGGCGCGAGTTCGACAGCTCCTATTCGCGCAACGAACCGGCCAGCTTCCCCCTGAACCGCGTGATCAAGGGCTGGACCGAGGGCGTCGCCCTGATGCGCGCCGGCGAGACCTATGAGTTCGTCATCCCCGCCGACCTCGCCTACGGCCCCCGCTGGATGGGAACCGAAATCCCCGCCAACTCGACCCTGCGCTTCACCGTCGAACTGCTGGAAGTGAACCCGGCCGGATGAGAGGCGATAGGTCGCGGCGAGGAACGGGACGAATCCATCAACGTTCCCGCTCCATGCTCCGCACCGCCGCACTTATCGCCTGTATGATCGTCGCCGGGTCGTCCTCGGCAGCCTCGGCCCAGGCACGCCCGACCTTCGGCCCACGCCTGGAGGGCTACGCCTACCCGCACCCTGTCCAGACCTTTTCGTTCGATTCCCAGCGGCAGGCGCTCGAGATGACCTATATGGACGTCGCGCCGACCGGACCGGCGAACGGCCGTACAGCCGTCCTTCTTCATGGCAAGAACTTCTGCGCCAGCACCTGGGGGCCGACCATTCGCGTGCTGGCGGAGGCCGGTTTCCGCGTCATCGCGATCGACCAGGTCGGCTTCTGCAAGGCGTCCAAACCAGAAGCCTATCAGTTCTCCTTGTCGCAGCTGGCCGCAAACACGCACGCCCTGTTGGACAGCCTGGGCGTCACACAGCCGGTCATGATCGGCCACTCCATGGGCGGCATGCTCGGCCTACGCTACGCCCTGCTGAACCCTGACAGCCTTGAGCAACTTGTATTGGTGAACCCGATCGGCCTTGAGGACTGGCAGGCCGAAGGCGTGCCCTACGCCCGCCTCGACGACGCCTTGGCCAATGAGCGCAAGACGACGTTTGAAAGCATCAGGGCCTATCAGCAGCGTTTCTATTACGACGGCGAATGGCGGCCCGAGTACGATGCTCCGGTCGAGATGCTGGCGGGGATGTACGCCGGTCCCGGCGGCGAGGTGGTCGCCTGGAACCAGGCCCAGACCTCGGACATGATCTTCACCCAGCCGGTCGTGCATGAACTATCGCAGGTGCGAACCCCGACTACCCTCATCATCGGCGGAACCGACCGGACGGCGCCGGGCGCAGGGCGGGCGAGCCCCGAGGTCCAGGCTCGCCTTGGGCAGTATCCGGCCCTGGGCCGCGCTGCGGCTGCGGCGATTCCGCAGGCTCGATTGATCGAATTTCCCGAGCTCGGCCATTCCCCGCAGATGCAGGATCCAGCGGCCTTCCATCGCAGCCTGCTTCAAGCGCTCGCCCCGATCGTCCCGTAGGCAAGGGAAAACAATCGGATCGCCTTGACGCGAGGTGCGACACATTGTGCTGTGCGGCCCTCTTGGGCCGCGTTGGTGGCGGCCGTCCCCGGATAGTCCTGATGAAGCGTTTCGCCCTGGCCGTCAGCGCCGCCGCCCTGCTGATCTCAATGGGCGCGCCTGCGCTCGCTCAGGTCGGCACGCCCGCCCTGCCCGTGGCGCTTGCGCCCATCCCGGCCCCGCGCGACGTCGCCTATCCGGGCGTCATCAGCCTCGACGTGGACGCCACGGACATCGACCGCCGTCTGGTTCAGGTGCGCCAGACCATCCCCGTCGCCCAGGCCGGGCCGATGGTCCTGCTCTATCCCCAATGGCTGCCGGGCAACCACAGCCCCGCCGGCCCCGTCGCCAACGTCGGCGGCCTGACGTTTACCGCCAACGGCCAACGGCTGGAGTGGGTGCGCAACACGGTCCAGCCCTGGGCCTATCAGATCGAGGTCCCCGCCGGCGTCAGCCAGATCGAGGTCGCCTTCCAGTGGCTGACCCCGATCGAGGGCAATCAGGGGCGCATCGTCGTCACCCCCGAGATGCTGAACATCCAGTGGGAGAAGGCCCTGCTCTATCCCGCCGGCTACTACTCGCGTCAGATCACCTTCAAGCCGACTCTGAAACTGCCCGCCGGCTGGAACTATGGCGCCGGTCTGGACACGGTCAGCTTCGAGAACGGCCTGGCGACCTTCGCCCCCATCACCCTCGACCACCTGGCCGACAGCCCCGTCTTCGCCGGCCAGCACTATCGCCAGATCGACCTCGATCCCGGCGGCCGTTCGCCCGTCCGCATGAACGTCGTGGCCGACACGGCCAAGATGCTGGAAGCCAGCGACGAGCACATCCAGCTCCACCGCAATCTGGTCGCCCAGGCCGACCGCCTGTTCGGCGCCCGCCACTTCGACCACTACGACTTCCTGGTGGCCGTGACCGACAAGCTGGGCGGCATCGGCCTGGAGCACCAGCGCTCGTCCGAGAACAGCGTCGATCCCAAATACTTCACCGACCGCGAGGCCACCCTGGCCGACCGCGACCTGCTGGGCCACGAATACACCCACAGCTGGAACGGCAAGTGGCGCCGCCCCGCCGACCAGATGACGCCCAACCTCAACGCGCCGCTGCAGAACTCCCTGTTGTGGGTCTATGAGGGCCAGACGCAATATTGGGGCCTGGTCCTGACCGCCCGCGCGGGTCTGATGTCGAAGCAACAGGCGCTGGACGTCCTGGCCATGACCGCCGCCAGCTTCCAGAACATCCCCGGCCGCCAGTGGCGCGCCATGCAGGACACCACCAACGACCCCATCATCAGCCAGCGCCGTCCCCAGCCCTGGGGCTCCTATCAGCGCAGCGAGGACTACTACCGCGAGGGCTCGCTGATCTGGCTGGACGCCGACACCCTGATCCGCGAGCAGACCGGCGGCAAGAAGTCGCTGGACGACTTCGCCAGGGCCTTCTTCGGCGCCCAGGACGGCGACTGGAACCCGGCCCCCTACACCTTCGACACCGTCACCTCGACCCTGAACGGGGTTCAGGCCAAGGACTGGGCCGCCTTCCTGCGCGAGCGTCTGGACGCGGTCGGCCCGACCTCGCGCGGCCCGCTGGACGGCATCGAGCGCGGCGGCTACCGCCTGGTCTTCAAGGAGGAGCCGTCCGGCTACATGGGCGCCCTGTATAAGGAGCTGGGCCGCAACGACTTCACCTATTCGCTCGGCTTCATGATGAACAAGGCCAACAAGATCACCTCGGTGGTCTGGGGCGGCCCGGCCTTCGAGCAGGGCCTGACCTCGGGCTGGGAAGTCGTCGCCGTCGCCGGTCGCGCCGCCTCGGCCGACGCGCTGAAGGAGGCCGTCACCGCCGCCAAGGGCTCGACCGACCCGATCGAGCTGATCCTCAAGAACGGCGACGTCTTCAAGACGGTCCGCTTCGACTACCACGACGGTCTGCGCTACCCCCACCTGGAACGGATCGAGGGCACGCCCGACCGCCTGGGCGACATCCTGTCGCCCCGCCGCCGCTAAGCCGTTCTGCTAGTAAAGCCTGGCTCTCATAGTTCTGGATACCCGATGACCCGACGCCTGCCCGCCGCCGCCCTCGCCCTGCTGCTGACCTCGGTCGCCTCGACCGCTCTCGCTCAGGAGTGGACCGGCCCGCAGGCGCCGGTGTCGCCCACGCCCCAGAACACGCCCCTGGCCCTGCCCCGCGCCCTGCCGCCCATCCCGGCCCCGACCGCCGCGACCTACCCCGGCGTCATCAAGTATGAGGTCGACGCGACCGACGTGGAGCGCAAGATCGTTCGCGTCCGCCAGACCATCCCGGTCACGGCCGGCCCACTGGTCCTGCTCTATCCCAAGTTCCTGCCCGGCAACCACGCCGACACCGGCCCGATCCAGCTGATCTCGGGCGTCACCGTCACGGGTGGGGGCAGCCGGATCGACTGGCTGCGCGACACCATCGACCCCTACGCCTTCCATCTGGACATCCCCCAGGGCGTCAGCGAGATCGTGGTCGAGTTCCAGTGGCTGACCCAACCCGACAGCTCGACCTGGCGCGTGACCATGACGCCCGAGATGGTCAATCTGCAGTGGGAAAAGGCCCTGCTCTATCCCGCCGGCTACCGCTCGACCGGCATCACCTTCGCCCCCTCCATCCGCCTGCCCGAGGGCTGGAAGTACGGCGTGGCCCTCGACACCGAGCGCTATGAGAACGGCGTGGCCACCTTCCGCCCGACTGACCTCTACACCCTGATCGACAGCCCCCTGTTCGGCGGCGCCCACTTCCAGCGCATCGAGATCGACCCCAGGGGCGAGGCCGTCCACCTGAACATCGTCGCCGACGAGGCCAAGCACATCGCCCCGACGGCGGAACAGATCGCCTGGTTCGAGAACCTGGTCACCCAGTCGGACCGTCTGTTCGGCGCCCGCCCCTATGACCGCTACGACTTCCTGGTCGCCGCCACGTCCAAGATGGGCGGCATCGGGCTGGAGCATCACCGCTCGTCCGAGAACACGGTCCCCACCGACTTCTTCACCACCTGGGGCAAGAACCTGGGCGCCGTGGGCCTCCTGCCGCACGAGTTCGTCCACGCCTGGAACGGCAAGCGCCAGCGACCGGCCGACGAACTGACCGCCAACCACAACATCCCGACCCAGAACACATTGCTGTGGGTCTATGAGGGCCAGACGGAATACTGGGGCGACGTCCTGACCGCCCGTTCGGGCCTGGCCTCCAAGGCCGACATCCTGACCAGCTTCGCCGAGGTCGCCGCCTTCTATGACAACCAGCCGGGCCGTGAATGGCGTCCGCTGCAGGACACCAACAACCACAACCTGCTCGGCTACCGGACCAGCAACCCCTACGCCTCCTGGATGCGCGGCACGGGCGACTACTATCGCGAGGCCCTGCTGATCTGGCTGGACGCCGACACCCTGATCCGCGAGGCCACGGGCGGCAGGAAGTCGCTCGACGACTTCGCCAAGGGCTTCTTCGGCGGCGACGACGGCTCCTGGGCCCCGCGCGGCTACACCTTCGACGACGTGGTCGCGGCCCTGAACGCCGTCCATCCGCACGACTGGGCCAGCTTCCTGCGTACGCGCCTGGACGCGACCGGCCCCGAGGCCAAGGCTCCGCTCGACGGCCTGGCGCGCGGCGGTTATCGCCTGACCTATACCGACAGCCTGACAGCGGCTGAGAAGCGCATCCAGTCCGGCTGGGCCACGGACTTCCAGTATTCCCTGGGCTTCACCCTGTCCTCATCGAACAGGCTGACCGGCGTCCGCTGGGGCGGCCGCGCCTTCGAGGCCGACATCGGTCCGGGCTGGGAACTGGTCGCCGTCAACGACCGCGCCGCCTCGGCCGAGGTCCTGCGCGACGCCGTCACCGCCGCCAAGGGGACCGACGCGCCCATCACCCTGCTGCTCAAGAACGGCGACCGCTTCAGGACCGTCGCCTTCGACTACCACGACGGCCTGCGCTACCCGCGCCTGGAGCGGATCGAGGGCACGCCCGACCGCCTCGGCGAAATTCTGGCCCCCCGCCGTCGCTAACAAAAAAAGGCCCGGGAGCGATCCCGGGCCTTCTTCATCTGGGCGTATGAGCCTAGGCCTTCAGCAGGGCGAGGAGCGCGTCGGCCGCCTCACGCGAAGAGCCCGGGTTCTGCCCCGTGACCAACGTCCCGTCCGTCAGCACATAGGAGGCCCAGTCGGCCCCCTTGCTGTAGCGCCCGCCCTTGGCGACCAGCATGTCCTCGACCAGGAAGGGCACCACCTCGGTCAGGCCCACAGCCTCTTCCTCGGTATTGGTGAAGCCGGTGACGGCCCGTCCCTTGACCAGGGGTTCGCCGTCCGCGCCCTTCACGTCCTTCAGCACGCCCGGCGCATGGCAGACGAAGCCCGTCGGCTTGTCGGAGGCGGCGAAGGCTTCGATCAGGGCGATGGACGACGGATCATTGGCTAGGTCCCACAGCGGACCGTGACCGCCGGGATAGAAGACAGCATCGAAATCCTCGGCCTTCACATCGGCCAGCTTCTGCGTGGCCGCCAAGGCGTCTTGCGCCTCGGCATCGGCCTTGAAGCGGCGCGTGTCGTCGGTCTGGGCGTCCTCGGCGTCGCTCTTGGGGTCCAGCGGCGGCTGTCCGCCCTGGGGCGAGGCGATGACGATCTCGGCGCCTGCATCCTTCAGCGCGTAATAGGGGGCGGCGAACTCTTCCAGCCAGAAGCCGGTCTTGCGGCCTGTGTCGCCGAGTTGGTCGTGGGAGGTCAGAACCATCAGGATCTTCATCGGGGCCTATCCTTTTATGAGAGCGCTGAGATGGGTCCGCCGCCTCCGCCTCGCCAGTCACGCCCAAAAAGAAAGCGGGCCGGAGGCTTCCCTCCGACCCGCTCGCTTGAAGTCTGCCTCCGGCCGAAGCCGGAAGCCAGGACCCGATCTTACTTGATCTGGATCTTGGCGCCGGCTTCTTCCAGCTTCTTCTTGATCTCTTCAGCGACTTGCTTCGAGACGTTCTCGACGACGTTCTGCGGAGCGCCTTCGACCAGGTCCTTGGCTTCCTTCAGACCCAGGTCCGAACGGACGCCGCGGACTTCCTTGATCACATTGATCTTCTTGTCGCCGCCGTCGATCAGGACAACGGTGAACTCGGTTTGCTCTTCGGCAGCTTCAGCCGGAGCAGCAGCGCCGCCAGCAGCAGCAACGGCGACCGGTGCGGCAGCCGAAACGCCCCACTTGTCTTCCAGCAGCTTCGACAGTTCAGCGGCTTCCAGGACGGTCAGAGCCGACAGTTCTTCAACGATCTTGGCGAGATCAGCCATTTTAGTCTTCCTTCGGTAGGATGAGGTTCAGAGAGATATGCAGAGATGACGAGGCTTAGGCGGCGTCTTTGGTCGCGTATGCGTTGAAGACGCGAGCCAGTTGGCCGGCGGGTGCTTGCAGAACGCCAGCGATCTTGGTCGCCGGTGCTTGCAGCAGGCCGATCAGCTTGCCACGCAGTTGGTCCAGCGACGGCAGCTTGGACAGGGCGTCGACGCCCGCGGCGTCCAGCACCTTGTCGCCCATGAAGCCGCCGATGAGCTTGAACTTGTCGTTGCCCTTGGCGAATTCAGCCGCGACCTTCGCAGCAGTGACGGGGTCGGCTGCGTATGCGATGCCCACGGGACCCTTGAACAGGTCGTGGTACTCGCTGCCTTCCTCGACGCCCAGCGCCTTGAGCGCCAGACGGTTTTTCACCACCTTGAACGCGCCGCCTTCTTTACGAAGGCGACCACGCAGGTCTTCCATCTCCGCAACGGTCAGACCCAGGTTGTGGGTCACGACCACGGCGCCCGCGTCGGCGAACACGCTCTTCAGCGATTCGATCGACTCGGCTTTTTGTGCGCGGTCCATTGCGGTCTCCAGTTTTGGTATTCGCCGCCAGGCTAATTCCCGACGACGGATTTGGCTTAAGCGCCATGCATCGCTGCATAGCGTTCAGGCCGGTCTTATTGTCCGAAGGAAGCAGGCCCGCCCGTCGCAAGCGACAGGGCAAAAGGTCTTTGCATCCCCATCTCCCCACGGCGCCAGAGGGCTCTCTGGACGATTATGACGCGGGCGGCCCCCACGTCCCGAAGTTCTCGGACAGGATCCGCCACAGCCGAAGCCATGACGAGAAGCCGCGCTCTATACACGGCCTGACGGGGAAATCAACGCCGGTTCGGCTTGGCTGTCGGCGTTTCCTTGGCGGCGAAGGCCGCGCAATCGAATTCGGCACAGAACTTGGTCGACAGTTCGGTCACGAAAGCGATCTGGAACTTCTGCATCGCCTCGCCCAGCGCGCCGCCGAGCTCCATCTGCTTACGCGCGATGTCCCGGCCCACCGGTCCGTCATAGAAGGCGATCAGGGCATTCAACTCCGCCTCGGTAAAGCGGGTCGCGTATTCCTGGGCGATAGCCCCAATCAGCGGACGCAGATTGCTATCAATGATCGAGGACGCGTTCCGCCGGAGCCAGCGCGCCTGCTCTTCAGGCAGGGCGTCGCCAGCCTCGATCAGGTCCCGGGTGATCGTTTCCTGGGTGAACTTCTCCATCCCATTGAGGGTCAGCCGCACCAGACGTTCCGCCAAAACCGGACGCGGGTCGTCGCGAACCACCACCTGCAACAGGTCTGATGAAGACGTCCCTCTCTCCGTATCCTGCGCCTGAACCGCTGTCCCGAAGGCGAACGATAGGGCCGCGACGGCGGCTAACAGACTGGTTTTGCGCATGGCCACTCTCAGGCGGGAACTCGGAAGCAGAACCCATAGGTTCAGAGATCGCCGTTCCTGACAATCACCAAAGAAGTCTGCGGCTCAGGCCGCTGGCCTGAAGGCCCGGATCAGTTCCGCCAGGTCGGTTTCATGGACGGCTTCGGCGGCCTCCGCCTGGCTCATCCAGCGACGTTGGCGCTGCTGGTCCTCGGGCCATGCGCCCAGCTGGATCAGCACTTCCAGCGGATAGACCGCCACGACACAGGCCTGTACCGCCCCCGTCTTCAACCGCTTGTCGTAACGGAAATAACCCACGACGGCATCCAGCGTCTCGCCCTGGACGCCAGCCTCTTCATAAGCCTCCTGAGCGGCCGCCTGAGAATCGGTCTTGCCCACCATCCGCCCGCCCTTGGGGATGACCCAACGACGTGTTTCGCGGGAGGTGATCATCATGACCTCCACGCCTGTCTCGCCCCGCCGCCACGGCAGGGCGGCGACCTGACGGTTTTCGGACGTCTCTGTTCGGGTCGAACCGGTCATCAGGTCAGGAACAGCCCGCCGAGGAAGTAGAAGATCGCGCCGATCGCCGCCGCCGCCGGCATGGTGATGAACCAGGCGGTGACGATGCTGCGAGCGATGCTCCACCGCACGGCCGAGACCCGTCTGGCCGCGCCCACGCCGATGATGGCGCCGGTGATGGTGTGGGTTGTCGACACCGGAATCCCCATGCTGGTCGCCGCAAACAAGGTGATGGCCCCACCCGTTTCGGCGCAGAAGCCTTGCTGAGGGCTAAGCCGCGTGATGCGCGAGCCCATGGTGTGAACGATCTTCCAGCCGCCGAACAGGGTGCCGAGCGCAATCGCGGCCTGACACGTGATGACCACCCAGAAGGGCACGTGGAATTCGCCGCCCAGCATCCCGCGCGAGTAGAGCAGGATGGCGATGATGCCCATCGTCTTCTGCGCGTCATTGCCGCCGTGCCCCAGCGAATAGGCCGAGGCCGAGACGAACTGCAGCCCGCGGAAAATCCGGTCCGCGAAGTTGGGATTGGCCCTGGCGAACAGCCAGGACACGATCAGCACCAGCAACAGGGCCAGCAGGAAGCCAATGGCCGGCGACAGGAAGATGGCGCCGACGGTTTTCAGCACGCCGGCGACGACGACGGCGCTGGTTCCCGCCTTGGCGATGCCGGCCCCCAGCAGGCCGCCGACCAGAGCGTGCGAACTGGACGACGGTATGCCCGCCAGCCAGGTGATGACGTTCCAGCTGATGGCCCCCATCAGGGCGCCGAAGATCACCTGATCCGAAATCACGTCTGGGGAGATGATCCCTCGCCCGATGGTGTCGGCCACGTGCAGGCCGAAGAACAGGAAGGCGATGAAGTTGAAGAAGGCGGCCCACCCCACCGCATAGATCGGCGGCAGCACGCGCGTCGCGACGATGGTGGCGATGGAGTTGGCGGCGTCGTGCAGGCCGTTCAGAAAGTCGAACAGCAGGGCGACGCCGATCAGGAAGATCAGAATCAGAAGGGCGTGATCCATCGGACCCTACAGGTGCTCGACCAGGACGCCGTTGATGCGGTTCGCCACATCCTCGAACCGGTCGATGATCTTTTCCAGATGGTCGTAGACTTCGCCGCCGATGATGAAACCCAGGGTGTTGCCGCCCGTCACGTCGTGGCGGTGCAGTTCGTAGAGCGCCTTCATGCCTTCGTCGTAGAGGGTGTCGCTCTGGCTCTCCAGCTTGGCGATCTGCTCTGTCAGCAGGTTCAGCCGCTCGTGGTTCTTGCGCATGGCCGGAAGCAGCGACACCGCCTCAACCGTCAGAGCGCCGCACTGGACCGCGATGTCGGCCAGCTCACGCATCTTGGGGGCGAACTCGCGAATCTCATACAGGGCGACGACCTTGGCCGTCTTCTGCATCTGATCGATGGTGTCATCGAGCGAGTTGGTCAGGCCGCGAATGTCCGAACGGTCGAACGGGGTGATGAAGCTGCGGCGCACCGCGAACAGCACTTCGCGCGCGACGTCATCGGCCTCATGCTCGTGATCGACGATCTTCTGACACCAGTCGGGCGTCGCCTCGCCGCCGTCCATCATGCCGCGCAGGGCCTCGGCGCCCTTCACCAGGGTCGCGGCGTGGGCGTCGAACAGGCGGAAGAAGTTATCTTCCTTGGGCAGCAGCGCCTGGAACCAGCTCAGCATCAGTCGTCTCCGAAAGGGCCGCGCGTGGCGACCGCGCCCCAAGACCGGATTCCGGCCCCCTTCGTCAAGTCGTCCGTCCACGGAAACTGTTGTTTCCCACAATCCCCATTGACGCCGTCCACCGCAACGCAACATTACGCACAGTTCATGTTTGTGTCCGCATTGGGGAATGCGCATGCCCGACCATAGTCCAGCGCAGGAACAATTCCTGATTCAGGCGGGTCAGGCTTTGGCCCGGCGCGACCCTAATCAGGCCCTCGCGCTGCTGAACAAGGCGGACGCTCTTGGACGAACGCACAACGCCACGCTGAACCGCGCGGTCGCGCTTCGCCTGCTGGGCAATTTCCACGCCTCCCTCGCCGTCCTGGACGAGGCGCTGGACATGAGGCCCTATGATTTCGCCGCCCTGCTCGCCAAGGGCGCCATGCTGGAAAAAATCAACCAGCCCAAGGCGGCGGTTGAGGTCTATCGCAACGCGCTGAAGATCGCCCCGCCGCGCGACCACTGCCCGCCCGCAGTCACCACCCAGATGGACTACGCCGCCCGAATGGTCGACCAGCACGCCAAGGCGCTGGGCGACTTCATGCGGCAGCGTTTGTCGGGCCTACGCGCCGACGTGGGCCAAGCTGCACTGGATCGGTTCGACGAGGGCCTGGAAATCTACGCCGGCCTGATCCAACCGCCGAAGCAACAGCCGCTGCTGCTCAACTACCCTCGCCTGCCCGTCATTCCCTTCTACGACCGCAGCCTGTTCCCCTGGCTCCCTGCGCTGGAGGACGCCACGCCGTTCATCCAGAAAGAACTGACCGCGCTGCTGAAAACCGGCTTTGACGATTTCGCGCCCTATATCGCCTACCCCAAGGGAGCGCCGATCAATCAGTGGGGCGAGTTGAACCATTCACGCAAATGGAGCTCGCTTTTCCTGTGGAACGACGGCCGGCGTCAGGACGCCGTCTGCGAACGCTGCCCCCGCACCGCCGCCCTGCTGGAAAGCCTGCCCATGGCGGACCAGGACAGTTTCGCCCCGACCGCCATGTTCTCGGCCCTGCAGCCGCACACCCACATCCCGGCGCATACGGGCTCGTCCAACGTCCGGTTGCTGGCCCATCTGCCGATCATCCTGCCCGGGCCCGCGCGCTTCCGCGTGGGGAATACCGTAAAATCGTGGGAGATGGGCAAGGCCTGGGTGTTCGACGACACCATTGAACATGAGGCTTGGAACGACGCCGACGCCTTGCGCGTCATCCTGATCTTCGACGTCTGGAACCCCTATCTGGACCACAAGGAAAAGATCCTCATCACCGAGATGATGAAGGCCCAACGCGACTTTCAAGCCAGCTAGGCAGGGCGCCTGTCATAGCCAGCCTGGGCTCTGGCGACCTCGGGCATCCGCGTCTCGGCCCAGTCAATGACTGGCTGAAGCGCCCGAACCAGCGTCAGGCCCAGGGGCGTGATGGCATAGGTGACGGACACGGGGACCGTGGCCTCGACCGTGCGCGTCACCAGTCCGTCGCGCTCGATCTGACGCAGGGTCTGGCTGAGCATCTTCTGCGACACGCCCTCAACACGGCGCTTCAAAGCGTTGAAGCGCATCGGCTCGTCCGCCAGGGTGGTCAACAGAAGCACGGTCCACTTGTCCGCGATCCGGTCCAGCAGAAGCCGTGTCGGACAGTTGGCGGCGTAGACGTCCCCGCGCCCGGTTTCCGCCGGGTGACCAGATGAGATTTCGGTGCCTTCTTGCATGGATGCTTCCTGTAGCACACCTGGTTTCCATTGGTAACTTACTGGAGAGACCACCATGAAAGTCACAGTGCTCGGCGCCAGCGGTCGCGCCGGATCGGAGATCGTCAAGGAGCTGGCCCGTCGCGGTCATCAGGTGACGGGCGTGGCCCGCAACGCGGCGCGTATCCCCACTGGCGACGGGATCGCCGCCGTCAGCGGCGACGTGAATGACGCAGCCGCCCTGCCCGGCCTTCTGAAGGACGCCGACGCCGCGGTCAGCGCCATCATGTTTACGGACACCGATCCCGAGACGCTGATCGCGGCGGTCAAGGCGGCGGGCGTGCCGCGCTATCTGGTGGTCGGCGGCGCCGGCAGCCTGGAGGCCGCGCCGGGCCTGAAAGTGCTCGACGCGCCGGACTTTCCCGAGATCTACAAGGCCGAGGCCTCCGCAGGCGGGCGCTTCCTGGATCGCCTGCGTCAGGAAGCCGATCTGGACTGGACCTTCCTGTCCCCTTCGGCCCTGTTCGACGGCGGCACGCGAACGGGCCAGTTCCGTCTGGGCGGCGACGCCCTGCTGGTCGGCGCGGACGGCCGCAGCGCCATCTCCTTCCCCGACTACGCCATCGCCATGGCCGATGAGATCGAGGCGCCGAAGCACCGCCGCCAGCGCTTCACTGTCGGCTACTGAACCGGCGCACGGCCTGACTCGCAAGCGCGGCAGACCGCGGAAGGAAAAAGGCCCCGGAGATTGCTCTCCGGGGCCTTTGTCATTCTAGCGCCGCAGGGCTTAAGCCAGCGAAGCCGGGTCGATCTTGAAGCCCGGGCCCATCGTCGACGACAGGGTGATGCGCTTGACGTAGGTGCCCTTGGCGCCGGCCGGCTTGGCCTTGTTCAGAGCGTCCACGTAAGCCTTGACGTTGGCTTCCAGGGCGGCCTGATCGAAGGAGGCCTTGCCGATGCCGCCGTGGGCGATACCCGCTTTTTCGACGCGGAACTCAACGGCGCCGCTCTTGGCGTCCTTGACGGCCTGCGCCACGTTCGGGGTCACGGTGCCGACCTTCGGGTTCGGCATCAGGCCGCGCGGGCCCAGCACCTTACCGAGGCGACCAACCAGAGCCATCATGTCCGGCGACGCGATAACGCGATCGAAGTCCATGAAGCCGCCGTTGATCTTTTCGTACAGATCTTCAGCACCGACGATGTCGGCGCCGGCTGCCGTAGCTTCGGCGGCCTTGGCGTCCTTGGCGAAGACGGCGACGCGAACGTCGCGGCCGGTGCCCGACGGCAGGTTGACGACGCCACGGACCTGTTGGTCGGCGTGACGCGGGTCAACGCCCAGGTTGACGGCGATTTCGATCGACTCGTCGAACTTGGCCTTGGCGTTGTCCTTGACCAGCTTGATGGCGTCGGCGAACGGCAGGAGGTCCTGCGTGACGCCGGTGCGGGCTTTCTGAGCCTTGGTTTGCTTAGCCATGGATTAGCCCTCCACCACTTCGATGCCGATCGCGCGGGCCGAGCCTTCGATGATGCGCATGGCAGCGTCGATGTCGTTGGCGTTCAGGTCTTTCATCTTCGCTTCGGCGATCTCGCGGACTTGCGCCTGCGTGACCTTGCCGGCGAGTTCGCGACCAACGAGCTTGGAGCCCGACTTAATGCCTGCAGCCTGCTTCAGGTAGAAGGTGGCCGGCGGGGTCTTGGTGACGAAGGTGAAGGACTTGTCCTGATAGACCGTGATCACGGTCGGCAGGGGCGTACCCTTGGCCACCTTCTCGGTGCGCGCGTTGAACTCCTTGCAGAAGCCCATGATGTTGACGCCGCGCTGACCCAGTGCCGGGCCGATCGGGGGCGAAGGCGTGGCCGAACCGGCCGCAACTTGCAGTTTGATATAGCCGAGAATCTTCTTGGCCATTGGTCTCTCCTATGGATGACCCTGACAGAGACTGACGGGGCCGGTGAGCCGTGGTGCGGCATGGCTGCCTTCCACGGATTTGCCGCCTGACGACTTGAGGGCCGCCGAGCGAAGGCGCGCGTGTAACAGGACAAGACTGCGAAGGCAAATGAAGCGCGATCAGAGATCGGCGCCTCAAAGACCTCTTTCGAAAAAACAGAGTCCAATTCGTCTAATGAGTCTGAATTCGAATGAGGCGGCGCGCTCGACCTCCAACCGGATGATCCGCCGCAGCCCAGCCTAACACGGCGTCGGGCCCGGGCGAGGAAATAGCCCCGACATCTTCCAATCCCGGGAATTCACGGGGATCGGCGCGTGGGATTGCGCATGCCGAAACGCAGAAGACAGCGTCTCTGGCGGTCCCGGATAGCGGCTGCGCCGCTTCCGGGATGACGGAAAGGCATAGGCCCCAACGCAAAACGGCGGCCCGAGGGCCGCCGCTTCACGTCGTTCTGGCGATGATCGAGTGATCAGCCGCCGGTCTTTTCGACCTGATTGTATTCCAGATCCACCGGGGTCGGCCGGCCGAAGATGGACACGGCCACGCGCAGGCGGGCGTTGTCTTCGTCGACGCTTTCGACCTGGCCTTCGAAGCTGGCGAAGGGACCGTCGATGACCTTGAGGGTTTCGCCGATGTCGAAGCGGATGGTGGGCTTCGGACGCTCAACGCCCTCTTCCACCTGACCGATGATGTTCTGAACTTCACGTTCCGAAACCGGCAGCGGCTTGGTGCCGCCGGCCGCGCCCAGGAAGCCGGTGACCTTGGGCGTGTTCTTGACCAGGTGATAGGCGTTGTCGGTCATCTCCATCTTCACCAGCACGTAGCCCGGGAAGAATTTGCGTTCCGAGTTCACCTTGCGGCCGCGACGGATCTCGACGACGTCCTCGGTCGGAACCAGGATTTCGGAGAAGTTGTCTTCCAGGCCCTGCTGCTTGGCCTGAAGGCGCAGTTGCTCGGCGACCTTCTTTTCGAAGTTCGAGTAGGCGTTGACGATATACCACTTGTGGCGGGGGTTGGCCGCCGGCTTGGTTTCGGGCGCTGCATCGTTCATGTGCGCGTCTCCTTTATTGGCCGAAGCCGAGAATGAAGCGGGACGCAAAGCCCAGACCCATGTCAACGATCCAGAAGAAGGCCGACGCGATCAGGACCATGATGAAGACCATCACGGACGTGATCCAGGTCTCCTTGCGGCTGGGCCAGACGATCTTGCGGCCTTCAGCGCGAACCTGGCTGAAGAACTGGGCTGGCGAAGTCTTTTTCTTGGGTGCAGGCGCGTCAACAGCGACCGTTGCGGCGCCGGATGCGGCGGCTGCGGTCTGGTTTCCCACGGTGCGGCGACCGCCGGGGGTCTTCGCCTTGGCCATATGACGTCTCTTCAACCTCTGGAACCTGTCGCCTCACATGGGAACTCCCAAGCGACCGCGACAGGGGGAATGGCAGGAGCGGAGGGACTCGAACCCACGACCCTCGGTTTTGGAGACCGATGCTCTACCAGCTGAGCTACACTCCTAGTGTCCCGGACAAGGATCAATGCGCCGTGAGCAAGCTCGACGGCGCTAACCTCGCCAGAGGGGGGCATATGCCTGACGGCCGAGGTCATTTCAAGGGGCGTTTCGCTTTAACCACCGGCAGATGCGCAGGAATGTTCAGAACAGCCGCGCCACGGCGCTCGGCTCATAGCTGACGCCGTGCGCGACGTGGTCGGGATCGCCGATCGAGAAGGTCTGGGCGCGGCTGCGACCCTGGATGACGGCGACCGCTTCGACCTGTTCGGGAATCACCTTCACCACCGCGACAGAATCGCCACCGGGGGCCCAGGGACTGATCTCGGGAGAGCGGGCGATGATCAGGTCGTTGAGACGCTGGACCTCTTCGCCGTCGGTCACTTCTTCAGCCCGACCGTCGATGGAAAGGCCGACCGCCTCCCCCTCCCCGGCCACGCCGCGCACGGCGACGCCCACACGGGGATCGGCTGTGATGTTGCGCAGCTTCTCGCTGTCGCGGGCGGTGACGAAATAGAGGTTCAGCCCGTCGTTCAGATAGCCGAGCGTGCTGGCCTGGGGGCGTCCGTCTGCACGATTGGTCGCCAGAGTCATCAACCGCTGGCCGTCCAGCAACTTCAGAATGGCCGCCACCGCCGCCCCATGGATCGGCGTCGGGTTTGCGTAGTCTGAAACGCTCATGGCCTGTCCTCCGTTCAGCGGACCGTGCGCCGGGTGCAAGCGGGTCGCCTTGACACAGATCAAGGCAATTCAGCCGCCCCAGGGCGAAATGGTTCCATGACCGAGCCCCGCCTGATGCCGGACGCCCCGCGTCTGGAGATCGTTCCCCTGACCGAGGCCGAAGCGCCGGCCGAGTTCGCCCTGGCTCAACTGTGGCGACCCGATCTGGCGCCGGATCAGTGGCGGGTCTTCCTGCGCGACTGGCGCGCGGCCCCGGACAGTCGCGGCATCCTGACCGCCCGCAATCAGCGCGGCGGGGTGCTGGGTTTCGTCAGCTGGTGGCGTCAGCCGGATCTGGAATACGGCGAAACCCTTTGGGTCGGTCCATTCATCGTGCGCGAAATGGGGGTGCGGCCTCTGGTGCGGCAAAGCCTGGCGGTCGAGCTGACGGGGCTGGCCCACAGGCTAGGCGCCAAGCTGAGGTATGCCGAAGACGCAGCCTAGGACAGCCTGCCCTATTCGGAATCGACTCTGAGTCCGCTAGGCTGTTGCGGAATGCTGGAGTCGACGATGCCCGCCCCTCACGCCGCCATGGTCGAACCCGTTGATGTCCGCGTGGAAGACGTCCACCCCTGCGCGACCTGCGGGGCGCGTCCATTGGGCGTCTGCGCCGATCTGAAGGGGCACGAACTGCAGGGCATGGCCTGTGCGAGCGAGACGGTGACCGCGCAACCCGGTCAGGCCCTGTTCCATGAGGGCGATCCCAACCCCTTCGTCTTCAACGTCGTCGACGGCGCGGTGAAGCTGTATCGTCTGCTGCCCGATGGGCGGCGCCAGATCACCGGCTTCCTGTTCCAAGGCGATTTTCTGGGCCTGGGCGGACGCGGCCCGTCCAGCTTTACCGCCGAGGCTCTGACGCCGCTGAGCGCCTGTCGCTTTCGCCGCAATGAGTTCGATCAACTGCTGAACGCCCTGCCCGCTCTGGAGCACCGGCTGGTGGCCATGGCGGGCGACGAGCTGATGGCGGCGCAGGAGCAGATCGTCCTGCTGGGCCGCAAGACGGCGCGCGAGCGGATCGCCAGCTTCCTGACCCGTCTGTCGGCGCGGCAGGTGCAGCTAGGCGGGCCGGAAGACCGGGTCCACCTGCCGATGACCCGGTTGGACATCGCCGACTATCTGGGCCTGACCATCGAGACGGTCAGCCGGGTCTTCACCCAGTTCAAGACCTCGGGCCTGATCCAGCTGCTGCCGAACAACGACGTGGCCCTGCCCGATCCCAAGGCGCTGAAGGCGCTGGGCGAAGGCGCGGGCTGACGTCCCGCGCCCTGCCTCTGTCGGCCTAGAACTTCCGGCCGAGGCCCAGAGACACGACCCAGGGGTCCAGGCTGACGCTGCTCTTCAGGGCGCCGTCGTTGATCCTGGCGTCCGTGTCGAACCAGACCTTCTTGGCGTCCAGGTTCAGGGTCCACGGTCCCGAGAGATTCCAGTCAGCGCCGGCCTGCAAGGCCATGCCGAAGCCGTCGTCCAGATCGACCTCGAAGCCGTTCTTATCCTGACCGTCGAAGAAGGCCATGTAGCTGACGCCGGCGCCGACATAGGGGCTGATCGTCGCGTTCGGCGTCGGGCGATATTGCAGCGTCACGATGGGCGGCAGGACCCAGGTCTCGTGAACGGCCACGTCGGTCGCCCCGCCCTTGGCGCGGACCTCATGCCGGGTGGCGCCCAGAATGGCCTCGACGGCCCAGTGGTCGGCGACGAAATAGGTGAAGCCCAGGGTCGGCATCCAGTCGTCGCTGACGTCGACCTTCAGGCCGCTGTCGGCGCCGGCGGCGGTGAGGATGGCGTCGTCGGCCTGAGGCAGGACGCCCGTCATGCGGGCGGTGACGATCAGCGTGCCCTTGCCGACGGGCTCGGGGGCGGCGTCTTGGGCGTATGCGGCGCCCGCCAGGGTCAGGACGCTGGCGGCGGCCAGAAGGGCGGCGGCGGTTTTCATCGGCATCAATCCCGACAATCGCCGGATCGAGGGAGGCCCGGCTTCGATGTCGAAAACACCGTCCCACGCCCGCCTCGCCCACGCCTTGATCCAACGCAAGCCTTGGTAAAAAAGCACGAAAAAGCCTCCCCGATCGAGATCGAGGAGGCAGACTTCGACCGACGACGGGGTCAGGGCTCGGAGCGCCCCTCATCCCCTTCGTCAAACAGTCGGAACTCGTGCCAGAGGCCGTTCAGGACGCCGAAGGCAACGGCCAGGCCGAGGCCCAGGATCCAGGCGAAATACCACATGGAATGATCTCCTTTCGCGGGATCAGTAGAGATCGGGGTTGGTCTTGAGCGCGTCCATCGTCGAGCGGCCCCACAGCACCTTGTAGACCCAGGCGGTGTAGAGCAGGACGAAGGGCAGGAAGACCGCCACCACGATCAGCATGATGAAGAGGGTCGTATGGCTGGACGAGGCGTTCCAGACCGTCAGGCTGGACTGGGCGTTGATCGAGCTGGGCAGGATGAAGGGGAACATCGACAGGCCGACGGTCGAGATGATCCCCACCGCCGAGGCCGACGAGCCGCCGAAGGCCAGGGCCGCCGACTTGCGCCACATGCCCAGCAGGCCGATCGCGGCGCCGGCAAAGCCCAGAACCGGGGCGATGATCATCCACGGATAGCGGCCATAGTTGTCCATCCAGGCGCCGGGCGCGGCCTCGACCGCCGTGCGCAGCGGGTTGGACACGCCGCCCGTATCGACCGCGCCGGTGATGCGGAAGCCCATGTCGCCAAAGGCCGCCATGGCGCCGCCGACGGCGAACAGGACCAGGCTGGCCAGACCGGCGGCGGTGCCGATGGCGCGAGCGCGTTTCAGCACCACGCCTTCCTCGCCCTTGACCGCCAGCCAGGCCGCGCCGTGCAGCACCAACATGGAGACGGACAGCAGACCGCACACCAGGGTGAAGGGCGTGAACAAACCCAGCAGACTGCCTTCGTAGAAGCTGCGCAGGTCGCTATCCAGACGGAAGGGCGCGCCCATCAGGACATTGCCGACCGCCACACCGAACACCAGGGCCGGGACGAAGCTGCCGATGAACAGCCCCCAGTCCCACATCGAACGCCAGCGCGCCTCTGGCCGCTTGGAGCGATACTTGAACGACACCGGCCGCAGGATCAGCGCGGACAGGACCAGGAACATGGCCAGGTAGAAGCCCGAGAAGCTGACGGCATAGACTTGCGGCCAGGCGGCGAAGATCGCGGCGCCGCCGACGATGAACCAGACCTGGTTGCCCTCCCAGGTCGCGCCGATGGTGTTGATCACCATGCGACGCTCTTCATCCGTTCTGGCGACGAAGGGCAGCAGGGCGCCGACGCCCATGTCGAAGCCATCCGTCAGGGCGAAGCCGATCAGCAGCACGCCCAGCAGTCCCCACCAGATCAGGCGGAGCGTGGTGTAGTCGAGGGGAAGTTCCATCTCTCTTTTCCTTCAACGACCGGGGTCAGGCGACCGCCGGTTCGCCTTCCGTGCTGGCGTCGGCTTCGCGGGCTTCCTGTTCGGCGAACGGGCCCTTCTTGACCGCGCGGAGGATCAGGCCGACCTCCACCACAGCCAGGGCTCCGTAGAGCAGGGTGAAGCAGATAATCGTGGTCCACAGTTGCGGCACGCTGAGGCTCGAGGCGCCGAGGAAGGTCGGCAGGACGCCCTCCACGGCCCAGGGCTGACGACCCACCTCGGCCAGAAGCCAGCCGGATTCGATGGCGATCCACGGCAGGGGAATGGCCAGAACGGCCAGACGCAGGAACCACCTGGTCTCGTGCTTGCGCAGGGTGCAGAGCACGAAGGCGGTAGCGAACAGGCCGATCATCAGGAAGCCGATCCCGGCCATGATGCGGAAGACCCAGAACATCAGCGGCACATTGGGCACCGTGTCCCAGGCGGCCAGCTTGATCTGATCCGGCGTGGCCAGACGCGGATCGGCGACATAACGCTTCAGCAGCAGGCCGTAGCCCAGGTCGTTGCGCACGGTCTCGAACTGGGCGCGGGCGGCCATGTCGGTGTGGTCGGCCTTCACCTTCTCCAGGGCGTCATAGGCGACGACGCCGCGTTCGATGCGGTCCTCGGCCACGGCGACCAGCTCCAGAATGCCGATAACCGGCTTGTCGATGCTGCGGGTCGAGATCAGGCCCAGGACATAGGGGATCTTGACCTCGAAATGAGTGTGGCGGTCTTCAAGGCTGGGCAGGCCGAAGGCGGTCAGGCCGGCGGGGGCCGGCTCGGTCCGCCACATGGCCTCAAGCGCGGCCAGCTTCATCTTCTGGTTGTCGGTCAGGGCATAGCCCGACTCATCGCCCAGGACGACGACCGACAGCGACGACAACAGGCCGAAGGCGGCGGCCACGGTCATCGACCGCTTGGCGAAGCCGACGTGCTTGCCCTTCAGCAGATAGAAGGCCGAGATGCCCAGAACGACCACAGCGGCGCAGACGTAGCCGGCCGACACGGTGTGGACGAACTTGGCCTGGGCCACCGGGTTGAAGATCACCGCCATGAAGTCGGTGACTTCCATGCGCATGGTGTCGGGATTGAAGGCGGCGCCGACCGGGTTCTGCATCCAGCCGTTGGCGGCCAGGATCCACAGCGCCGACAGGTTGGTGCCCAGGGCGACCATGAAGGTGACGAACAGGTGGGCGTGCGGCTTCAGCTTGTCCCAGCCGAAGAACATCAGGCCGACGAAGGTCGCCTCCATAAAGAAGGCCATCAGGCCCTCGATGGCCAGCGGGGCCCCGAAGATGTCGCCGACATAGTGGGAGTAGTAGGACCAGTTCATGCCGAACTGGAATTCCATGGTCAGGCCTGTGGCCACGCCCAGCACGAAGTTGATGCCGAACAGCACGCCCCAGAAGCGGGTGATGGTCCGCCAGATGGGCCTGCGCGTCATCACATAGATGCTCTCCATGATGACCAGCATGAAGGAGAGACCCAGCGTGAGGGGCACGAACAGAAAGTGGTATAGCGCCGTCAGTGCGAACTGAAGGCGTGACAGGTCTACGACCGCCAGGTCGATCATGGGCTCAGGCTCCTGACCGCCAGCCCCCATCGACCGGCGTTCTACTATAACCTAAAGCGACGCCGTTGGGCGCGCCTTGATCCTGATCAAAGCCCGAGCGGGGCGACTCGCTCTAGACGGCGTTTCGCCCAAGGGTGTTTCGTCACAAGGACGATTCGCCCAATGCGCCTTCGCGCTGGTCCATGTCTGTTCGCGCGGACGGAGCAGGAGAGACGATGACGGCCCAGCCGATCGATGCAGACGCCGCACCAGCCCAATGGCTGAAGATGGCCCTGTCGCGCCGCAAACGGATCATGACCCTGGCCAGCGGACTGGTGATCGCCGACGCCGTGCCGGCCGTGGGCCTTGCAGCGGGTCTTGGTCTGGCCGTCGGCGCCCTGCCGCAAGGGTTCAGCCACGCCCTGCCCGGCGCCGCCCTGGCGCTCGCCTCCCTGCTGGCGCGCGGCGCCGTGACCCAGGTCGCGACCGTGACGGCCGCCCGCGCCGCCCGGGCGGTCAAGGGCGACCTGCGCCGGCAGACCCTGAACGGCGCCTTCTCGGGCCGTCTGTCCGACGCCGAGACCATGACGGCGACCGTGGAGGGGGTCGAGGCGATGGACGGCCATGTCTCGCGCTTCCTGCCCGCGCGGATGGCGGCCGCCGTCACGCCGTTGCTGCTGATCGCCGTCGCCGCCGTGGTCAGCCCCTTCACCGCCGGCATCCTGATCTTCACCCTCGCGCCCTTCGTCATCGGCATGGCCCTGACCGGCATGGCGGCGGGCGCCGAGAGCCGGCGGCAGTTCCAGGCGCTGGAACGACTGTCCGGGCTCTTCCTCGACCGCATCCGCGCCCTGCCCGCCATCCTCGCCTTCCAGGCCGAGACGCAGCAGACGGCGGTGATCGCCCGCGCCTCGAACGACCTTGCCCGCCGCACAGGCAAGGTGCTGAAGATCGCCTTCCTGTCCTCGGCGATCCTGGAGTTCTTCTCGGCCATCGCCGTGGCTCTGGTCGCCGTCTATTGCGGCTTCAACCTGCTGAAGCTACTGCCCTTCCCGGCGCCCGAGCAGTTGAGCCTGACACGCGCCTTCTTCCTGCTGGCGCTGGCCCCCGAGGTCTATGCGCCGATGCGCCGCCTCGCCGCCGCCTATCACGACAGACAGGCCGCCGAAGCCGCCGCATCCAGCCTGAAGACGTTGGCCGAGAGCGCAGCCCCGGTCGCCGCGCGTCCGCCGGCCCCCGCTAAAGCCCCGGCCATCGTCTTTCGCGACGTCACCATCGCCTATGAGGCCTGCGCCCCCGTCCTGACGGGTTTCGATCTGACCATCGCGCCCGGCGCGACCGTCGCCCTGCTCGGCGCCAGCGGTTCGGGCAAGAGCAGCCTGCTGCATCTGTTCCTGGGCCTGTCGCCCTTGAGCGGCGGCGAGGTCGAGGTCGGCGACATGCGCCTGTCCGACCATCCCGATCTGACCGCCTGGATCGCCTGGGCCGGTCAGGCGCCGGTCGTCGTTCCCGGAACCCTGGCCGACAATATCGGTCTGGCGTGGCGGGGGGCGCCGCCCGAGCGCGTGGCCGAGGCCGCCGCCCGCGCGGGCTTCACCGGCGAACTGGACCGTATCATCGACGAGCGTGGCGGCGGCCTGTCGGGCGGCGAGCGGCGGCGTCTGGGCCTGGCCCGCGCCTTCCTCAAGCCCGCGCCCATCCTGCTGCTGGACGAACCCACAGCCAATCTGGACGCTGCTTCCGAAGCCGCCCTGCTGCCCGTCATCCGCGCCGCCGCTGAGGGCCGCACCACCCTGATCGCCACCCATTCCCAGGTCGTCGCCGAACTGGCTGACGTCGTGGTGCGGCTGTGAGCGTCATGAACATGACTGGTGTCGCCCGCCTCAAGACCCTGATCCGGGCGCAGGAACGGCGACAGGGCGCGCGTCTGCTGACCGCCGCCGTCACCGCCGCCCTGGTCTCCGCCGCGGCGGTGCTTCTGCTGGGCGTGTCGGGCTGGTTCATCACCGCCTCGGCCCTGGCCGGGCTGGCGGGGTCGGCCGCCGCCTACAGCTTCAACTTCATGATCCCCAGCGCCCTGATCCGGTTCCTGGCCATCGTGCGGACCGGCTCGCGCTATGGCGAGCGCGTCACCGGCCATGACGCGGCGCTGAAGGCTTTGGCCGCCTTGCGTCCGCAGTTGTTCGAGGGGATCGCGCGCGGTCCTGTCACCCCGGCCCTGGCCCTGGCCGGCGGCGAGGCCTCGTCGCGGATGGTGCAGGACGTGGACGCCATCCAGAACCGCTTCGTGCGCCTGTCCGCCCCCTGGGGCGCCGGCGCCGGCCTGACAGCGGGCCTCGGATTGGCCCTGCTGACCGGTTGGACGACCGCATTGGCTATCGCCGCCGCCAGCGCCCTCGGCCTCATCGCCGCCGCTCTGGTCGGCCGCTGGATGGCGCAACCGGCCGGGCGAGCGGTTCAGGCTGCGTCGGGCGAGTTCAAGACCCAGTTCGCCGCCCTTGCCGCCGCCGCGCCCGAGCTTCAGGCCTATGGCGTCAAGGGTTGGGCCGTGGACCGCCTGGCCGAGCGCGGCGCCGTGCTGGAACAGGCGACCGAACGTCTGGCCTGGGCCGGCGGCTGGATCATGCTGACCCAGTCAGGCGCCATGGCCCTGGCCATCGTCGGCGTCATGGCCACCGCTGGGGCCGCCTCGCCGCCCCTGATCGCCCTGGCCATTCTGGCCGCCATCACAACCGTCGAGAGCGCGGGCGCCCTGCTGACCGCCTTCCGCCACAAGGGCGCGGTCGAGGCGGCCGTCGAACGTCTGGGCGGGTTGCTGGACCAGGCCCCATCCGCTTCAGCCAGCATAGCCACACCGGCCCTCCGCCTTCCGTCCGTCGATCTGACGCTGACCCCGCCGCAGCGCCTGGCCGTCATCGGCCCCTCGGGCGCGGGCAAGACCACCCTGATCGAACGGTGGATGCACCTGCGGACGCCCCAGTCCGGAGAGGCGGCTCTGGGCGGCGTCGACGTCGCTGACGCCTCTCCTGACGCCGCGCGGGGCCTGTTCGCCTATGCGCCGCAACAGGCCGTGCTTCTGGCCGGAAGCGTCCGCGAGAACCTGAAGATGGCCCTGCCGAGCGCCGGCGACGACGCCTTGTGGGCGGCGCTGGAGGACGCCGATCTGGCCGATCGCGTTCGTGCCGCGCCCGCGGGTCTGAATGCGCCGCTCGGCGAGAACGGGGCGCGGCTGTCGGGTGGCGAGCGTCGGCGTCTCGGGTTGGCCCGCGCCTATCTGCGCCCCGCGCCGTGGCTGGTGCTGGACGAGCCGACCGAGGGTCTGGACGCCGCCACGGAAGCGCGGGTTCTGGAACGTCTCGCCCATCGTCTGGAGCGCACCGGGCAAGGCCTGATTCTGGTCAGCCACCGCCCCGCGCCTCTGGCCCTGTGCGATGGGCGTCTAGCGGTCTCAAGGCTGTCGTCGACAGGTGCGGTGCGGATGTCGCTCCAGAAAGCCCTCGAAACGGTCTGAGCGACGGCAGCCTTTTGATCTTCATCAAGGCGCGTGCGCTCGCGAACGGCTTTGCTGGGTTCAAAGGAGACTATCCCATGCCCGCAGACGTCGTTCCCGTCATCGCCGCCATCGCCTCGGCCTTCCTCGTCTTCATGGCCGCCCTCGGCTTCGTCTCCGTCTGGAGCAACATGGCCGACAAGCCGAAGCCCTGACCAAGAAAAAGCGCACGCCCGTCAACGGGCGTGCGCCTTGATCTCTCTCCAGGTCCCAACGACGGCGGGTCCCAGGATCAGTTGGTGTCGGTCGGTCCGCCTTCCCGCCCCGGGATGATCGTCCGGAACAGCAGCTTGTCGATCCGGCGGTCGTCCATGTCGATGACCTCGACCTCGAACCGGCCAAGCTGAAGGACTTCGCCCTCCTGCGGCAGGCGAGACAGGTGATGCAGCACCAGACCGGCGACGGTGTGGAAGCTTTCGTGCTCTCCGAAGTCCTCACCTAGGATATCGCCAAGTTCATCCAGATCGGCCTGGCCATCGACGGCCCATGACCCATCCTCGCGCTTGCGGATCGACTGACCCAGTTCGTCGTGACTTTCGTTGAAGTCCCCGGCGATCATTTCCAGCAGGTCGGTGGCCGTGACCACGCCCTCGAAGGCGCCGTACTCATCCACGACAAAGGCCATGTGGACCTTGGAGCCTTTCAGGATCTCCAGCGCCTTCAGCACCGAAGTCGACTGCGGGATAAAGGCCGGTTCGGCCACCAGCTTCTCGATGTCGTAGGAACCGCTGGTCAGAAGACTGTCCAGCAGATCCTTCTTGTGAACCACGCCCAGGGGATTATCGACATCGCTCTCGCGCGCGACCACGATCCGCGAATAGGGGCAGGTGCGGATTTCCTCGCGCAGCACTTCCTCGGTGTCGTCCAGGGCGATCCAGAAGACCTCGTGGCGCGGCGTCATGGCCACGCGCACGGCGCGGTCGCCGAGACGCAGGATTTCCTCAATCATCACCTGTTCTTCAGGTTCGATCAGGCCGGCGGACGTGCCTTCGGCCAGAATGCTCTCGACCTCCTCCTGGGTGACGTCCGAGCCGTCCCGATCCTTGACGCCCATGAGCTTGAGGATGCCCGAGGTCGAGGCCGTCAGCAGCAGCACGAACGGTTTCATCAGCAGGGCCATGGCCGAGATCGGCGCGGCCATCTTGGAGGCGATCGCCTCAGGGAATATCAGGGCCAGGCGTTTGGGCACCAGTTCGCCGACGATCAGCGAGACATAGGTGATCAGCACCACCACAAGGGCCGTAGCGAAGAACTGCGAGTAGGGAGCAAAGGCTGGGAAGGCCGCTTCCAGAATCCGATCAAGCTCACCCGCGATGGTGGCCTGACCATAGGCGCCCGCCAGAATCCCGATCAGGGTGATGCCGACCTGAACGGCCGACAGAAACTGCGTCGGTTCCTCGGACAGCTTCAGGGCCGCTCTGGCCCCGCGGTCGCCGCGCTCGGCACGGCTGTGAAGCTTGGATTTACGTGATGAAACGACCGCAAGCTCGGTCATGGCGAAAAGGCCGTTCAGCACCACAAGCAGCAGCACGACGACGATAGCGATGGTCAACATCGAAAGGGGAAAGACCCGCGGCGCGGCGCGACAAGCGGCGTCCGCGCAGGAATAGTAAGGCTGATCGCCTCGCTATGCCAGTGGTTCATGAGGCAAAACGCAGTTCAACCGGTTCGGCCGATATCGACCGTCCCATAGGCGCCCGACGACGGTCCGGCTGAGCCGCCCCTTTCCACGGTCGCGCAGGCGCTCATCCCGATGATGGTGCCGATAAACAATCCGAGTCTGATCGCGCGCCGCATCATGGTTACCCATTCGTTAATCCCGATGACCAACGTCGCGCGGGAGAATGGGGTTCCGTCTGCTCTCCTCGCCTGTCGCAATCCCGGCGCCGCCAATCCCTGAAAGCAGAAGCGGCCCCCTGGATTGCTCCGGGGGGCCGCTCTGTTACTCGCTACTGCGGCCGCTGGTGAGAGAGGCCGGTACGCTACTGTTCGGGCCCTGGGGCCCGGATCGATCGATTACTCGACGATCTTGGCGACCACGCCGGCGCCGACGGTGCGGCCGCCTTCACGGATGGCGAAGCGCAGGCCCTGATCCATGGCGATCGGGGTGATCAGTTCGACGGTCAGCTCGGCGTTGTCGCCGGGCATGATCATCTCGACGCCTTCCTTCAGGTGCACGATGCCGGTCACGTCGGTCGTGCGGAAGTAGAACTGCGGACGGTAGTTGGTGAAGAACGGCGTGTGGCGGCCGCCTTCTTCCTTGGTCAGGATGTAGGCTTCAGCCAGGAACTTGGTGTGCGGGGTGATCGAACCCGGCTTGCACAGCACCTGACCGCGCTCGACGTCTTCACGCTTGGTGCCGCGCAGCAGCACGCCCACGTTGTCGCCGGCCTGACCCTGGTCCAGCAGCTTGCGGAACATTTCGACGCCCGTGCAGGTCGTCTTCTGGACCGGACGGATGCCGACGATCTCGACTTCTTCACCGACCTTGACGATACCCTTCTCGACGCGACCCGTGACCACGGTGCCGCGGCCCGAGATCGAGAAGACGTCTTCGACCGGCATCAGGAAGGGCATGTCGACCGGACGTTCCGGCTGCGGGATGTAGGCGTCGACGGTTTCCATCAGCTTCAGCACTTGCTGCTCGCCGATTTCCGGGTTCACGCCGTCGGTCGCGGCCTTGGCCGAACCCATGGTCACCGGGATGTCGTCGCCCGGGAACTGGTAGGACGAAAGCAGCTCGCGCACTTCCATCTCGACCAGCTCCAGCAGCTCCTTGTCGTCGACCAGGTCGACCTTGTTCATGAACACGACCAGGGCCGGCACGCCGACCTGACGGGCCAGCAGGATGTGCTCGCGCGTCTGCGGCATCGGGCCGTCAGCGGCCGACACCACCAGGATGGCGCCGTCCATCTGGGCGGCGCCCGTGATCATGTTCTTCACGTAGTCGGCGTGGCCCGGGCAGTCGACGTGCGCGTAGTGACGGTTGGCCGTCTCATACTCGACGTGAGCCGTGTTGATCGTGATGCCGCGGGCTTTTTCTTCCGGGGCGGCGTCGATGTCGGCGTAGTTCATCGCCTTCGCGCCGCCGGCCTTCGCCAGCGTCATCGTGATCGCCGCCGTCAACGTCGTCTTGCCGTGGTCAACGTGACCAATCGTGCCGATGTTGCAGTGCGGCTTGGTGCGTTCGAACTTTTCCTTGGCCATGGCCAAACTCCTGTGGCCCGGGTCCAAAGCGGAGGGGCGCTTCTGCTCAGTTCTAAAAACCTGGAGCGGGTAGACGGGATCGAACCGACATCCTCAGCTTGGAAGGCTGCTGCACTACCATTGTGCTATACCCGCGCGAAGAATGCGTTGCCCCAGCCCGGCTAGAGGCTGGCGTTTCCGCACCCGATTCCTTTCTGGCGTCCCGCCGTTCCGATCCTGAATAATGCGCGTGGTGGGGGAAGAAGGACTCGAACCTTCGAAGCTTACGCAGGGGATTTACAGTCCCCCCCCTTTGCCACTCGGGACATTCCCCCAGCGCGCATTCTCAAAACCGGTCTGGATACGCAACATCACGATCTTTCGATCATTTTTGTCGCGAAAGCCTTCGTGTCCGGCGACGCCTGTAATAGAGGAAGCGCCTGACCCGAAGCCCTAGGGCCCAAATCGGAGGCCGTCTTATAGTGTCGTCATTTTCAGAACGCAACGACCGGAAACCCGGTAAAAAGCAATCTTTTCACAAGCGCGTGGAAAGCCGGCCCGAGAAGGGATGGTCCCCCACGCCCACAGGCCGTTCCGGGGGGGATTCAGCCCCGAAAGGCCCCCGCGGCAAGGCGGATGCGGATAATTTTGTCTGGGGCCGACACCCGGTTCTGGCCGCCCTGGCCAATCCGGCCCGTCGCGGCATGGGCCGTTTGATGGTCACAGAGGATCGAGCCGCGGAAATCGAACGGGAAAATCTGGCGAACGGCCACCGAATCGAGGTGATTGATTCGACCGCCCTCGCCCGCTTGCTGCCCGCCGGCGCCGTTCACCAGGGCATGGTCTTCAAGGTTCAGCCGCTGGAAGGCGTCTCGCTGGAAGACCTGGCCGAAGACGCCAGCGGCGTTATCGTCCTGCTGGATCAACTGACCGACACCCAGAACGTCGGCGCCATCTTCCGCTCGGCCCTGGCGTTCGGGGCCAAGGGAATCGTTGTGCAGGACCGGCATTCACCCGCCCTGGCCGGAGCCCTGGCCAAGGCTGCGGCGGGCGCGACGGAGCGCCTGCCCTGCGCCCGCGTCACCAATCTGAGCCGCGCGCTGGAAAAACTGGCCGATCTGGGATGGCGCGCCGTCGGTCTGGACGGCTCGGCCGAACTGACGCTGGAACAGGCGCTCGATTCACGCCCGACCGTCCTGGTCATGGGCTCGGAAGGCGACGGCGTTCGCCGACTGGTGGCCGAGCATTGCGACGTCATGGCCAGGATCCCCATGCCCGGGGGATTCGAAAGCCTGAACGTCTCCAACGCGGCGGCCATCGCCCTGTACGAGACCGCCCGCGCCCAGCGCCCGGTCTGATCGGCCTCTCCTCCCGCCGACCGAAGATCGGCGGGAGCCAGTTTGCTGCGGCGTCTTGGCGCAGCCCCTGCCGGCGCTTAAAGAGCGCCGATGGAATTCCTCTCAGATCCCCACTTCCTCAGTCAGGCCTCCGCCCTCGGCAAGGTCATGATGATCGACCTGGTCCTGGCCGGAGACAACGCCGTGGCCGTGGGCCTGGCCGCCGCCGCCCTGCCCCAGGAACAGCGCCGCAAGGCCATCCTGATCGGCCTGGCAGCGGCCGTCGTCATGCGCATCGGCCTGGCCCTGATCACCGTGCAGCTTCTGGCCGTGGTCGGCCTGCTGCTTGCGGGCGGCTTCCTGCTGCTTTGGGTCTGCTGGAAGATGTGGCGCGAACTGCGCGAGCAGGCGACCCACGATCAGGCCGAGGCCGAGGCCGAGATCGAGCGGGCCATGGCCATCGAACACGGCGGCGGCCCCAGCCCCGAGGAAATGGGTCTGAAGCGCAAGACGTTTGGCGCCGCCCTGATCCAGATCATGATCGCCGACCTGACCATGTCGCTGGACAATGTGCTGGCCGTCGCCGGCGCCAGCCACGACCACCCCTGGATCATGGTCTTCGGCCTGGTTCTGTCGATCGCCCTGATGGGTCTGGCCGCCAGCTTCATCGCCAAGCTGCTGAACCGCTATCGCTGGATCGCCTACATCGGCCTGGCCATCGTCCTCTATGTCGCCCTGCACATGATCTGGGACGGCGGCCGATCGGTCATCGTGCGCACCGGTCACGCCGACCAGTTCAACGCCTCGGCCCCGGCCTTCCTCGACATCAGCGCCGAGGAACAGGCCAAGCACATGAAGCACGCCGCCGCCGGCAGCAAGGGCTCCACGCCCGCCGGCCTGCCCGGCGGGCTGGAACAGAGGAAGCCTCCAGCGGCGGACGCGGCGCCCGCTCCGTGACCTGACAGCAAAAAGGCCCGGATCGCTCCGGGCCTTTTCTCTATTCAGCGCTCGGAAGTTCAGCCCTCAGCGCCGCCGAAACGCTCGGTCCATTCGGCGACCTGGGTGTCCTCGATCTTGGCGAACAGGACGGCGGGGGCCGCGACCGTCTGACCGGCGGGGACCAGGGTCAGCAGGTCGGCGTCGGCGTTCGGCCACGACAGGTCGGCAGCGCCGACCGTGGCGCCGATGCGCTCGGCGCTGCCGGGCATGAAGGGCACGGTGATGCGGGCGAACAGGGCGACCAGCGACAGGCCGGTGCGCACGACGACGGCGGCGCGGTCGCGGTCGGTCTTCAGCGCCGTCCAAGGGGCGGCTTCCTGAAGATACTCGTTGCCCATGACCCAGAGGGCGCGCGCGGCCTGGGCCGCCTTGCGGAACTCCATGGCCTCGAACTCGGCGGTCAGGGTTTCCAGACCGGCCTTGATGTCCGCCGCCAGCTTGGCTTCCAGCGGACCGGCCTCGCCGCCCTCGGGCACGACGCCGTCAAACTTGGATTCCGTGAACTTGACGATGCGGTTGACGAAGTTGCCCAGGACGTCGGCCAGGTCCTTGTTCGTCGTCGCCTGGAACTGCTCCCAGGTGAAGGCGGCGTCGGAGTGCTCAGGACCATAGGCCGTCAGGTGCCAGCGCCAGTAGTCGGCCGGCAGGAGCTCCAGCGCCTGATCCATGAAGACGCCCCGGCCCATGCTGGTCGAGAACTTGCCGCCGTACCAGTTCAGCCAGTTGAAGGCCTTGAGCTGATCGACCGTCTTCCACGGCTCGCCCGAGCCCAGGATGGTGGCGGGGAAGCTGACGGTGTGGAAGGCGACGTTGTCCTTGCCCATGAACTGGACGTAGCGGACGTCGTCCGCGCCCTCGTCCAGACGCCACCACGAGCGCCAGTTGCCGCCCGTCTCCTCGGCCCATTCCTCGGTCGCGCCGATGTATTCGATGGGGGCGTCGAACCAGACGTAGAAGACCTTGCCCTCCATGCCCGGACGCGGGCCGCCGTCGGGACCGACGACCGGCACGCCCCATTTAAGGTCGCGGGTGATGCCGCGGTCGATCAGGCCTTCGTCCAGATGCTTGTAGGCGATGGAACGGGCCAGCGGCTGCCAGCCCTCGGAGCGAGCGTCGACCCAGGCGCGGACTTCGTCAGCCACCTTGGTCTGCAGCAGATAGAGGTGGCGGGTGTCGCGGACCTCCAGGTTGCGGCTGCCCGAGACCGCCGAATAGGGATTGATCAGATCGGTCGGGTCCAGCAGGCGGCCGCAGTTGTCGCACTGGTCGCCGCGCGCCTTTTCATAGGCGCAGTGCGGGCAGGTCCCCTCGACATAGCGGTCGGGCAGGAAGCGGGCGTCGTCGATCGAATAGATCATCCGGTCGACGCGCTCCTCGATCAGGCCCCGCTCTTCCAGCACCTTGGCGAAGTGCTGGGTCAGGCGGGTGTTCGGAGCGTTGGAGCTGCGGCCGAAGACGTCGAACGACAGGCTGAAGGCCTCGCCGGCCTGCTTCTGGACCTGATGCTGTTCGTCGCAATAGGTGCGGACGTCCTGGCCGGCGGCCGCGGCGGCCAGCTCGGCCGGGGTGCCGTGCTCGTCGGTGGCGCAGACATAGAGGACGTCGTGGCCGCGCCCGCGCATGAACCGCGCCCAGACGTCGGCCGGCAACATGGACCCGGCCAGATTCCCCAGGTGCTTGATGCCGTTGATGTAGGGCAGCGCCGAGGTGATGAGGATGCGGGCCATGGTCGTCCAGTCTGCGGGAGGAAGCAGACGGATATAGAGGGCGAAACCCGAGGCGTCACCCCGCCGTCAGGCCTCAGGCCGGCAAGCGCTTCGCGATCCGCACGAACCGGCCGATCAGCAGCGCGCCGGAGATCAGGCTGGCCACGATGACCGACCAGACCAGACCGTCGACGCCGATCCGGTGCGCCAGCCACCAGCCCAGCGGGATCATGATAAGCCCGTAGGACAGAAGGTGCATCAGCGTCGGCCAGACCACGTCGCCCGACGCGCGGTTGGCCTGGGCGGCGACGACCTGCTGGGCGTCGGCGACGAAGAAGAGGGTCGCCAGCACCAGGGCCGGGGCCGCGATGGCCAGGATGGCCGGGTCGGTCGTATAGGCGCTGACCACCAGGGGGGCGGTCAGCCACAGGCCGATCGCGATGATGAAGGCCAGGACCGTGACCACGCCGATGCCGGCCAGGCCCCCGCGCATGACGCCGTCCCGGTCGCGCGCGCCGTAGCTGCGGCCGACCAGGACCGCCGTCGCCGAGCCCAGGCCCATGGGCACCATGAAGACGATGGCGGAGACGTTGATGACCACGGCCCAGCTGGCGGTCTCGGCGGCGCCCAGCTGACCGGCGAAAACGGTCATGGCGGCGAAGGCGCCGACCTCGATGAAGTTGGACGAACCGGCGCCGACGCCGACCTTGACCTGCTCGCGCTCGACCGCCTTGTCGCGCTTCGGCTTGCTGAAGACGCCCAGAGCCCTCGCCTCGGGCAGGCGCAGGATGAAGATGACCAGGAAGATCGCCAGCGCGGTGCGCGCGCCGAAGGTGGCCAAGGCCGAGGCGACCGCGCCATCGACGCCCAGCCCCAGAAGGTCCGGCACCAGCATCAGATTGAGACCCAGGTTGACGGCGTTGGCGACCCACATGGCCACCATCCCGGCCTTGGGCCGATGCAGCCCCTCAAGGAAGAACTGGGCCGCGACCGAGATCAGATAGGCCGGCATCGAAAGCGCGAAGACCATCAGGGCGGGCGAAGCGCCCTCGCCCAGTCCGTCTTCCAGACCCATGTGCTGCAGCCCGAACGGCCCCAGCAGCATCAGGGCGATCATCGAGACGACGCCGATCTGCAGCGCATAGACCATGCCGCGACGCAGGACCGCGCCGACCTCGTCCTTGCGGCCCTCGCCCAGCAGGCGGGCGGTCATGACCTGTACGCCCATCATCAGGCCGACCGCCGTGGTCAGGACGACCGATGACGGCGCCCAGGCCAGGGAGTGATAGGCCAGTTCGCGGCTGGCGTAGTGGCCGACGACGATGGCGTCGGTCAGGCCCATGGTCATGATGCCCAGACGCGCCAGCACGACCGGCCAGGCCAGCTTCAGCAGCTCGGACAGGGTTTCGCGGGTCTTGAAGCTGAACAGGGCGTTGGTCATGGGAGCCGGGACAGGCCACGACGACGACCAAAGGTCAACACTTGCGGCCTAAAGCCACGAAAGGGTCACCATGCGCCCAGTTCGCGCAGCTCACGCGCCAGGTCGTCGGGCAGGTCCGTCGCTTGGGCCACGGACAGGTCCGGCGGCACGTCCTTGGGCTCGAAATAGCGCCAGCCCTGAAACGGCCGCCGGGCCAGGGGCGCGGTGCGGATGACCTGGCTGTCCAGCCTGATCTCGCAGCGGCTGGCCTTGCCTTCGCCGACAGTGGTGATGTCGAGGATGCGCTGACGGCAGGTCACAGAGCCCTTCATGACCCAGTAGAGCGAACCGCCGTCCTCGATCTCGGCGGCGCGTTTGGGCGTCATGCGGGTGTGGACGATGCGCCAGTCGGAACGGGCGACGTTCGCCTCCAGCGTCTCGACCTCGGACACGCCGACGCAGAGTTTGATCATGTGAAGGGGCATGGGGGGCACATAGTCTCTTGGCGGGATTGGCGAAACCACCTCTTCCGTCATCCCGGGGCCGCGTAGCGGAACCCGGGACCCAGACGGCGGCTCTGATCCAGCCCTGCCCGTGTTTGAAGCCGATGCCTGGGTCCCGGATCGGCCAGACGGCCGTCCGGGATGACGGCGGGGGTTAGTCCGCCGCCTTCACCACCGCCAGAACGGCGCCGTCCACGACCTGATCACCGACGGCGACGTTGAACTCGGCCACCACGCCGTCGAAGGGCGCGGTCAGGGCGTGTTCCATCTTCATGGCTTCCAGAACGACGATAGGCTGGCCCTTGGTCACGGCGTCGCCGGCCTTGGCCGGCGCGGCGACGATCTTGCCCGGCATGGGCGCGCGAAGGCCGCCATCGGAGGCGGAACCGCCAGCGCTGGTGCTGGACTTGCGGCGACGGAACTCGATGACGTCGCCGTCGTCAAAGACCACGATCCGCTCGGCGTCCGGGGCGAAGGCGGTGACGACATCGCCGTCGACCACGACCAGATCGGTCTCACCATAGACGCGGGCGGTTTCGCCCTCCACGCCGACGTCAAAGCTCGACTGACGTCCGTGCCAACCCGGCTCGCCAGCCAGGGTCACGGCGTGCTGCTGGTCGCCGTGGTGCAGGGCCGTGCGCGACTGAGCCGCGCCATTCATGCGGAAGCCGAACAGGCCCGCCCGCCACGGAGCCAGCGCCTTGTCCTCGACGTCAAAGGCGGCGGCGTCCGCCTCAAGCCCGATCAGGCCAGCAGCGCCAGCCAGAGCCTGCGCCGAAACGGGCGAGGCGATCAAAGCCCCCTCCTCGGCAGCGATAAAGCCCGTGTCCACGTCGCCCTCGACAAAGCGAGGGTGGTCCAGGCAGCGGGCCAGGAAACCGGCGTTGGTGCGGACGGGCCAGACCTCGACCTCGCGGCAGGCGTTCGCCAGACGGGCGGCGGCGGCTTCGCGGCTGTCGGCGTGGACGATCAGCTTGGCGATCATCGGGTCGTAGAACTGGCTGACCTCGCCGCCCTGCTCCACGCCGGTGTCGACACGAATGTCGTCCGGCATGACGAAGTGATCCAGCCGCCCGATGGAGGGCAGGAAGCCGTGGGCCGGGTCCTCGGCATAGAGGCGGGCCTCCATGGCCCAGCCCTTCATCGGGATGTCGGCCTGAGCCAGCGGGATCGGTTCGCCCGCCGCGACGCGCAGCTGCCATTCGACCAGATCGACGCCGGTGATGGATTCCGTGACCGGGTGCTCGACCTGCAGCCGGGTGTTCATCTCCATGAACCAGATGCGGTCGGCCTTCAGCCCGTCCGAGGCGTCGGCGATGAACTCGATGGTGCCTGCGCCCTGATAGTTCACGGCCTTGGCCGCGCGGACGGCGGCGGCGGTGACGGCGTCGCGCGTGGCCTGATCCATGCCCGGCGCGGGCGCCTCCTCGATCACCTTCTGGTGTCGGCGCTGCAGCGAGCAGTCGCGCTCATGCAGATGGACGACATTGCCATGGCTGTCGCCGAAGACCTGAACCTCGATGTGGCGCGGGCGGGTGATATAGCTCTCGATCAGGACGCGCGGATCGCCGAACGACGACTGGCCCTCGCGCTGGGCCGAAGCCAGACCATCGGCGAAGTCCTCGGCCCGGTCGACCTTCTTCATGCCCTTGCCGCCGCCGCCGGCGACCGCCTTGATCAGGACGGGATAGCCGATGCGCGCCGCCTCGGCCGTCAGGGTTTCGACCGACTGGTCCTCGCCCTGATAGCCGGGGGTGACGGGCACGCCGGCCTCGATCATCAGCTTCTTGGCCGCGTCCTTCAGGCCCATGGCGCGGATCGAGGACGGCTGCGGGCCGATCCAGACGATCCCGGCCTCCATCACCGCCTCTGCGAAGTCGGCGTTCTCGGACAGGAAGCCGTAGCCGGGGTGGATGGCCTCCGCCCCCGTCGCCTTGGCCGCCGCCAGCACCTTGGCCGAATCCAGATAGGATTCGCGCGCCGCCGCCGGGCCGATCAGCACCGCCTCGTCCGCCTCGCGAACGTGCAGCGCCTGAGCGTCGGCCTCGGAATAGACGGCGATGGTGCGCAGGCCCATGCGGCGGGCGGTGCGGAAGACGCGGCAGGCGATCTCGCCGCGATTGGCGACCAGGACGGACTTGAACATCAGGCTGTTCCTTACCCTTCTCCCCTTGTGGGAGAAGGTGGCCCGCGAAGCGGGTCGGATGAGGGGTCTCGCAAAAAATGGGATCGAAGACGAAGCGGCTGGGGCGGCGCAACCCCTCATCCGTCAGCCTTCGGCTGACACCTTCTCCCACAAGGGGAGAAGGGTCATTTGAGCAGTCTTACTCAGCCCAGCTGGGTGCGCGCTTGTCGAGGAAGGCGCGGACGCCCTCCTGGCCTTCGGCCGAGACGCGGGCGCGAGCGATGCGCTTGGCGGTCTCTTCCAGCAGGCGATGGTCGATATCCTTGCCCGCCACATCGTTCACCAGACGCTTGGCCTCGCCCATGGCGCCGGGCGCACAGGTCGTCAGGCTGTCGGTCAGCATGGAGATGAACTCGTCCACCGACCCTTCCGGCAGGACCAGATCGATCAGCCCCGCATGAGCGGCGTAGTCGGCGTCGAAGGTGTTGGCGGTCAGGAACAGCTGGCGGGCGCGACGCGCGCCGACGGCTTCGATGACATAGGGAGCGATGGTCGCGGGGATCAGGCCCAGCTTGACCTCGGAGAAGGCGAAGCGCGCGCCCTCGACCGCCACGGCCATGTCGCAGGCGGCGACGATGCCGGCCCCGCCGCCCATGGCCGAGCCCTCGACCAGAGCCACCGTCAGGGCCGGCACGTCGTGCAGGGCCTTGAGCATTTTAGCCAGACCCATGGCGTCGTCGCGGTTGTCGCTCTCGGACCAGCCGGCGGCGTCGGCCATCCAGTTCAGGTCGGCGCCCGCGCTGAAGGTGCCGCCCGCGCCGCGGATGAAGACCACGCGGACCCGGTCGGCCCCGTGCAGCGTCTCGAACGCCTGATAGAGGGCCGCGATGGTGGCTGCGTCAAAAGCGTTGCGCTTTTCGGGACGGTTGATGGTCACGAAGACCACGCCCGACGGCAGGGCGTCGATCTTGACCAGTTCATTGTCCGCGTCCGGCGCCGGGTCAGCGACGAAGGGATGGGCGATGGCGTTGATTTCGGCCGCCTCGGCGTCGGTGACGTCCAGGGCGTTCAGGTCTTCTTCAGTCGGCTTGTCGGCCATCTTGGTTTCCTTGCGGGCAGCGCAGGACGACGGACTCAGGTCCGTCGCCATAGGTGAAGCTGAGCTTCTGGTGGTCGTCTGACAGTATCAGCGTGCGGCTGAGGCGTTCGATCCCGTCATAGTCTTCGTGGTCGACGAGGATGTTGATCCCGTCCAGTTCCGCTGGATGAACGGCCAGGACCTCGTCCCCCGCTTCGAAATAGATGAGCGCCTTGTCCGTGATGATCAGGTTGGTCCCGCTTTCGCGGTCGCCGCAGTGTTTCGGGTCGCTGTTCCACTCGCCCTGAAAACGCACAGGAATGGAGGTCTGCGTCTGCGCATGGCCCGCGCCGACAAGCGCCAGCCCGAGCAAAAGGCCCAGGCTGACGCGGACGACGCCGCGGTTCAAGGCGGAGATCCGGTGGATCAAACGGGGTCGCAACGGTTGGCGCGAACGGTCTTGCCGTCTTGCTCGACGCGCAGCGAAATGCCGGCGACCGGAGACAGACGCAGGATCTGTACGAGGGTTTGGTCCCCTTCAGAGGACTGGCTTTCCAGAACCACGCGGATGGCGTCGCCCTGCCCTTCAAGGGTTTCCAGCGCCACCAGCTTCGAGGTGTCCTCGTAGCCCTTGATCTCGTTGGCGGTGATGATGAAGCGAGTGCCGCTCTCGTCCTTGGCGCAGCCGTCGTCGCTATAGTCCCACTCGCCGCGATAGCCGACGGGGAAGACCGCCTGCGACGGCTGGCCTGCGCGTGCGGCCTCCTCCTCGGCCGCAGAAACGGGTTCGGCCGCTGCGGCCTGCGGCGTTGAAGCCATCGCCGGAGCCTCTTCCGTCGCCGCTGCGGGTTTCGAGTCGGCCTGCGATCCGCAAGCCGCGAGCAGGGCCGTCAAGGCGATGAGAGCTGCAGTCTTCTTCATGATCACTGTCCTTGTCGTGCAGATTTCGATCCCGGATCGAGATCGCCGATGCGACCTTTCCAGCCGCGTCGCCTCGCTACAAGCAGATTTTGAACACCGTACAATATCTTCACCCTACATCCTGAACACGCCGAAGCGCGTTTCCGGAATGGGGGCGTTCAGGCTGGCGCTGATGGCCAGGCCCAGGACGTCGCGGGTCTGGACCGGGTCGATGACGCCGTCGTCCCACAGGCGAGCGGTGGCGTAGTAGGGGTTGCCCTCGTCCTCGTACTTCTGGCGGATCGGGGCCTTGAAGCTCTCGGCTTCGTCGGCCGTCCAGGTCTCGGCGTCGCGGTGGACGGCGGCCAGAACCGAGGCGGCCTGCTCGCCGCCCATCACGCTGATGCGGCTATTGGGCCAGGTGAAGAGGAAGCGCGGGCTGTAGGCCCGGCCGCACATGCCGTAGTTGCCGGCGCCAAAGCTGCCGCCGATCAGGACCGTGAACTTCGGCACCTCGGCCGAGGCGACCGCCGTCACCAGCTTGGCGCCGTGCTTGGCTATGCCTTCGGCCTCGTACTTGCCGCCAACCATGAAGCCGGAGATGTTTTGCAGGAAGAGCAACGGAATCTTGCGCTTGCAGGCCAGTTCGATGAAGTGCGCGCCCTTCTGGGCGCTCTCCGAGAACAGGACGCCGTTGTTGGCCAGGATGGCGACCGGATAGCCCCAGATGCGGGCGAAGCCGCAGACCAGGCTGGCGCCGTAAAGCGATTTGAACTCATCGAAGTCCGAGCCGTCGACGATGCGGGCGATGACCTCGCGGACATCATAGGGCGCGCGCACGTCGTCGGGGATCAGGCCGTAAAGCTCTTGCGGGTCCAGGGCCGGGGCGCGCGGCTCGCGCACGTCCAGCGGCACATCCTTGACCGTGTTCAGGTTGGCGACGATGGAGCGGACGATCTCCAGGGCATGCTCGTCGTTCTCGGCCACATGGTCGACCACGCCGGACTTGCGGCCATGGGTCTCGGCCCCTCCCAGTTCCTCAGCCGAGATGACCTCGCCGGTGGCGGCCTTCACCAGCGGCGGGCCAGCCAGGAAGATGGTCCCCTGATTGCGCACGATGACCGTCTCGTCTGACATGGCCGGCACATAGGCGCCGCCGGCGGTGCAGGAGCCCATGACGCAGGCGATCTGCGGGATCGACTTCGCGCTCATCCGCGCCTGATTGAAGAAGATGCGGCCGAAGTGGTCGCGGTCCGGGAAGACCTCGGCCTGATGCGGCAGGTTGGCGCCGCCCGAATCGACCAGGTAGACGCACGGCAGGTTGTTCTGCTCGGCGATCTCCTGCGCCCGCAGATGCTTCTTCACCGTCATGGGGAAGTAGGCGCCGCCCTTCACCGTCGGATCGTTGCAGACGATCATGACCTCGCGGCCGGACACCCGACCGACGCCGCAGATCATGCCCGCGCCGGGGGCTTCGTCGCGATACATGCCGTTGGCGGCCAGCTGTCCGACCTCGAGGAAGGGCGAGCCGGGGTCCAGCAGGCGCTCGACCCGGTCGCGCGGCAGGAGCTTGCCGCGCGCCACGTGGCGGTCGCGGCTGGCGTCTGAACCGCCCCGCGCGGCCTTGGCCACCTTTTCATAAAGCGCGTCCCGCAGGGCGCGATTGTGCGCATCCAGCGTTTTGAAAGCAGGACTGTTGCGATCGACGGCGGAAATCAGCTTGGGCATGCCCAAGGTTTAGGAGGCTTCCGCCTCGGGGGGAAGCACCCGCTTTCCTGTCGGACGAAATCCGGCATAAACGATCCCATGGCTGTTGAACGTCCCGACACGCTTGAAGCTGCGCTCGCGCGCGTCTTTGAGGGCACAAAGAACACGCGCGCCAGTTGGTTCGCCCTGACGCGGGGTGAGCGGCTCTTCTCCGCCGGCGATCCGGCCGACACCCTGTATCTTTTGCGCGCCGGGCGGCTGGGCGTGTTTCGCGACGACAACGGACGCGGATCGCAATTCGTGGGCGTCATCAAGCCGGGCGATCCCGTCGGCGAAATGGCCATGCTGGCCGGCACCACGCACCTGGCCAACGTCGTGGCTCTGCGCGACAGCGACGTTATCGCCCTGCCGCGGGACGCCTTCTTCGATGCGGCTCGCGCCGAGCCGGCCCTGATGGCCGAACTGGGCCAGATCATGCTGACCCGTGCGCGCGATCGCAACTCGACGGGATCCGACCCGACCGTCTTCGGCTTCATCTCGGCGCGGCGGCAGCCGATCCGCAGCTTCGTCGAGCGCGTCGCCCGCGCCGTTGAGGCCCAGGGCTTCACCTGCCGCATCATCGACCAGACGGCTCTGTCGTCGGCGGCCGAATGGTTTTCGGGCGTCGAGGATGCGCACGACTACGTCCTCTATATCGCCGAGGCCGACGAGCCGGGATGGGCCTCGCTGTGTGCGAGACAGGTGGACCGCGTCTTCATGGTTGGCGACGCCGACCATGCGCCGCACCCGCCCATTCCGCCGCTTCAGGTCGCAGACGAAGCCCACCCGCTGACCGACCTGATCCTGCTGCGCGCCCCGCACATGGCCCGGCCCACCAACACCCGCGTCTGGCTGGAGACCTTCAGGCCCGGGCGCTGGTTCCATGCCGTTGAAGGCCTTTTCGACGACACGGCGCGGATCGCCCGCATTGTCACGGGCTCCGCCGTCGGCGTGGTGTTGTCAGGGGGCGGCGCCCGCGCCTACGCTCATATCGGCGCGTTGAAGGCCCTGCGTGAGGCCGGCATGCCCATCGACTTCATCGGCGGCTCCTCCATGGGGGCGGTCATCGCCGCCGGCCCCGGCCTGGGCTGGTCAGACGAGGAGTTGGACGAGCGCATCCGCAAGGCCTTCGTCGAATCCGACCCGCTGTCGGACATCGCCTTTCCGATCATCGCCATGACCCATGCCCGCAAGGTCGCGAACCTGATGCAGGACGCCTACGGCGACGTGGCCATCGAGGACATGCCCCTGCCCTTCTTCGCTGTCTCGACCAATCTGACCTCCGGCAAGATCGAGGTGCATCGGGAAGGCATGCTGCGTCACGCCCTGCGCGCCTCAATCTCCATTCCGGGCGTCATGCCGCCGGTGGTGATGAACGGTCAGGTGCTGGTGGACGGCGCCGTGCTGAGAAACTTCCCCAGCGAGGTGATGCGTCGACTGAACAGCGGGCCGGTTGTCGGCGTCGACGTGTCCCAGACGCGCGGCGTGGACCCTCAGGCGCTGGAGAACCCGCCCTCGTGGTGGCGCTGGATCCTTTCCGGCGCCTGGAAAAAGGGGCCGCCCATCGTCTCGGTGCTGATGCGCTCGGCCACCCTGACGACGGAGGCGGAACTGCAACAGGCGCGCGCCGACAGCGACCTGCTCATCCAGCCTCGCCCCGAAGGCGTCGATATTCGTGACTGGAAGGCCTATGAGCCGGCCGTGTCCTCAGGCTACGCCGCCGCTCAGGCTTCCCTGACCACCTTGAACTGCCCGATCGAGCACCTGCATCGCCACCGGGTCAGCGCCTTTGCGCCACCAGAAACAGACGAGGAAATGGTAGAAGAGTTGCTCCGTCCGCCCGTCTAGGGAAGGCCGACGACAGCCGCTCGCCCAGCGCCTTCAAGAAGGCTTCTTGCATCGGCGGATCACTGGCCAGCGCGGTCAGATAGGGTCGCAGCGCCGTGCCCTTCATCCATTCCAGCACGGCGTCCTTACCCGTCAGGACGTGCAGATAGGTCGTGGCCCAGATGTCGATGTGGTCGCACAGCGGCGAAAGCGCCTCGTAGTAGGCCTCAGCCGGCAGCAGGGGCGCGATGGTGTCCACGCCCGCCAACAGCGACGCCCACGCCCCCTCGGCCGCCGTCTCGCGCATGAGGGCGTGGTGGCGCGTCTCCCAGGCCATCGGCATCTGCACGGCCAGCAGGCCGCCGGCGGCCAGCGCTTCGGCCAGATGGACGAACAGGTCAGCGTGATCCGGCAGCCATTGCAGCGAGGCGTTGGCCAGAATCAGGTCGGCGGGTCGTTCGGGCGTCCAGGTCGCGATGTCGCCAACGGACCAGTCCACCTCGGTCGACAGGGCGTGGGCCTGATCCAGCATGGCGGTGCTGGAATCCATGCCATGGACCTGGGCGTTCGGGTGGCGGCGCTTCAGCAGGGCCGCGTGCTGGCCCGTGCCGCAGCCCAGGTCCCAGATCTCGGCCGGATCAAGATCCTCAGGCAGACGCACCAGAAGATCGAGCGCGGCGCGATCGCGTTGGGCTTCAAAGCGATTGTATTGGCGGGGGTCCCACATGGGGGAAGCGTCGCTCATGTCGTCACCACTCCAAGTCGCCGAAAGCGATTCGTTGGAGCGATGGTACCGCCTCTCAGGCTTGAACTGAGGACCTCCGGTTCCACAAACCGGCGCTCTAACCAACTGAGCTAAGGCGGCGCGATCAACGCGAGGGCGGTTCTCTAGCGGGCCTCGCTCCAGTCGGCAATATGCTTGTGAAGGATTTTCGGTTTATTCCCCGTCAGTTCCAGCCGCGGCTGGCGATATACTGCTGAAGCGCCGTGATCCGGGTCTGGTCAGACGGGTGGGTCGAGGCGAATTCCGGCGCGCCCGACTGGCGCTGCTGCGCCATCAGCCGCCACAGGGCCAGAGATTCAGACGGCCTGTAGCCCGCGGCGGCCATGTAATCGACGCCGAGACGATCCGCCTCCAGCTCATGGTTGCGCGAGAAGGGCAGCAGCAGGCCAAACTGCGCGCCCATGCCGCCGAGCGCGCCGACCGCCTGGGAGTAGTCTCCTGCCCGGCTTTGAACCGCGCCCAGAACCAGACCTGTGGTCGATTGCGTCGAATAGCGTTCAGCCGCGTGGCGGGCGACGACGTGACCGACCTCATGGCCAAGCACCGCAGCCAACTGGTCGTCGTTCTGAACCAGTTTCAGCAGGCCGGTGGTGACGCCGATCTGACCGGACGGCAGGACGAAGGCGTTAGGGCCGGCGTCCTCGAACACGGCATAGTCCCAGCTACGGCCCGCAAGACCCGCCGCCTGCACGATGCGCCCGCCCACGCGACGCACCCGTTCGTTCTGGGCGGCGTTGGTCGACACCTTTTGCGACTTCAGGGTCTCAGCCCAGGCGGCGTTCGACTGCTGAATCAGGGCGCTGTCGTCCACGATCAGGAACTGGTTGCGGCCCAGGCTCTCGTTGTAGGCGCAACCGACCACGCCAAGACCCAGGGTCGTCGTGGCGGCGATGATGACGACAAGCTTGTTCACGGCGGATCCTTCAGAAATTCGATAGCGACCATGGGCAAGGCTCCAGGCCAGCGCCAGACTGCGGGGCGTCAGACAAAGAAAAACGCCCCGGAGTTTCCTCCAGGGCGTTCAACCTGATCTCGGATGAGATCCCTAGTCCAGACGGAAGCGGGTCGTGAACTCGACGCGGGCGCCGACGGCGGCGCCATCGACAGTCCGCGGCGCCAGACGACCCGAACGGGCCGCCCGAAGAACCGCCTGGCCGAAACCGGCGCCAGAGGGGTCTTCCGACACCAGCCGGCAATCCGAAAGGCTGCCGTTAGGCGCAACGGCGCAGTTCACCTTGGCCGAACCGGACTCGATACCGCGCGACTGGGCGCGTTCCGGGAACTCGGGTTGGACCTGGCGAGACCAGCTCGGGTTGGTGATGACCGAAGGACGCGGCGGAGCGGGAGGAGCCGGCGGAGGCGGAGGTCCGGGGACGATCACGGGCGGGCCCGTGTATTCCTGACGGTCTTCCTTCTTCGTCGGTTCGATAGCCACAGTCACCGGAGGCGGAGGCGCCTGGGTGTTGATCTGCGGTTCACGCACCTGAAGCTTCGGCGGCGGAGGGGTGTCCGGCGGAGGCGGCGGCGGCGGCGGCGGCGGAGGCGGCGGAGGCGGAACCTCCATCAGCTCGACGTCGACGGCCTCATCCTCGTAGGTCATCTCCTTCAACACGAACTTGTTGTTGTACAAGTACAGGCCCGCCAGGGCGTGAACGATCACCGAAATGGTGATGCCCACGATGGCGCCGGTCGAAAGCTTCTTCTTCTTCTTCGGCGGATCCAGGATGGGATCCCGGTGGACGTGAGGTTCAGCTGTCATGCTATTCGCCCGCCCCCCTTAACTCTCTTCGCCAACGAGGGCGACGCTGTAGAAACCGTTATCCTGGAGGGCGTTCATGACCTGCATGAAATCGCCGTACCGGGTCTGCTGGTCTGCGCGAATGAAAATACGTTCTTCGGAGGGGTTCCTGCGTCCGATCTGAACCTTCAGATCTTCACCAAGCGAACCAGGCGATGACCGCAGGTCGCCAATCCACACATCGCCATCATTCTGGATGGAGATGAAGACCGGCGTCGGCGGGTTCTTGCCAGGAGGCGCAACGGCGCGAGGCAGTTTCACCGGCACCGACACGGTGGCGAGCGGAGCCGCCACCATGAAGATGATGAGGAGAACGAGCATAATGTCGACGAAAGGCGTGACATTGATCTCGGCGTTCGCCTCGACGGTGTACTTGCCGCCGCCGGAACCGGAAAGTTTGGCGGCCATCCGTCTTACGCTCCCTTGTCGAGCTGACGCGAGATGGCGTTGATCAGTTCAGCGTTGAAGCCGTCCGAACGCGTGCCGTAGTTCGAGATGCGCGTGTTGAAGTAGTTGTAGAAGATAACGGCCGGGATAGCGGCGAACAGGCCGATACCGGTAGCCAGCAGGGCTTCAGCAATACCCGGAGCAACAACGGCCAGGTTGGTCGTGTTGGACTCGGCGATGCCGATGAAGGAGTTCATGATGCCGTAAACGGTGCCGAACAGACCGACGAACGGACCGGTCGAACCGACCGAAGCCAGGAACTGCTGGCCGCCCGAGAGGCGCTTGGGCAGACCCGATTGAACAGCAGCCACAGCGGTCTGGGCGCGCAGCAGCGCCGAGTCGCGGTGATCGCCGGTGACGCTCAGGCCAGCCTGACGCGACAGTTCGATTTCTTCGGTGGCGGCGGCGGCCATGTCGGCCAGCGGGTTGCCGTCGAACTCTTCCGACGTCGACACGCGACGCATGTCAGCGATGGTGCGAGCGCCGCGGAAGGCTTCCAGGAAGCGGTCGGTGGCTTTGTTCAGCGCGCCGAACTCCAGCAGCTTGATGAGCAGCAGGGTCCACGAGAAGATCGAGGCCAGCAGCAGGCCGATCATGACGACCTTAACCACTGCGGTGGCTTCCATGAACATGGAGACCGGGGTGATGCCGCCGCTGCCGTGACCGCCCGAAACCGATTCACTGACCGTGGTGGGGTCAGCAGCGGGGGCGGCGGCGTCAGCAGCCGGAGCAGCAGCGTCGGCGGCCGGAGCGGCGGTCGAAGCAGCGGCTGCCGGATCAGCGGCCGGGGTTGCGGCGTCTTGCGCCAGAACCGGCGAGCTCGCCATCAGGACGGCAGCGCCGGCCAGTGCGAGGAGGATATTCGTCTTCTTGCTATCGAGCATTGTTCGCCAGTTCCTGCTTTGGTCTGACACGTGGAACCCAAGACACGGACCGCGTCAGTCGGCCGTCCCTATAATGAAATTGCGCCATCGCCTGGATCGAGCCCGACGTATGGAGCCGCCCCCCCGCAACGTCCGTTCGAAAACGGGCGTCGCCGCCAAGGTCCAGGACACAATATCCCGGTAACCCCGACCTGCAAGCAGGAATGCGGTTAAGACCCTTTGGCGAACGGCTATCTTAGCGTCAAGTCCGCAAAGTTTCTTTTCCCCTTCGCACCTGCAGCAATCGGGTAGGTCGGCAAGAAATTTGCAGTTTTCGTTATAAAGACGACACGAAAACGTCGCATCACGGCATGTTACTGAAATGCAATTCCCAAGGCGAAATTTAGGCCATTTTACGGCGTAGCTTGCGCGCAGATCCTTGGGGAACGTTGACGCTTCATTTGTAAGGGGAGTGGTGCCTGGAGGCGGGTTCGAACCACCGACACGCGGATTTTCAATCCGCTGCTCTACCAGCTGAGCTATCCAGGCGCGCGATCTCGTCGCGAGAGGCGGGTCTATAGGCGAGGCCGGAGAGGCTGTCCAGACGCCAATTTACTCAATTCAGCGATCTTTTTCATCATCGACGGCGTCATCGGTCGGAACAGCGTAGCCGCCGGTGAACCAGCGCTGCAGATCGACGTCGGCGCAGCGCTTGGAGCAGAAAGGTTTATAGGCTTCGACCGCCTTCTGGCGGCGGCAGATGGGGCAGAGCGACATTAGAGAGCCTCTTCAATTCTGACAGCGCCGGCAGCCATCGACGGATCGGCCCGCAGCCCGGCCCTCGGCCCCAGCGCCTGAACCCAGGCTGCGGCCAGCGCCGCCTCTTCAGGACCACAGCGCGCAACGAAACGCGGCGTGGCGGGATCGGACAACATGGCCAGACGCAGGTGACGGACGACAGCGATGGCGCGCGCCTCCAGGTTCAGCCGTCCGGCCGCATCCAGCAATCGCTCATCCAGAGGGGTTCGACGCCACGGCAAGGACAACTGCATCAGGCCGAAACGGCTCAGCGGGCCGAAGACAGCCTTGGGCTCGTCAGCGAAGGCCGCGCGAACGCCCTTCATTATAGTGTCGCCATGCAGGCCGGCGCCGATCAGATCGATCACGATCAGCCCGCCCCACCCTTTCAGGGTCAGAAGGCGGGCGGCGTGCGACAATCCGGCACGGTTCGCCGCCTCGCGGCTCTTGCGGGAATCGCGACCCGGCGCGGGCGCATGATCGATATCGACCGCGATCAGGGCGCGGGTGCGCTGAATCATCAGGTCCAGACCGCTGGCGGAATCAACGACGGAGGCGGACAGCGCATCCTCCTCAGCCTCCAGGGCGGCGCGAATCGCGACCACGCCGGTCTGAGGGACGACGCCCGGCGCCAGTAGGGAAAGAATCGCGGCCACGTCAGACCCCGCTGTCAGCAGGCGCGGCTCGCCGGCCGCTTCGCCGATGCGGCGAAGCACAGGACCCTTGCGCTCGCGCGGCTCGGCGGAGACCTCGACTTCAACCTTGCTCCCCTCCCCCGGCCTGTCGTTCTGGCCCAGCGGCAGGAAACCGAACGGCTCGCCCGCCCCCAGATCGACGAAGGCGCCGCGCAGACCCGGCTCGACCCGCGCGATACGCCCGACGCAACGCGCGCCCAGCCGATCGCTCGGCCGGTCGCTGTCACGCTGGAGGATCAGATGATGGAAGCGCCCGTTGCGGGCGACGACGCCGCGGGTCTCGCCCGGCGTCTGATCGAGGAAGACCTCGACATCAGCCATGTCAGGCGACGCGGGGTCGCCAGCCGGCGCCCCGAAGCAGATTGGCCGCCTCATAGAGGGGCAGGCCCATGACGGCGGGATGGCTGCCGACGATACGGCGCACGAAGGCGGCGGCCGCCCCCTGGATGCCGTATCCGCCCGCCTTGCCGCGCCATTCGCCCGAGGCGACGTAGGTTGCGATCTCTTCGGCCGACAGGGTCTTGAACGAGACGCGGGTATCGACGACGCGGCTGGTCGCCTGACCATCGGCGATCACGACGACGCCGGTGAAGACGCGGTGATTGCGGCCCGACAGCAGTTCAAGGAAGCGCCTGGCCTCGGCCTCGTCGGCCGGCTTTTCCAGCAGGCGACGGCCCAGGGCGACGACGGTGTCGGCGGCCAGGACGATGGCGTCGGGCGAACGCGCGGCCACGACCTCGGCCTTGCCGCGCGCCAGCCGCTCGGCCAGACGCGTCGGCGTCTCGCCCTTCAGCGGGGTCTCGTCGATGTCGGCGGGATCAACATGATCGGGAACCACCCCGATCTGCGCCAGCAGTTCTATGCGGCGCGGGCTCGACGAGGCCAGAACCAGCCTAGGAGCCGAAAGGTCAGGACGCGACACGCGCGTCCTTACTTGAAGCGATAGGTGATGCGGCCCTTGGTCAGGTCGTAGGGCGTCATTTCAACCAGCACCTTGTCGCCCGCCAGGACGCGGATGCGGTTCTTGCGCATCTTGCCGGCGGTGTGGGCGATGATCTCGTGGTCGTTTTCCAGCGTTACGCGGAAGGTGGCGTTCGGCAGCAGTTCGCTGACGGTGCCGGGGAACTCGAGAAGCTCTTCCTTGGCCATGCGGTCTCTCTCACCCGTAAAACAGCTTAAGGCTCGCGTCGGGTGTGAACGCAAGCCGTGAAGGAGGCGCCTAATGCACCAAAACGCCGAAATAGTCGAGTTCAGCCGCGTCGATAGACGGCGCAAACCAGTGTGAACAGCCGACGGGCGGTTTCGTGGTCGATCGCGACCTTGCCGTCGAGCCGCGCCTTGAGCAGTTCGGCGCCTTCATTGTGCAGGCCACGACGGCCCATATCGACCGACTCGATCTGGCTGGGCGACGAGCCGCGCAGGGCTTCGTAGTAGCTTTCGCAGATCAGGGCGTAGTCACGGATCACCGTCTTCATCGGCGACAGCGACAGAACGTGGGTGCGGGCGAAGTCCGGCCCGGCGATATCGAAGGCCAGGCGGTTCTCCTGCGACGACAGGCGAAGCGTATAGGGCCCGCCCTCGGCGCCCTCGGGCGCGAAGCTGTTGGCCTCGACCAGGTCGAAGATGGCGACTCGACGCTGGTGCTCGATCTCGGCGGTGGCGGCCGGCAGGGTCGCGGCGTCCACCTCGATGGAAGACAGCTTGTGCGGCCCGCTCATGATTGAGTCTCGTCCAGATGGGTCGGGGCCATCCGCGCAGGCCAGCGGTCCGACAGGTCGGTCAGGACGGCGTCCAGACATTCCACGTCGATGCGCAGATCGCCGCCGCCGGCGAACATCAGGATGACGCGGCCGCCGGGCGCCTCGGTCGGCTCGAAGTCGAGCGCCAGCAGCTCCAGCGCCGATTCGGGCAGGCGCGGCAGGCGGCGGCTCTTGACCGCCTCGACGTCGCCGAACTGCATGGCGGCCATCACCCGCGTGCCGCCGCATTCCCAACAGAAGCGCGACAGGACGATGGTCAGGCGCCGGGCTTCCTTTTCCCAGCGGATGTCGACAGGACGCATGATGGCGTCCTGAAGCGCAGCCGAGATGATCTGCAGGTCGACAGCGTCCTCGGCCAAGAGGCGCAAGGGCTCCATCGGCGCGAGAGACTCCGCCGCCGCGTCGTTGTCAGAGACCGTGTCGACCTCAGTGCTCATCCGCCTCGCCCTTCACGCGCCGCACGTCGGCGCCGCAGGCTCCCAGCTTTTCTTCCATCCGCTCGAAGCCGCGATCCAGATGATACACACGACCGACCGTGGTTTCGCCCTCCGCGACCAGGCCGGCCATGACCAGGCTGATCGAGGCCCGCAGGTCGGTGGCCATGACAGGCGCCCCGGTCAGCTTCTCGACCCCGCGCACCCGCGCCTCGCCCGCATGGACCGAGATGTCCGCGCCCAGGCGCGCCAGCTCGGGCGCGTGCATGAAGCGGTTCTCGAAGATGTTCTCGTGGATGATGCTCTCGCCCTCGGCGGTCGTCATCAGCGCCATGAACTGGGCCTGCAAGTCGGTGGCGAAGCCCGGATAGATTTCGGTCGTGACGTTGACCGCCTTCAGCCGCTGCGCGGGATCACGTCGAACGATGACGCCGTCGGCGGTCGGTTCGACCTCGACCCCCGCCTCGACCATCTTGTCGGTCAGGGCGGTGATCAGGTCGGCGCGGCCCTTGGTCAGGCGCACCTCGCCCCCGGCCATGGCGGCGGCCAGGGCATAGCTGCCCATCTCGATCCGGTCCGGAATCACCGACCAGGTCGCGCCGCTCAGCGACGAGACGCCGGTGATGGTCAGGACGTCGGTGTCCAAGCCTTCGATCCTGGCGCCCATGGCGATCAGGCAGCGGGCCAGATCCCCGATCTCGGGTTCGCGAGCCGCCCGCTTCAGCACCGTCACGCCATTGGCCAGGACCGCCGCCAGAAGGGCATGTTCCGTGGCTCCCACCGAGACGAAGGGAAACTCGATTTCTGCGCCGCGCAGCCCTCTGGGCGCCGTGGCCGAGACATAGCCCTCTTCCAGCTCGATCGCCGCCCCCATGGCCGACAGGGCCATCAGGTGCAGATCGACCGGGCGCGCGCCGATGGTGCAGCCGCCGGGCAGCGAAACCTTGGCGTTGCCGGTGCGGGCCAGCAGCGGCCCCAGGACGTTGAACGAGGCCCGCATCTGCCGAACCAGGTCATATGGGGCGAAGGTCGAGGTCAGCTCTGCGGCGTGGAACAGGGTCTCCTGCCCGTCTGCGCCGTCGCGTTCCGTAACCTCGACGCCAAACTGCTGCAGCAGCTGGCCCAGGAAACGGGTGTCGGCCAGACGCGGCATGTTGGTCAGCAGCAGGGGCTGATCCGTCAGAATTGACGCCGCCATCAGCTTGATGGCCGAATTCTTGGCGCCGCTGACCTCGATCTGGCCGTTCAGGCGGTTGCCGCCGTGGATGACGATGCTGTCCATGGAATCTTTCACGGCCGGAAACACTGCGTCCCGGCGAACCGGCTATCTAGCAAGCCCTTGCGCCCTCGCGAAAGGGCCGGATGCGCGCGGGCGCGATGACTTTCAGTTGCGCTCTGCGGCGGGACGCGCCGGAGCGGCAGGGGCCTTGCGACGCTTGAGGTTGGTGCGCAGGGCCGCGGCCAGCCGCACGGCCCGCTCCGCCCTGGCCTTCTGCTCGCGTGAGGGCTCCGTGGTCGGAGCGGGAGAAAGAGCGTCTTTGGGCGGCGTGTCCATGATGTGCAGCAGACGCCGAGCAAAGTTTTTGATCAAGCATGCATTTTGCACTTGGCCCGGCCGAAGCCGTTGGCTATACGGCCGCTTCCTCAGTGACCGCCGCCGTAGCTCAGTGGTAGAGCGCATCCTTGGTAAGGCTGAGGTCGTGGGTTCGATTCCCCCCGGCGGCACCATCCGGATCCTTGCAGATCATTGATTTGCAAGGATCCGGGCCACTCTCCCCGACAATCAGATGCGCTGTCCTGACGCGGACGAAATGCGCCCGGTCGATCCCGGACGTCTGGTCAAGACAGCCCCCTGGCCGCTAGACCTTCGGAACTCAGTTTCGAGGGGTTTGGGGCTTTCCATGAAGCGCAGCTTGTTGACCACCGTCGCGGCCTTGGCCGTGGCCTTCCCGGCGTTCGCCCAGACCGCGTCCGAGACGACGCCCGCAGCCGATTCGACGGCGACCGCGACCACGCCCGCCAAGCCGAAATGGGACGTCCAGAACCCGCCGGGCGCGTCGCACGATGCGACCATCGACGTCACCGAGGGCACCTGGATGTCGCTGGACGTCAGCCCGGACGGCCGCGAGATCGTCTTCGACCTGCTGGGCGACATCTATGTCATGCCGATCAGCGGCGGCGAGGCCCGCGCCATCGCCTCGGGCGTCGCCTGGGACATGCAGCCCAAGTATTCGCCGGACGGCCGCTCCATCGCCTTCACCTCGGACCGGGGCGGCGGCGACAACCTGTGGGTCATGGATCGCGACGGGTCGAACGCCAAGCAGGTGTCGAACGAGACCTTCCGCCTGCTGACCCAGCCTGACTGGTCGCCGGACGGCCAGTTCGTCGTCGGCCGCAAGCATTTCACCTCGTCGCGCTCACTGGGCGCGGGCGAGATGTGGCTCTATCACCGGGGCGGCGGCGGCGGCGTGCAACTGACCGAACGCCGCACCCAGCAGAAGGACACGGGAGAGCCCGCCTTCTCGCCCGACGGCCGCTATCTCTACTTCAGCGACGACGCCACCGCGGGCGGCGTGTTCGACTATTCCAAGGACCCGAACACCCAGATCTATGTGATCCGTCGCCTGGATCGCGAAACGGGCGAGGTCACGCCCTTCGTCACCGGGCCGGGCGGCTCGATTCGCCCCACCCCCTCGCCCGACGGCAAGTCCTTGGCCTTCATCCGGCGTGATCGGTACAAGTCCGTCCTCTACGTCATGGACCTGGAATCGGGCCGCGAGACCCCGATCCACGACGCCCTGGACCGCGACCTGCAGGAAACCTGGGCCATCCACGGCGTCTATCCGACGATGAGCTGGACGCCCGACAACCGTTCGATCGTCTTCTGGGCCGGCGGCAAGATCCATCGCATCGACGTGGCGTCGAAAGCCGTCAGCGAAATCCCCTTCCACGTGGCCGACACCCGTCGCGTGCAGGAGGCCGTGCGCTTCCCCGTCGAGGTCGCGCCGGATCAGTTCGACGTGAAGATGGTCCGCTGGGCCCAGACCTCGCCCGACGGCTCCAAGGTGGTGTTCGAGGCCCTGGGCAATCTGTGGATTCGCGACCTGAGGAACGGCGTGGCGGGCGCTCCGCGTCGCCTGACGCGCCAGAGCGACCACTTCGAGCTCTATCCGTCCTGGTCGCGCGACGGCCGCTCCATCGTCTACACGACCTGGAACGATCAGGACCTGGGCACCCTGCGGGTGATTCCCGCCGCCGGCGGCGAGGGCCGCGTCATCAGCGCCCAGCCCGGCCACTATCTGGAGCCGCAGTTCTCGCCGGACGGCCAGACCGTCGTCTATCGCACCTCCAGCGACGGCTTCCTGCGCACGGCCCTGTGGAGCCGCGAGCCGGGCGTCTATCGCACCTCGGTGCGCGGCGGCGAGGCGACCCTGATCACCGATGAGGGCTCCAACCCGCAGTTCGGCGCCCGCAACGACCGCGTCTTCCTGACGGGGCGCGACGGCGATAAGCGCGTGCTGAAATCGGTCAACCTGTCGGGCGAGGACGAGCGCACCCACCTGAGCAGCGAATGGGCCGCCGAGTTCTCGGTCTCGCCTGATGAGCATTGGGTCGCCTGGACCGAGCGCTTCAACGCCTATGTGGCGCCCTTCGTCTCGACCGGCCGCGCCGTCACGGTCGGCGCCGAGACCAAGGCCCTGCCCCAGACCCGCGTGACCCGCGACGCCGGCGAGTGGCTGCACTGGTCGGGCGATTCCAGCCGTCTGCAATGGTCGATGGGACCGGAGCTGTTCTCGCGCCCGCTGCAAGAGAGCTTCGCCTTCGCCGAGGGCGCGCCCGCCGAACTGCCCAAGCCCGCCGAGCATGGCGTCAAGATCGGCTTCAGCACCGACTACGCCAAGCCGACCGGCCGCGTGGTCCTGAGCGGCGCCCGCCTGATCACCATGAAGGGCGACGAGGTCATCGAGGACGGCGTGGTCGTCGTCAACGGCAACCGCATCGAGGCCATCGGCCCCCGCGGCTCGGTGACGGTCCCGGCCGACGCCCGCGTCATGGACATGGCGGGCAAGACCATCATCCCCGGTTTGATCGACGCCCACTGGCATGGCTCGATGGGCTCGGACGAGATCATCCCGCAGCAGTCCTGGGTCAACTACGCCGCGCTGGCCTTCGGCGTGACCACCATCCACGACCCGTCCAATGATTCGAGCGAGATCTTCGCCCACAGCGAACTGGCCAAGGCCGGCAAGGTGGTCGGGCCGCGCATCTTCTCGACCGGCACCATCCTCTATGGCGCGGCGACGCCGTTCACGGCCCAGGTCAATGATCTGGACGACGCCCTGTCCAACCTGCGCCGGATGCAGGCCGTGGGGGCCTGGAGCGTCAAGAGCTACAACCAGCCGCGCCGCGACCAGCGCCAGCAGATTCTGGAAGCCGCGCGCGAACTGGGCATGATGGTCGTGCCCGAGGGCGGGTCCCTGTATCAACACAACATGAGCATGGTGGTGGACGGCCACACAACGATCGAGCACTCGATCCCCCTGGCGCGCCTCTATGCCGACGTGCACCAGCTGTGGCGTCAGACCAAGGTGGCCTACACCCCGACCCTGGTCGTGGCCTATGGCGGCAACTGGGGCGAGAACTACTGGTATCAGGCCACGGACGTCTGGAACGATCCCATCCTGACGAAGTACGTCCCGCGCCGCATTCTGGACAGCCGCGCCCGGCGCCCGGTCCATGTCCCGGAAAACGAGCTGAACCACATCGACATCGCCCGCGAGGCCAAGCGCCTGTCGGACGAGGGCGTGTCGGTGCAGATCGGCGCCCACGGCCAGCGTGAAGGTCTCGGCGCCCACTGGGAGCTGTGGATGTTCGAACAGGGCGGCATGACCCCACATCAGGCCCTGCGCGTCGGCACCCTGAACGGCGCCGCGGCGCTCGGCATGGACAAGGACATCGGCTCGCTGGAAGCCGGCAAGCTGGCCGACCTGGTCGTGCTGGACGCCAACCCGCTGGAGAACCTGCGCAACACGGTCAAGATCGGCTACACCATGATCAACGGCCGCATCTTCGACAAGGAGATGAACGAGGTCGGCCAGGCCCCGCGTCAGCCCTTCTGGCACCAGACCGCCGACGGTCAGGCCTGGAGCGCTGGCGCCGCCTCCGCCGAGGCGGATGCGCACGGCCACAGCCACGGCCACGACTGACGCGGTCAGTCCTGAGAACGAAGAAGGCCCGACCATCCGGTCGGGCCTTTTTTCATGGGCTCTTTACGTCATCCCGGAAGGCGCGAAGCGCCTATCCGGGACCGCAAGAAGCGCTGACGTCGACGTCCTGGACGGTCCCGGCTCTCCGCTGCGCTGCGGCCGGGATGACGTTCTAGTTTACTTGACCGCCGCAGCCAGCAAGGCCGAGCGCCTGGCCGCCCTGCCCTTCAGCCAGCGCATGGCGACGACGGCGACGACCACCAATGTCCCAAAGGCGATCAGCATCAGGGTCGGACCATGGGCCTCGCTCATGAACTCCAGTTTCGCCAGACCTTTGGCGGCCAGATAGCCGGGCGCCAGCATGGCCAGGACCCAGACGAAGGCCGAGGTGACATTGGCCAACTGGAATACGCGCTGACGCATCCGCAGCACCCCCACCATGACCGGCACGAAGGCGCGCAGAGGACCGAAGAACCGGCCAATGAAGATGGAGGCCACGCCGTAGCGACGGCAATAGAGCCGCGTCCAGGCGATCTTGCGACGATGCGGCAGCAGCAGCGGCTGGCGCAGAACGCCCGTGCCCAGTCGCCGTCCGATCCAGTAGGAGATGGCGTCCCCCATGACCGCGCCGATCACGCAGCCCGCAATCACAGTCCAAGGATCAAGGACGCCCGCCGCGACCAGGCCGCCCGCCGCCACCAGCAGGCCCGTGGCCGGCACGAAGGCGCCGATGACCACCAGCGACTCGAAAAAGGTGACAACCCCCAGAACGACCCCGGCCCAGACATGGTGTCTGGCGATGAAATCGGCGGCCGAACTAAGCAAACTATCCATACTGATCCTCTATCTCCCACGCATATGGGAGATCACCGCCCCAAGGGAATGCGGCGATGGGACGCCCCCGGCGAAACAGGTCAAGCCGTGGCGCGAAGGCCTCAGTCAGAAGCGCTCAACCGCCGCCCTGCCAGGAGAACCCGACAGAGGTGCTGGTTTCCTTCACCCCCGTCGGCCGCACCCGCAACGGCGCATAGGGGCGACCACGGAAATATGTGCCCTCAAATCCAGGCGGCTCGATCACGCCGAAGGGACGGCCATAGCCGCCGTAGGGATAGTCGCGATAGGAACCGTAGCCGTATCCCCACGGGCTGTTCTTGGTCTGGCTCACGCTGAGGTTCAACGTTCCGTTCTCGCCCACCGGCATGGAAACGGCCGCCGAATAGTCCTGATAGCCGCCGGTGCCCATGCCGACGCTGAACTCGCCATGCATCTTGCGCGGTTCGGATTCGGCCCAGGGGTCGGCAGGCGCGCTGCCTGACGTCTCGGCCGTGCGCTCGCTGATCCAGCGCGCAATCTGCTCGTCGGTGGAAAGGCCATGCGGCGAGGCGCTCTGGACCGTGGTGCTTGGGGAAGCGTCGGCGGTGGTTTCGGCAAGGTTGGCGGCCGACGCCGTCAGCACAGCCTGATCGCCGCGCGGCGCCGTGGCGACCACGCCCTCGGGGTCCATGTTCGACAGCAATATCGCGGCCGCGGCCAGTTCGATCATCATGCGCCCATACTCCCGTTCGTCACCACCCTAACCGCAAATGCGGCCAAGGTCAGGCGCGACCGTCGCCGCGCCCCAGAGGATCCGGCAGCGCGGCCCCTTCGGGCACAAAGCTGAGCGCCACGGAGTTGATGCAGTAGCGAAGACCGGACGGCGGCGGGCCATCAGGGAAGACGTGGCCCTGATGGCTGTCGCAGCGGGCGCAGCGGGTCTCGACCCGGACCATGCCATAGGTCTCGTCACGGACGGCGCGAACGTGGGCCTCGTCTACCGGAACGCTGAAGCTGGGCCAGCCCGTGCCGCTTTCGAACTTGGTCGCCGAGCGGAACAGCGGCAGACCGCATTCGCGGCAGCAGAAGACCCCTGCCCGCTTCTCGCCCAGCAGGGTGCCGCAGAAGGGCGCCTCGGTGCCATGGGCCAGCAGGACGCGCTTTTCCTCGGCCGACAGATCGGCTTCCAGCGCGACGCGCTGGCTCTCGCTCGGCGGCGTCAGATCAAAGCCCGAAGGCGATCGCAGCGACGGGGGGGATTCGGTCTGGGTCATGCCCCTAAAGTAGGAAGGGCCGGACGATGTTTCCACCGCCCGGCCCCAATGTCGTCTTCAAGACCCTAGACGGGCCTCAAGTAGCCCGAAGGGCGGTAGGCCCTAGAACAAAGTTCCGACCCAGGTGCGGACGGCGGCTTCGTCGGTCGGGTTGCCGGTGAATGCGAGACCTTGCGCCGGGACATAGCCCTGGTTGTTGCCGCGCTGACGCGTGGTCCAGGCCTTGTGGCCGTAGCTGAGGTCCGAATAGTTCGACGGCAGGCGCTGCACGGTCGGCTCGATGAAGATCGAGTCCACGGCGGTGGCCGAACCGGCCAGTTGCACGTTCGGCAGACGCGTCAGCAGGTCGAGCGTGTCGAGGCAGCCGTTCGTGCAGCCGCCATCGACCAGAACCACGACCTTGCCCTGCACCGGATTGGCGGCGCCCGTGTCGGCCACGGAGGGGCGGCCCGGCATGACGAAGGTCTGCTGACCGGCGGCCAGGGCTGCGTCAAAGGCCGCCACGATAGCTTGCGTCTGTTCGATGACCGGGGCCGATTCCTGCACGAAGCGCGGATCCGACTGCATCCGGTTCAGGGTGTCGGCGAACCATTGGCGGTTGGCGGCTGTGGCGCGATAGGTGATCTGGCCGGCTTCGGGCTGGCGGCTGACGGTGAACTCCGGCGTCCAGATGCGGTTGGCCAGGCCATAGCCGCGCGAGGTGGCGTTGATCGAGTCGCCATCCGCGCCGCGCAGGTCGATGACCAGCCCTTGCGCACCGCGCAGGGTGGCGGCCTGAGCTTCAACCTGAGCGAAGAAGGCGTCCCAGCCAGCGGTGTCTTCCATTGAGTTCACATGAACCCACGGGCGACCATCGACCTGTTCGATCGACAGCTTGGTCGCGCCCGGCGTGAAGACCGAGGCGCGGTAGGCGGCTTCCAGGTCGGCCGGCGTCGCCGGTTGCGGGCTGAGCTTATAGTCGCGGGTGCGGCGACCGACCTGGAACTCGCAGGTCGAGGGCACGCCGCCGGCCATCGGGTTGTTGCGGTTCCAAAGCAGATAGGGGGCGGTGCGAACGCGACCGGCCTCGGTCGTCAGGTCGCCTTCGAAAAGATCCAGCTTGGCCTTGGCGACCTCTTCGATGGGCTGGACGTTGCAGCTCTTGACCACGGCGCCGAGGGGCGGTGCGCCGCGCACGCCGGGCTGGACGTAGGAGACGACATACTGACCGTCACGCCAGGCCGTGGCCACGCCGGGCCAGCTGGTGGCGAAGAAGGGGCTTGCGCCTTCAAACGTCGGATCGGTAGCGATGTTCGCGTCACGGAAACCGTTGGCGTAGTAGCGAAGCAGATAGGCGTGGCTCTCGCCGCTGTTGACCTGTCCGGCCTTGCCGAGGGCGTCCTGCAGACCGGCGTCGATCCAGCCCCGGAAGGTTTCGCTGGCGGCGCCCGGCACCACGGCGGCCGGGTGATTGGCTTTCAGCGCATCATGAGTGGCCTGAAGGTCTTGCCGCGCCAGGTCGCTGAAGTTCTGGGCCGAGGCGCTGCTGGCGGCGAAAGCCAGGGCAAGGACAGCCGCCGAGGTGGTGAGCAGACGTTGCATGAAGGGAACTCCAAGAGGCGTCGAAACAGGATTTCGCCGTGTTTAAACCCAAGAAAGGCCCGCGTTAAACCCCCGCGACGAATTGACCGCGACGCTTGGCGCCGGCGCGCCGGTTTACTCAGGAAGGTCCGCGCCTTAATCGAAGTCGTCACTTTTCGTTGAAACGACGTCGGATGCACCGCTTCTCAGACCTGTTCCTGACGTCCAGCGGGCGTATCGGCCGCCCCGCCTTCATCGGCGGCGCGCTGGTCGTGCTGGCGCTGTGGGCGGCGTTCGACCTGCTGTCGCCTTTGATGGTGCGGGATTTCACAGGCTGGATCGTTGCGGCGACCCTGCTCTACAGCGCCGCCTGCCTGCTGTCGCAGCGACTGCATGACCGAGGGCGATCGGGGTGGTGGAGCGGACTGATTTTGCTGGCCTTCGCCATGGCCTGGCCGCGCCCGCAGGCGCCCATCGACTGGGTCGCCCTGGGCCTTATGTTGGTTATCGCCATCGATCTGGCGCTGCTGCCGGGGCAGAAAACCTTCAATCGCTACGGCGCTCCCCCGAATGCCTAGATCGGCGGGGCGGCCGTCTGGACGGGGCCGAACACCCGCTGGAACGAGGCCTTCAGCGCCCCGTCCGCCTCGTCCATCGTCGCCAGGACGCCCAGATCGACCAGGCTGGTCACGCCGTGCTCGGTGATGCCGCAGGGCACGATGCCCCCGAAATGGTCGAGGTCCGGCTCCACGTTCAGGCTGATGCCGTGGAAGCTGACCCATTTGCGCACCTTGACCCCGATGGCGGCGATCTTGTCCTCGCGGGACCAGCCCGCGCCCTTGCGCTCGACCCAGACGCCGACACGACCGTCGCGCATGCCGGCCTCGACCCCGAACTGATCCAGGGCGCCGATGATCCAGTCCTCAAGCCCATGGACGAAGGCGCGCACGTCCTTGCCGCGCCGGTTCAGGTGCAGCATGACGTAGGCCACGCGCTGGCCGGGGCCGTGATAGGTGAACTGCCCGCCCCGGCCCGTGCGGTGGACCGGGAAGCGGTCGGGCGCCAGCAGGTCGTCGTCCTTGGCCGACACGCCCGCCGTATAAAGGGGCGGATGCTCCAGCAGCCAGACAACCTCCTCGGCTTCGCCCGCCGCGATGGCGGCGACGCGGGCCTCCATGGCGGCGACGGCGGGCTCATAGTCGACATAGCCGGTCGAGACCGCCCATTCGACGGGATGACCATCGGCGCGGATCAAAGATGGTTGGGCGATACTTAACGGGTCGGCAAGCATGACGCTTCAATGTGTCTGCTGACGCGGCGGCGCAAGGGCCGCCCGTTGATTGCGAGTATTGTCTTGAGCCAGATCGAAGCCGTCGACGTCGAGATTTCAGTCGTGCTGGGCCGTTCAGTCCTGCCGATGCAGCAACTGCTGCGCATGGGTCGCGGCGCGGTGATTCCGCTAGACGCCTCGGAACGTGACGAGGTCTGGATCCTGGCCAACAATCACCCGGTCGCGCGCGGCGAGATCGAGATTCGCGACGACCGCATCGCCATCACCGTGACCCGCACCGCCGACATCTACGACTTCATGGCCGGCGCGGCTTAATGCTGGCCTGACTTTGCCTTTCCTCCCTGTCGCGCAGCGATGGGGAGGTGGCGCGGCGCCGAAGGCGACGTGACGGAGGGGGCGACTCCGCGTCAGCCGTATGCGTCGCCCCCTCCACCACTGCGTGGTCCCCCTCCCCATGAAATGGGGAGGAAAAGCAGAGCTCCCCGCTATTTCCGCAAATCCCCCTTTTCTTTCCATCGCCTCTCCGCTATTGCCCGCCCTCCGATGCGAGCGGTCGTGGCGGAATTGGTAGACGCGCAGCGTTGAGGTCGCTGTGGGGCAACCCGTGGAAGTTCGAGTCTTCTCGACCGCACCATCTGATCTGACAGGGCGACATTCGGCTTTTACCAGGCTGAAAACATTCGGGGAGGCAGACACGTGACCAACACGGATTCCGCCTCCCCGGCCCCTGCATCCGAAATCGAAACCGAAGACCACGTCGCCCTGGGCGAGGACTACGCCCTGACGGCGTCCTTCGTCGAAAAGGTCGTGGACGCCGCCGACGACGGCGACGGCATGCGCCTGCGCGGCTTGCTGGAAGACCTTCACCCGGCCGACGTCGCCGACCTGATGGGCTTCCTGACGTCCGAGCACCGCGCGGTCGTGGTGCAGTGGCTGCCGCCCGACCTTCTCGCCGACACCCTGCCCGAGCTGGATGACGGCATTCGCGAGGAAGTGCTGGAGCGGGTGCCTCACCTGACCCTGGCCGAAGCCCTGCAGGAACTGGACTCCGACGACGCCGCCGCCGTGGTCGAGGACCTGGAGGACGACCAGCGCGAGAAGGTGCTGGCCGCCATGCCCGAGGGCGACCGCGCCGCGATCGAAAGCTCGCTGGGCTATCCCGAGGATTCCGCCGGCCGCCTGATGCAGCGCGAGGTCATGGCCGCGCCGCTGTTCTGGAACGTCGGCGACACCATCGACCACGTCCGGCGTCAGGGCGAGGACCTGCCCGAGCTCTTCTTCGACATCTATGTGGTCGACCCGTTGAACCGCCCGGTCGGCGGCGTCGCCATCAGCCGTTTGCTGCGCGCCCCGCGCGAGACGCCGCTGTCCGAGCTGATGCAGCCGGTCAACGCGATCGACGTCGACGTCGACCAGGAAGAGGTCGCCTACATCTTCGAGAAGTACAACCTGATCTCGGCCCCCGTCGTGGACACCGGCGGGCGGCTGGTCGGTCAGTTGACGGTCGATGACATCGTTCACATCATTCAGGAAGAAAACCGCGAGGACATCCTGCGCCTGGCCGGTGTGTCCGACGAAGACCGGTCCTCGGGCGTGCTGGAGATCGTGCGCGGTCGCGTGCCCTGGCTGGGCATCAACCTGTTCACCGCCGTCCTCGGCGCCGGCGTCATCGCCTTCTTCGAGGGCACGATCCAGCAGATCGTCGCCCTGGCCGTCCTGATGCCCATCGTCTCGGCCATCGGCGGCAATGCAGGGACCCAGGCCCTGACCGTCACCGTCCGCGCCCTTGCGACGCGTGAACTGACCTCGTCCAACGCGGTCCGCACCTTCTGGCGCGAGATGATGGTAGGCCTCGCCAATGGTCTGGTGCTGTCGCCCCTGATAGGCGTGGCGGCGGGGTTCTGGTTCCACGACTGGCGCATCGGGGCGGTCATCGCGACGGCCATGATATTGAACCTGCTGGTGGCGGCGACGGTGGGCGTGCTGACGCCGCTCACCCTGTCGAAGCTGAAGTTTGACCCCGCCGTGTCGTCGGCCGTCTTCGTGACGGCGACGACCGACTTCTTCGGCTTCCTGATCTTCCTGGGCCTGGCGACCATCGTTCTCCTTTAAGAGGGCGTCCTGCTCTGATCCGACGCCGTTCGGAACGCGGCTTGCTGCTTCGCCTTGCGGGCGAGCGCGCCCGTTTCGAATTGGGTCAGTCCGTGTCCGCAACTCCGTCCCAGCGCCTGAAGGTGTCCCGCGAGGGCCTGCTTCTGATCAAGAGCTTCGAGGGCTTTCGTCCCCGGGCCGTGCGTCGCCGCGACGGCACGCTGGTCATCGGCTATGGCCACACGAAATCCGCCCGTCCCGGCGCGACGATCAGCGAGGCCGAGGCCGAACTGCTGCTGCAATACGACCTCCTGCCCATCGTCGAGGCCCTCAACGGCCGCGTGGCGGTTTCGCTGAACCAGCACCAGTTCGACGCCCTGGCCAGCTTCATCTTCTCGGTCGGGGTTCAGCGCTTCGAGGGCTCGGACGTGCTGGAGCAGTTGAACGCCGGCGCCCCGGCCCGGGCGGCGGAGGCCCTGAGCGGCTGGCCCGACCGGGTGCAGCCGCCCGTCGACGCCCCCTATCGCCGCCGCTCGGCTGAGCGCGCCCTGTTCGACGCCGCGCCGGATCGCCCGGCGCCTCTCGATCTCTTGCTCACCGCCCCGGTCCACGGTCCGCATTCCGCGTCCCGCCCTGAGGACGAAGCCCCTGCAACCGTCCAGGTCCTGCGCCACGAGAGGCGGGCCGCTCAGGCGCCCGTCCTGAACGACACCGGCGCGGTCATCTTCATAGGCGGCATCGGCCTCCTGGCCTTCGCCGCGGGCGTCGCTGCTTTCCGGCGGGTTCTGGCGGCGCAACAGGCGTCCGACGGCACGGTGCTGGTCGGCGGCGTTCTGGCGGTGATCGGCCTGATTTTCATTGGTGTCGCGGGCTGGAATCTGACGCGGAAGCGGAACAATAAACGCGCCGCCTAAGGCCGCTTTGCGAAGCGCGTGCGCGATGCTACGCCTTGCGGCATGAGCATTCCCTTCGCGCCCCAATCCATGGAATTCGGCCTCGGCGAGAACGCCGACGCCATTCGTGACGTCACCGCCCGCTGGGCCGCCGATCGGCTGGCCCCCCTCGCCGCCGAAATCGACGAGAAGAACGAGTTCAAGCGCGAGCTATGGCCCGAGATGGGCGAGCTGGGCCTGCACGGCATCACGGTCGAGGAAGAGTTCGGCGGCCTCGGCCTCGGCTACCTCGAACACGTCGTGGCGATGGAGGAAGTGTCGCGCGCCTCGGCCTCGATCGGCCTCAGCTACGGCGCCCACTCCAACCTGTGCGTCAATCAGATCCGCCGCTGGGGCACCCCCGAGCAGAAGCAGAAATACCTGCCCAAGCTGATCTCCGGCGAACACGTCGGCTCTCTGGCCATGTCGGAGGCCGGTTCGGGTTCGGACGTCATGTCGATGCGCACCCGCGCCGACAAGAAGGGCGACCGCTACGTCCTGAACGGCGCCAAGTTCTGGATCACCAACGCCCCCTCGGCCGACACGCTTGTCGTTTACGCCAAGTCCGATCCCGAGGCCGGGTCCAAGGGCTGCACCGCCTTCATCGTCGAGCGCGGCATGAAGGGCTTCAGCGTCTCCAAGAAGCTGGACAAGATGGGGATGCGCGGTTCCGACACCGCCGAACTGGTGTTCGAGGACTGCGAGATTCCGGAAGAGAACGTCATGGGCCCGGTCGGCGGCGGCAACGGCGTGCTGATGAGCGGGCTGGACTATGAGCGCGCCGTCCTGTCGGGCGGTCCGTTGGGCATCATGCAGGCGGCGCTTGACGTGGTCCTGCCCTACGTCCGCGAGCGCAAGCAGTTCGGCAAGCCGATCGGCAGCTTCCAGCTGATGCAGGCCAAGGTCGCCGACATGTATGTCGCCCTGAACAGCGCCCGCGCCTATGTCTACGCCGTGGCCCGCGCCTGCGATCAGGGCAAGACCACCCGTTACGATGCGGCGGGCGCCATCCTGCTGGCCTCGGAAAACGCCGTGAAGGTGTCGCTGGAGGCCGTTCAGGCCCTGGGCGGCGCAGGCTACACCAGGGAGTGGCCGGTCGAGCGCCTGGTCCGCGACGCCAAGCTCTACGACATCGGCGCCGGCACCAATGAAATCAGGCGCTTCCTGATCGGACGCGAACTGCTAGGCTGATGTTGCCGGTTGTCGTCATCACCCTTGCGGCTCTGGCCTGCGGGGGCCTTGGACAATGGATGCTCCTGCCCCTTCAGCAGGACATCTATCGCGCCACGCGGCGACCGGGCACGAGCATGGATTCGGGCCTCGACCATCAGGACAAGGATCAGCTCAACCAGAGCTGGTGGGCGCTGATGACGCTCAAGGCCGATCCCTCATGGAAGACCAGCATTCATCGACGCTTGCTGGTTTTTCGCCTGCTCAGCGCGGCATCCACGTCGCTGATGCTGGTCGCCGCCGTGATCGTCTGGCTGGGGAACGCAGTCTAGCATCGCGGGTTAGCGCCTTTGACTTCAGGAGGTTCGCCATGCCCGCCAAATCCGCCGCCCAACAGAAGGCCGCCGGGGCCGCCCTGTCCGCCAAGCGCGGCGAGACGCCAAAATCCAAGCTGAAAGGCGCGTCGAAATCCATGGCGGAGTCCATGAGCGAGACCCAGCTTGAGGAGCTTGCTCATACCAGGCGCAAGGGCAAACCGGAGCACGTGGCGAAACATTAAGCCCCGCCGCGTGCGTCAGGGATGGCGCAGGGTTCGCACGCCCCCTAACTTGGCGAACCTTAGCGCCCTGAGTCTCGCCTGATGACGCCTGTTTCCACGCCCCTGCCGCCGGACGAGAACCGGACGTTCTCGGACGTCCTGGAATCCCTCGGGCACGGCGCAGACCCCAAGTTGACACTGAGGGAGATGGTCGAGGCCTTCGGCGAGCGCGGCTTCGGCGCGGTCATCCTGATGCTATCGCTCATGGCCCTGTTGCCATGGCCGCCGGGCGGAAAGGCCGTCTTCTCTGTTCCTATTATCCTGATAGCAGCGGAGATGGCGCTTCAACGCGACAAGGTCTGGTTGCCCCGCTGGTTGATGAAGGCGACGATCGGCCGTGAGACCTACAGAAGGTTGCTGGCGTCTCATTTCGCGGCCCCACGCTGGCTGCGCCGGTGGATTCTGCTGGGCGAGCTTCCCATCGGTTTTGGTCGATGGTCGGCGCGCTACGGTTTTTCGGACTGGGTCCGACACGCTGTCCGGAAGCGTCCCGACAGCCCCACGGCGCTCGCACTTCTGCGCCGCGCAGAACGCCTGACCCGACCACGCCTGCCCATCATGACCGGCGAGGCCGCTGATGTGGTCATCGGCGTCATCTGCATTCTTCTGGCCATGATGATGGCCCTGCCTGTACCCTTCGGCGACGCCCTGCCAGGCCTGACGCTGGTCGTATTCGGTCTGGGCATCATTCAGAGGGACGGCGTGTTCATTCTGGCGGGCCTTGTCGGGACGGCCATCTGCGGGGTCTATGTGGCCCTGGTCTGGACCACGGTCGTCGCCATCATCCATGGCGTAGGCCATTGGTTTGGCGCGCTGTTCTAAACCTGCTCATGCAGCGCAAAAAGCGCCGCCGGGTCGCCCCAGCGGCGCTTCATTGTCTGACCGTGAACGGCCGAACCGCTGCCTTCCCGAAGGATCAGGCCCGAACCTCCCGCGAGGCCCAGATCGCGGCTGTCGCTCGCGATTGATGACAATGAGACACTGGCCACCTCCTTTCAGCTGCTGAACAGGAAGGTCAGGCTAGGACCGGGCGGCGGCCTTCGTAAAGGCCGCTCCCGCCATCGTGATCGGCGGGCGTCAGGCGGCCTGGGCCGGCGGAGCGAGCCCCTGCATCACCATGCGGTTGATGTCGATCAGGGTCTCGAAATCGCCGTCGCCGCGCATCACCGCCGAGCTGTGGCGACCAATGAAAAGGTCCAATGAGATGATCTGCGCCCGCAGCGCCTGGGGCATGGCGTTGGACGGCTCGCTGCACGAGGTGGACAGCGTCGACCACAGCCGGCGATTCCAGTCGATGGCGTCGATCCGGGTGGTGATGTCCGAGCGGTCGACCGTGGAAGCGTGCATCAGGGCGCGCGTCACCTGTCCGAACAGCCGGTATTCCATTTCGCGCGGTGATTCAGCCCGCGTCGCCGCCGTCTTGTACGCTTGAAGCGACATTGCCGAGCCTTTGGTCTTCGTAATCCACGATCTTACGGGCGCCCATCAGGGCCTTGTAGTATTGCCGCGCCAGCACATGCTTGGAGCAGGAAACGCATTCCGTCAGGACATCGGGATTGCGGATTGCCCCCATGAACTCGGTCAGGCGCAGCGCGAATTCATCATAGAAATTCGGCGCGGACGTCTCGTCCAGGTACATCATCATGACAGGGAAATAGATGCGGCGCGCAGGCGTGGTGACGTCCTCGGGCTGCATGATGTCCTTCTCGCGCAGGACGCTGGCCTTGTTCTGCAGGACCAGCACGCCGCGTCGATCGCCGTTCTGGACGACGGCGCCGTTCAGGACGAATTTTTCGCCAGGCTTGAGCGATAGTTTCAGCGGCAAAGGGCATCTCCGTGGCGCACCGGCAACCTGAACGGTCCACGGCTGAAGAACTGTAAACCGGCGTGGTTAACCATCTATTCCCGTCTCGTTCGGAAAACCTGAGGCTTTGCCGAAAGCAAGGAACGCCGCGCCAGCCGGCGCCGTTACCTCTCCAGCAAGGAGAGCCAGATGAGCAGGCCGGAGAGCGATTTCGATCCTCAGGATCAAGCCGAAATCTACGACGAAACCCACATCGACGACGAGGGCGACGGCGATCTGTCGCTGGACGAGGCCGATGACGTTCTGGACGTCACCCAGGCCGACGGGGACGCCGACGAAGACGCCTTCGACGAGGACGACCTCGATCTGGATCGCGACCTGGCGCTGGACGGCGTGGAGGCCGAGGCTGACGCTCTGCTCGGGATAGATTCCGTGCGCGTGGGAGAATCGGACGCGGGCGGCGAAGTCGGCTCAAGTCCCGAAGAAATTGAACTCGTCTACGCCGGCCTGATGCGCAACCAGCGCGGCGCCCAGTCCAGCGCCGCCCACTGGGAGGCCAAACGCCTGTCGGACGACGATATCGAAGACCTGGGCTACGGCCCCGACAGCAAGGAGACAGCATGACCGATCATCGTCCCACCAAGACCCAGGAAGACTGCGACACCAATACCGCCCCCGCCAAGCGCGCCGAACGCGAGGAAGGAAAGCCGGACCAGTTGAAAGACAGGGAAAAGGACGCCGAAAACCGTCAGGAAGCATTGATCGACGAAGGCGTCGAGGAAACCTTCCCGGCCAGCGACCCGGTCTCGGCCAAGCGGATCACCTGACACGCTCAACACAGCCTGTTCAGGCCCGTCTTGATAAGCTACCTGCTCCTTTCCCCTGGATTGGAGCAGGTCCTTCATGAGCCGGTTCGAAGGCACATCCGACTATATCGCCACGGATGATCTGAAGATCGCCGTCAACGCCGCCGTCGCGCTGGAGCGTCCGCTGCTGATCAAGGGCGAGCCTGGCACCGGCAAGACGGTCCTGGCCTATGAACTGGCCCGTGCGCTCAGCGCGCCGCTGATCACCTGGCACATCAAGTCCACCACCAAGGCCCACAGCGGCCTCTATGAATATGACGCCGTCAGCCGTCTTCGCGACAGCCAACTGGGCGACGAGCGCGTCCACGACGTCCGCAACTACCTGAAGAAGGGCAAGCTGTGGGAGGCTTTTACCGCCCCCGTCCGCCCCGTCCTGCTGATCGACGAGATCGACAAGGCCGACATCGAGTTCCCCAACGACCTGTTGCAGGAACTCGACCGCATGGAGTTCTACGTCCAGGAAATTGACGAAACCATCCGCGCCGAAGTTCGCCCCGTCGTCGTCATCACCTCGAACAACGAGAAGGAACTGCCGGACGCTTTCCTGCGCCGCTGCTTCTTCCACTACATCCGCTTCCCCGACGCCCAGACGATGCAGGACATCGTCGAGGTCCACTTCCCCGGCATCAAGCCGCGCCTGGTCGCAGAGGCTCTGAAGACCTTCTACGAAATCCGGGATACGCCCGGATTGAAGAAAAAACCTTCGACATCGGAGCTTCTCGACTGGCTGAAACTGCTCCTGGTCGATGATGTCTCGCCCGAAACCTTGCGTGAGAAGACCCCGGGCAAGCTGATCCCGCCGCTGCACGGCGCCCTGCTGAAGAACGAACAGGACATCCACCTGTTCGAGCGGCTGGCCTTTCTGAACCGTCGCGAAGGCGGGCGGCCTGGAAGCTGACTTCAGCCGCCGCCATTACCGCGATTTCACTGGATTAGCTGCGCCCCGCGCGCACAATCGGGTTTCGACCAGGAGCCGACCATGCATCAACTCCTCTGGCCCGTCTGCGCTCTGGCTCTGCTGACCGCCGGTTGCGGCGACAACGGTGGAAACAGCAGCAAGGTGCGCATCACCACTTCGTCGTCGGACAATGACGGGAAGGGCGTCCTCAAGGTCGTCGAGACCCTGCAATGCCCGCAAACCCAAGGCGTGCTGACGCGCAAGGGGTCCGCCCAGGCCGACGGCGCCACCTGCATCTACAGCGGTCCACGCGGCTCGGAAGTCATGCTGCATCTGGTGGCCCTGAACGGACGCTCCAGTCAGGAGGCGCTGAAGGTCTTCGAGGACCGTCTGGCCAACGATTTGCCGCAAGCCCTCGCCGAGGTTCGCGCTGCGGAAGCACGCAATCAGGCGGAGGCTGCGCGAGCCGACGCAGACGCCGCGCGGGCCGATGCCGACATGGCGCGCGCCGAAGCCGACGCCGCCCGCGCCGAAGCTCACGGCGAGCCCGGTTCCACCGCCCACGTCAGCGCGCCGGGTGTGCGCATAGACGCCCAGGACGACAAGGCCACGGTTCGCCTGCCCGGCATGCGGATCGACGCGGATGGTGATCGGGCCAACATCAGGATCGGCGGGCTCACCATTAGGGCGGACGACAAGTCGAGCCAGGTCAATGTCCGCTCCAGCGACGAGGCGGTCAGCATCGACGCTCATGAAGGCGCCGCGCGTATTCGCACCAGCGCGCCCGGCCAGTCGGTCCGCTCCACCTTCCTTATGACCACCAACGGCGCCGACGCCGAGACGGGCTGGCGCATGGTCGGTTATGAAGCGCGCGGCCCCGTCGGCGGCCCCATCGTCGTGGCGACGGTGCGCACCAAGGATCGTAATGAAAACCGCATCATGGACGCCGCCAAGGCCCTGGTGACGCTGAACGTCGGGGATTAACCCCCACGAATCGCAACGCCTGCCCTTGATCGGGCGTTCGGGATGCGTCACCTCACCTGCCCCATGCGCAGGATGCCGAACTTGCCCGAAGACTACGAAGACCTGGCGCCCAAGCCCAAGCCGAAGACGCCCAAGCCCCCGCGCGCCTGGCAGCGGATGCTGTCGGGCCGTCGTCTGGACCTGCTCGACCCCTCGCCCTTCGACATCGAGATCGAGGACATCGCCCATGGCCTGGCCCGCGTCGCCCGCTGGAACGGCCAGACCATCGGCGAGCACGCCTTCTCGGTCGCCCAGCACTCCCTGGTGGTCGAGGAGATCGCCGCCCACATCCGTCCCGGCCTTGAGCCGAAATGGCGCTTGGCCGCCCTGCTGCACGACGCCTCGGAATACGTCATCGGCGACATGATCTCGCCGTTCAAGTCGGCGCTGGGCGCCGGCTACAAGGACTTCGAGGCCCGGCTGGAGGCGGCCATCCACGTGCGCTTCCAACTGCCGCCCAAGACGCCTCAGACAATCAAGACCCTGATCAAGAAGGCCGATCGGGCCTGCGCCTTCTACGAGGCGACGCAACTGGCCGGCTTCAACAAGCGAGAGTCGCTGCAGATCTTCGGCGCCCCGCCGGCCGGCTACGAGCTGATCATCGACCCCCTGCCCGCCTCGGTGGCGCAGCAGCGCTATCTGGACCGCTATCGCGTTCTGGCCGAAGCTGTCGGCATCCTGCCCGGCGCCGACGCCTGGCACACGGAATAGGGGCTGTATGTCGCAAGCGGGGGAACAGGGCGTGCGGATCGGCCTGTCGGCCGTGGTCATCGCCCTGCGCGCCGGTCAGGCCGTGGTCCTGACCACCCACGCCGCCGACGGCGCCCCGGCCCTGCCCTTCGGCCCCTTCGATCCGGCGCGCGACCGGACGTTCGAACTGGCTCTGCGCGCCTTCGTCACCGAGCAGACGGGCTTTCCGCTCGGCTTTGTCGAGCAGCTCTACACTTTCGGCGACGCGGGCCGCGCCTCGCCGCGCGCCACGCCCGGCCCCGAGCGCGCGCGCGAGGTCTCGGTCGGCTATCTGGCCCTGACCGCCGACGCGCCCGAGGCGCCCGGCCTGGACGCCGCCTGGACGCCGGTCTTCGACATCTTCCCCTGGGAGGACTGGCGCGACGGCCCGCCCGCTGTAATGACGATCCTGGCGCCCGCCCTGCGCGCCTGGGCCGGCGGCGACGCCCGCCGACAGGGGCGAGCCGAGACTCTCTTCGCCCTGACGCCCGAGCGTCGCTGGAACGAGGAACGCGTGCTCGAACGCTATGAGCTGCTCTACGAAGCCGGCCTTGTCGCCGAGGCCGCCCGCGACCAGGACCGGCCCGCCGCCTCCACCATGCCCGACCTGCCGATGACCTCGGACCACCGTCGCATCGTCGCGACGGCCCTGGGCCGCCTGCGCTCGAAGTTGAAGTACCGCCCGGTCCTGTTCGACCTGACGCCCGACACCTTCACCCTCTCGGCTCTACAGGCCGCCGCAGAGGCCGTAGCGGGCCTGTCCCTGCACAAGCAGAACTTCCGCCGCGGCGTCGAACGCGCCGGCCTGGTCCAGGCGACGGGGGTGTTTTCCAGCGACACGGGCGGGCGTCCAGCCGAGCTGTTTCGCTTCGTCGGCGTTGATCCTCTGGGCGGTCCCGCACCCGGCCTGACCCTGCCCGGACAGCGCTGAAAATTTTATCGAATTTCTTCTCCAGAATCGCTTGCGGCCAGCGCCGCCTTTGACTAGAGAAGCCCCTCGCTCGACCAAGCGAATATCGGCCCCGCGGAGAGGTGGCAGAGTGGTCGAATGTACCGCACTCGAAATGCGGCGTAGGTGGAAGCCTACCGTGGGTTCGAATCCCACCCTCTCCGCCACCGGCCTTTGAACCCAGAAATCGCCCCAAAAGGGCAGGCCTGTCCAAGCCAGGCTCTGAGCGGGTCAGCGCTTCCGGCGTGCAAGGTCCGCAGAGATGTGTCGCAGAAAATGCCCTAGAGGACCCTGGAGGACGGGTACGTTCGCTGTCGCCCAAAGCCAATGAGGGTGGTCGAGGTTGCTGCTTCCAGCAAGGCGCTCTAGCTAGCCAGATGAGCTATCGCACCCTGCCCTCCATCTTCTTCCTGGCTGCCGCAGCGCTGCTTGCTGATGTCCGCGCGGCAAAGTCTGAAAGTTGGACCCTCCTCCATATGGATGAGACCAACTGGTCTTTCCTGGACGTCGACTCAATTGAACGGAACGGCCAATCCGTGACCGCCTGGCAGGTCGATATTCCCCGCGTAATCTACTACCGCGGGGATGTGCCAATCAGCCATTTCGCGTCCCAGGGGCGACGCGAGTGTCTCGCGACTACCGTGGAGTGGATGCAGTCGGCGGTCATCGGATACGACGGCGCCAACCTGGGCGGCTCCACATCTCCCACCGATCCTATCCGACTTGGCGCCGAGGGCGCACAGCGCATGAAAGCCCTGTGCTCCCCGTCCGAGTTTGGGGGACCACGCTTCGCAACCCTCGCCGAGGTTCTGGCCAGGTTCAGGCTGCCCCTTCCGTGACATCGGCCCCCACGCCAGCACCCCGCCTTTCGCCCATGATCAAAGTCGCGCACGTCGCTCATAATAATGATCATCTGGATCGAGAAATCAGTGACTTAGACTCAATCCATAAAAGGCTTGTTGCATAATCAATAATCATGCCCACTGCCCCTGAAGCGCTCGCAATGGCGAGCAACCATGGTGAGCAGAGCTTGATGGTCGCGCCCTTCCCTACCGATCAGGTCTTCATCGGCGGCCAGTGGCGTTCGCCTGTCGGCGGCGGCGTTCTGCCTATCGAAAACCCCTCGACCGGCGAGATCCTGGGAAGGCTGGCGGCGGGCGGAACCGAGGATATCGACGCGGCGGTGCATGCCGCCCGGACGGCGCTGGACGGCCCCTGGGGCCGCATGACGGCCGCCGAGCGCGGGCGGGTGCTGGCGCGCATGGGGCGCGAGGTCGAGACCCGCATCGACATGCTGGCCGAGCTTGAGGCGCTGGATGTCGGCAAGCCGCTGAAACAGGCGCGGGCCGATGTGGTCGCCCTGGCGCGGTATCTGGAGTTCTATGGCGGGGCGGCGGACAAGCTGCACGGCGAGACCATCCCCTTCCTCGAAGGCTATACGGTCTACACCCTGCGCGAGCCGCACGGGGTGACGGGCCACATCATTCCCTGGAACTATCCGATGCAGATCATCGGTCGCTCCGTGGTCGCGGCGCTGGCGGTCGGCAATGCGGCGGTGCTGAAGCCCGCCGAGCAGGCCTCGCTGACGGCGCTGGCCTTTGCTCACATCGCCGAGGATTGCGGCCTGCCCGCCGGGGCGCTGAACGTCGTGACCGGGACGGGGGCCGAGGCCGGCGCGGCGCTGGCGGCGCATCCGGCGGTGAACCACCTGTCCTTCACCGGCTCGACCGGGGTCGGCGTGGCCATCCAGCAGGCGGCGGCGGTCAACGCCGTGCCGGTGACGCTGGAGCTGGGCGGCAAGTCGCCCCAGCTGGTGTTCGACGACGCCGATCTGGACAAGGCCCTGCCCTTCCTCGTCAACGCCGGGATCCAGAACGCGGGCCAGACCTGCTCGGCCGGGTCGCGCGTCCTGGTCCAGCGCGGCGTCTATGACGCGGTGGTCGCGCGGATGAGCGAACGCTATCGCGCGCTGAAGGTCGGCGCCGCCATCGACGACCGCGACGTCGGGCCGCTGATCTCGGCGCGGCAAAAGGCCATGGTCGACCGCTACCTGGACCTCGGCGCCCAGGCCGGTCTGATCGTGGGCCAGGGCGAGATCGCCGCCGACGCCCCCACAGGCGGCCACTATGTGCGCCCCACCCTGTTCGCGGGCGTGGCCCCGGATCATGCCCTGGCGCAGGAAGAAATCTTCGGCCCCGCCGTGGTCGTCATCCCCTTCGACACCGAAGAGGACGCCGTCGCCATCGCCAACGGCACGGAGTACGGCTTGGTCGCCGGGGTCTGGACCGCCGACGGCGGGCGGCAGATGCGGCTGGCCAAGCGGCTGCGGGCCGGACAGGTCTTCATCAACAACTATGGCGCGGCGGGCGGGGTCGAACTGCCCTTCGGCGGCGTCGGCAGGTCGGGCCACGGTCGCGAGAAGGGGTTCGAGGCGCTTTACGCCTTCACCGCGCTCAAGACCGTCGCGGCCCATCACGGATAGGGAGCAGGCGTCTTGGGGGAGAACAGAGCAAGGCGGCTGGAGGGCAAGCGCGCCATCGTCACGGGCGGGGCCTCGGGCTTCGGCGCCGGGATCGCGCGTCGCTTCGCCGAGGAGGGCGCTCGCGTTGTCGTCGCCGACCTGAACGGCGAGGCGGCCCGCGCATTGGCCGCCGAACTGGGCGACGAGGCCCTGGGGGTGAAGGTCGATGTGGCCAGCGCCGCCGACGTGGCCGCCCTGGCCGAGACGGCGAACCGCCTGCTGGGCGGGGTCGACATCGTGGTCAACAACGCCGGGGTCGGGCATACGCCCCAGCCGCTGGACGAGCTGTCGGACGAAGCCTTCGATCGCATCGCCAACGTCAACATGCGTTCCATCTATCTGATGTCGAAGGCCTTCGTGCCGGGGATGAAGGCGCAGGGGTCCGGCGCCATCCTGAACATCGCCTCGACCGGCGGGGTCAGCCCCCGGCCGAACCTGACCTGGTATAATGCGTCCAAAGGCTGGGTCATCACGGCGACGCGCGCCATGGCGGTCGAGTTGGCGCCCTTCCAGGTGCGAGTGAACGCCCTGAACCCGGTGGCGGGCGAGACGCCGCTGCTGAAGACCTTCATGGGCGAGGACACGCCCGAAATTCGGGCAAAGTTCCTAGCCTCCATCCCCATAGGCCGCTTCTCGACACCCGAGGACATGGGGGCGGCCGCGGCCTTCCTCTGTTCGGACGACGCCTCGATGATCACCGGCGTGGCCATGGAGGTGGACGGTGGCCGCTGCATCTGACCGCGCGTTCAAGCTGCTGGTCCTGCCCGGCGACGGCATCGGACCCGAGATCATCCGCGAGACCCTGCGCGTCGCCGACTGGTTTGGCCGCAACGCCGGGCTGCGGCTGGAACTGAGCGAGGGCCTGGCCGGGGGCGCCAGCATCGACGCGGTCGGCGCGCCCGTCAGCGAGGACGTCGTGGATCAGGCGCTGGCGTCTGACGCCGTCCTGTTCGGCGCCGTCGGCGGGCCGAAATGGGACCACCTGCCCCGCGCCCAGCGGCCCGAGATGGGCATCTTGCGCTTACGTCAAGCGCTGGACCTCTACGCCAACCTGCGGCCCGCCGTCTGTTTCGACGAACTGTTGGACGCCTCGGCGCTGAAGCCCGAGTTGATCCAGGGGCTCGACATATTGATCGTGCGCGAGGCGACGGCGGGGGTCTATTTCAGCCTGCCGCGCGCCAATGAGGTCGGCCCTGACGGCCAGCGCCGCGCCTACGACACCCAGGCCTATACGGAAGGCCAGATCGCTCGCGTCTGCCGCACGGCCTTCGAGATCGCGCGCACCCGCCAGCGCCGCCTCTGCTCGGTGGACAAGGCCAATGTCATGGAGACCGGCGCCCTGTGGCGCACCGTGGCCACCGAGGTCGCCGCCGACTATCCCGACGTGGAGCTGAGCCATATGTACGCCGACAACTGCGCCATGCAGTTGGTGCGACGTCCTGCCCAGTTCGACGTCATCGTCACCGACAACCTGTTCGGCGACATCCTGTCGGACGCGGCGGCGGCCCTGACCGGGTCGCTGGGACTGCTGCCCTCGGCCTCGCTGTCGGGGCTGGTAAACCCCGGCCGCAGCCGCGCGTTGTATGAGCCGATCCACGGGTCGGCGCCCGATATTGCGGGACAAGGCATCGCCAATCCCATCGGGACCATCCTGTCCTTCGCCCTGTGCCTGCGTCACTCCTTCGACGCCCCTGAACAGGCGGACCTGCTGGAGCGCGCGGTGCGCCGCGTCGTGGCCCAGGGCGTCCGCACCCCCGACATCGCCGAAGCCGGCGTCGCCCCCGTCTCCACCCTTCAGATGACCGACGCGGTGCTGGCCGCGCTCGACCACCTGTCCACGTCCGCATGAGGTCCGACCGATGAGCTCCCCCACAATGCAGACCGTCATGGACCTGATCGACGGGCGCACCGACGAACTGGTCGCCCTGACCCAGGACCTGATCCGCTTTCCCACCATCAACCCGCCGGGCGAGGCCTATCGTCCCTGCGCCGAATACATCGGCGAGCGACTGAAGAAGCGCGGTTTCGTCGTCGAATATGTGCGCGGCGAAGGCTCGCCGGGCGACAGCGATCAATACCCGCGCACCAACATCATCGCCCGCTGGACCGGCTCTGAACCGGGCCCTTGCGTCCACTTCAACAGCCACATCGACGTGGTCGAGGTCGGCGCCGGCTGGACCGTCGATCCGTTCGGCGGCGAGGTGAAGGACGGCCGCGTCTATGGCCGGGGGGCCTGCGACATGAAGGGCGGGCTGGCCGCCTCCATCATCGCGGTCGAGGCCCTGATCGATTCCGGCCTGCCCCTGCCGGGCGCGCTGGAGATTTCCGGCACCGTGGACGAGGAGTCCGGCGGCTACGGCGGCGTCGCCTATCTGGCCGAGCGCGGCTGGTTCTCCACCCCGCGCGTGGATCACGTCATCATCCCCGAGCCGCTGAACGTGGACCGGGTCTGCATCGGCCACCGCGGCGTCTGGTGGGCCGAGATCGAGACCAAGGGCCGCATCGCCCACGGCTCGATGCCCTTCCTCGGTGATTCCGCCATCCGCCACATGAATGCGGTGATGCAGGCCTTCGAGGACAAGCTCTATCCCGCCATGGCGGGCCGCCATTCAGACATGCCGGTGGTGCCCGAAGGCGCCCGGCAGTCGACCATGAACATCAACTCCATCCACGGCGGTCAGGCCGAGGGCTTCGACGGCCTGCCCGCGCCCTGCGTCGCCGATTCGACGCGCGTGATCATCGACCGTCGCTTCCTGATCGAGGAGACGCTGGACGACGTGAAGGGCGAGGTGAAGGCCATCCTCGACGGGCTGGCGGCCCAGCGCCACGGCTTCCGCTACGAGATGCGCGACCTGTTCCAGGTGGCGCCCAGCATGGCCGACCGCGACGGGCCGGTCGCCAGCACCACCGCCGCCGCCATCGAGACGGTGCTGGGACGCAAGGCCCAGTTTGTCTGCTCGCCCGGCACCTATGACCAAAAGCACATCGACCGCATCGGCAAGCTGAAGGACTGCATCGCCTACGGACCCGGCGTGCTTGATCTGGCGCACCAGCCCGATGAATGGGTCGGCATCGACGACATGACCAACTCGGCCAAGGTGATGGCTAGAGCGGCCTACAGCCTGCTGACCCGCGAGCAAGGATGACGCAGATGGCGCGTGGCGATGGCGACGAAGGCGACAACATCATCGGTCCGCGCCTGCGGGCGCTGCGGGACCGGCTGGGGCTGTCCCAGCGCGCCTTGGCCCGAAAGGCCGGCGTGCCGTCCAGCACCGTCAGCCTGGTCGAAAGCGGCCGCACCAGCCCATCGGTCGGCTCACTGAAACGCCTGCTGGACGCCGCCGGCGTGTCCCTGGGTGAATTCTTTAGCTCCGAGTTCGAGACCCCGACCAAGCACTTCTATCGCCACGACGAACTGACCGACATCTCGCGCGGCGAGGTCTCCTACCGCCAATTGGGTTCGGGCCAGGACAGCAGCCTGCAGATCCTTCATGAGACCTATCAGCCCGGCTCCGACAGCGGCCGTGTCATGCTGTCCCATGAAGGCGAGGAAGGCGGCCTGGTCATTTCCGGTCGCCTCGAAGTCACGGTCGACGGCCAGTCGCGCGTCCTGAAAGCTGGCGACGGCTACCTCTTTCCCAGCACCTTGCCCCACCGGTTTCGCAACGTGGGCGACGTCCCTTGCGTGGTCATCAGCGCCTGCACGCCGCCGACCTTCTGATGCTGCGTTGCGATTGATCGGAATACTGATCAAGAAAAATAAAATTCCAAGCGTTCTCAGCCTCATGAGCTTTAGAAGAAACAGGCTTGCGACCCTATCCTTTTAGACGACTACTTCGTGCGTGACGAATGAGTGACACCGGGAGGAAGACCCAGACAGCGTCAAGGTTGTTGCGTTGCACAATGTCTTCGGTCTGAGGAATATGCAGGGGTTCGGGCCGTTCGGCCCGTTCGACCGCAGCAAGATCGCCTAGAACGATCTGCGCGGTTTCATTGGGAGGGATGAGGCGATGAATCGTCTTTTGGTCAGCGTATCCGCCGGGGCGCTCGCGGCCCTGTGTTCCACCACCGCCATGGCGCAACAGGCGCCGCCCGATCCGGCCACGACGATCGACGAAGTCATCGTCACCGCCCAGCGCCGCGAACAGGCGGCCCAGGATGTCGGCATCGCCCTCAGCGTGCTCAGCGGCGAAGCCCTGATCCAGCAGGGCGTCACCAACGTCAACCAGCTTCAGAACGTCACCCCCAACCTGGAGGTCGAGCCAGCCTTCGGCGGCGGCGCCGCCCAGTTCCGCATGCGCGGCGTCGGCTTCCAGGACTACGCCTCGAACAACTCGCCCACCGTCGGGGTCTATGTGAACGAGGTCGCCTATCCGGTCCCGGTCATGACCCAGGGTCTGATCTTCGACATCGACCGGGTCGAGGTGCTTCGCGGTCCACAAGGCACCCTCTACGGCCGCAACACCACCGGCGGCGCCATCAGCTTCGTCACCAAGCGCCCGACCGAGGACCTGTCGGCCGGTCTGATGACCGAATGGGGCAGCCATGACCTCTTCCGCGCCGAGGGCCATGTCTCAGGCCCCTTGGCGGGCGGCCTGCGCGGCCGTCTGGCCGTCTCGACCGAACAGGGCGGCGCCTGGCAGCGCAATCGCACGACGGGAGAATCGCTCGGCGACGCCGACCGCACCGGCGCCCGCGCCCTCCTGGCCTGGGATCCCAGCGAGACCCTGTCCCTACTGCTCGACGTCCACGGCGGCATCGACAAGTCCGAAAACCAGGGCCTGTATTTGCTCAGCGACCTGCGAACACGCGGGGGAACCGGCCCAACCATTCCCGCCGACAGGGATCACTCCAAGACCGGCTGGGGCCTGTCGCCGCGTTTCGCCGCCTCCATCGGACGCGACGTGACGGACAAGCCGGGCCGGGACAACTCGGCGTGGGGCGCGTCGCTGAACGCCAACCTGGCGCTCAAGGGCATGAACCTGACCAGCATCACCAGCTACGAGACCCTGGACCGCAGCGAATACGGCGACTGGGATTCAAGCGCCTCGGCCGAGGCCGACACCTTCTTCGGCAGCGACGTGGACGTGCTCTCCCAGGAACTGCGCCTGGCCTCCGACAACGACAGCGCCCTGACCTGGGTCGCTGGATTCTACTATTCCAAGCAGGATCTGAACGAGCGCTACTTCTCGGACTTCATCGACATCTACGGCACCTACGCCCAGGTCACCTACGACCAGTCGGTCGAGTCCTGGAGCCTGTTCGGCCAGGCCGAATACGCCTTCACCGACCAGCTTAAGGCCATCGTGGGCCTGCGCTACGAGGAAGAGACGCGCGAGCTTCAGGGCTTCGGCTCGGCCTTTGGCGGCGCCACGGCCCTGCCGCCGACCAGCGTCGACACCAAGATGACGCCCCTGACCGGCAAGGCGGCGCTGGAGTTCAAACCCTCCGACAACATCCTGATCTACGGCTCGGCCAGCCGGGGCGCCAAGTCGGGCGGATTCACCACCTACAACACCGGCGACCGCAGCGGCATCGAGCCCTTCAACCCCGAGATCCTCTGGGCCTACGAAGTGGGCTTCAAAGCTGATCCGTCGCGCGCCGTTCAGATCAACGGCGCGGCCTACTACTACGACTATACCGACCAGCAGGTCCTGTCGGCGGTGTGGGGCGCGAACGGTCCCGTCGGCCGCTTCGCCAACGCTCCGTCCTCCCATATCTGGGGCGCTGAACTCGAGGCCGTGCTGAGGCCCGTCCAGGGCCTCCGCATCAGCCAGTCGCTCAGCTACAAGAAGGGTGAGTACGACGAGTACGAAGCCCTCGACGTCGCCGCGTCCCGCGCCGCCAACATGGCCGTCTTTGAAGACAAGGCCGGCGACCCGATCCTCTTCCCCGCGATCAGCTACGCCGGTTCGATCAGCTACGACTGGACCGTCAGCGGCTTCGCCGTGACGGCCGAGACCAACTACTCCTATCGAGACGAATACCCGTCGTGGCTGGGCGCCAAATACGACGTGCCGGACTACTGGCTGGCCAACGCCAGCGTAACCATGGGACCGGAGGCGGCCAACTGGTCCGTCACCTTCTGGGCACGCAATCTGTTCGATCAGGAATACGACCTGACCCGCAACTTCTTCACCAGCGCCGACATCGCCCAACCGGGTCGGCCCCGCACCATCGGCGCGCGCCTCAGCCTGCAGTATTGAGCGCCGCCGCCGGGCTGGAGGGTGTCCGTACGCCTTCCAGCCCGCCCCTGATCATGACGTCCACGATCCTGATCAATGCGCTGCCTGTTGGCGTAAAATCAGCAGGTTAAGTCGCGCCAATAACAGTCTTTCCTTCCTCGGCCATTCATCCGCTACTGGTCGTCTCGAGAGGATGCTTGCATGACCACACGGGCCGCCAACGACCTGGATTCCTTCTGGATGCCGTTCACCGCGAACCGCAGCTTCAAGGCGCATCCGCGGCTGTTGGCCTCGGCTCGCGACATGCACTACTTCACGCCTGACGGCCGTCCGGTCCTGGACGGCACGGCGGGCCTGTGGTGCGTCAACGCCGGCCACGCGCGCAAACCCATCGTCGAGGCGATCCAGCGCCAGGCTGAAATTCTCGACTACGCCCCGACCTTCCAGCTGGGCCACCCGCTGGTCTTCGAACTGGCCGCTCGCCTCGGGCTGCTGTTCCCCGCCGACATCGACCATGTCTTCTTCGCCGGCTCCGGCTCCGAAGGCGTCGATACGGCGCTGAAGATCGCCCTCGCATACCAGAAGGCCAAGGGCTTCGAAGGGCGCACCCGACTGATCGGACGGCAGAAGGGCTATCACGGCGTCGGCTTCGGCGGCATTTCCGTCGGGGGTCTGGAGAACAACAAACGCGGCTTCCCCACCCTGCCCGGCGTCGATCACCTGTCGCATACGCTGAACCTGGAGGAGGCCGCCTTCTCACGCGGCCAGCCGACCTGGGGCGCGCATCTGGCCGACGAACTGGAAGTCCTGATCGCCGAGCACGGCGCCGAGACCATCGCCGCCGTCATCGTCGAGCCCCTGTCGGGTTCGGCCGGGGTGATCGTGCCGCCCATTGGCTATCTGGAGCGGCTGCGCGAGATCGCGACCCGCCACGGCATCCTGCTGATCTTCGACGAGGTCATCACCGGCTTCGGTCGCATCGGCGGGGCCACGGCGTCCGAAACCCTGGGCGTCATTCCCGACCTGCTGGTCTGCGCCAAGGGCCTGACCAATGGCGCCGTGCCGATGGGCGCGGTCGGGGTGCGCGGCGAGATCTACGAGGCCGTGGTCAACGACGCCTCGGCGCCCGGCATAGAATTCTTCCACGGCTACACCTATTCCGGCCATCCGCTGGCCGCCGCCGCCGGGCTGGCGACGCTGGACGTCTACGACGGCGAGGGCCTGTTCCAGCGCGCGACCGACATGGCGCCCTATTGGGAAGAGGGTGTGCACAGCCTGAAGGGCCTGCCCCACGTCATCGACATCCGCAATCTGGGCATGGTCGCCGCTGTCGAGTTGGCCTCGCGCCCCGACGCCCCCGGCGCCCGCGCGACCGAGGTCTTTCACCGGGCCTTTGACGAGGGGCTGCTGATCCGCGTCACTGGCGATGTCATTGCCCTGTCGCCGCCCCTGATCATCAGCCGCGAACAGATCGACGAACTGATCGGACGGCTGGCCGACATTCTGCGAAACACGCCCTGACGCCGCGCGCGATTTGGGCGATGCTGCATCATCAAACGGGAGGCGGGACTGCGTGAAGCGGGGTTTGGGGCTTAGGGCAAGGGATCGGCTGAGCCGCACGCTGCTGTCGGCTGCGCTGCTGATCGGCCTGACCGTTCTCGCGCCCGCGCCTGACGCCCACGCCGCGCCTGCCCGCGACCGTCTGGTGCTGGGCCTGCCGCTGGAGCCGCCGAATCTCGACCCGACCTCGGCCGCCGCCGCCGCCGTGGACGAGGTCGTTTACGGCAACATCTTCGAGGGCCTGACCAGGCTGACCCAGAACGGCGCCCTGGCCCCGGCCCTTGCCGAGTCATGGGAGGCCGCGCCCGACGGTCTGAGTTGGACCTTCCACCTGCGGCGCGGCGTGACCTTCCAGGACGGCGCGCCGTTCGACGCCGCGACCGCCAAGTTCTCGCTGGACCGGATCACCGCCGAGGGTTCGACCAACGCCCAGAAAGCCCTGTTCGCACCGATCCAGAGCGTCGAGGTCATCGACCCGGCGACCCTGCGCATCCGTCTGTCGCGGCCGATGGCGACCCTGCCCTATGTCCTGGCCTGGGGCGACGCCGTCATGGTCTCGCCCAGCAGCGCGGCGACCAACGCGGTCTCGCCTGTCGGCACCGGCCCCTTCCGCTTTGATAGCTGGCGGCGCGGCAGCCAGCTGACCCTGTCCCGCTGGCCCGGCTACTGGGGCCCGGCCCCACGCCTGAACACCGTCGTCTTCCGTTTCATCAGCGACCCGACCGCCGCCTTCGCCGCCGTCAGCGCCGGCGACGTGGACGCCTTCCCCAACTATCCCGCGCCGGAAAACGTGGCCCAGTTTCAGCGCGACCCGCGCTTCCGCGTCGTCGTCGGCGCCTCCGAGGGCAAGGTCATCCTGGGGATCAACAACACCAAGGCGCCGTTCAACGACGTGCGGGTGCGCCGCGCCCTGTCCTACGCCATCGACCGCGACGCCCTGATCCAGGGGGCCATGTTCGGCTTCGGCCAGCCCATCGGCAGCCACTATTCGCGTCAGGCCCCGGGCTATGTCGACCTGACCGGCGCCTATCCGCACGATGTCGCCAAGGCGCGTCGGTTGCTGTCCGAGGCGGGCTATCCCAACGGCATCGACGTGACCCTGCGCCTGCCGCCCCGCCCCTATGCGCGACGCAGCGGCGAGGTGCTGGCCTCGCAACTGGCGCAGGCGGGCATTCGGGTGAAGATCGAAAATCTGGAATGGGCCCAGTGGCTGGATCAGGTGTTCAAGCGCCGCCAGTTCGACCTGACCATCGTCGAGCACGTCGAGCCGATGGATTACGACATCTATGGCCGCAAGGACTATTATTTCGGCTACGACAGCCCCGCCTTCGACGCCCTGCTGGCCCAGGTTCAGGCCGCCCCTGACGAGCCGACGCGCTTACGTCTGCTGGGCGATTTGCAACGCCGCATCAGCGAAGACGCGGTCAACGCCTTCCTGTTCCAGTCCTCGCGCATCGGCGTGTGGAAGGCCGACCTGAACGGCCTGTGGATCAACGCCCCCATCGCCGCGAACGACGTGTCGGGGGCCTGGTTCACCGGCGCGGGCGCGGTTGGCGCGACGACCGCCGAGCGGACCGGCGGCGGCCTGCCCTGGGGCTGGATCAGCCTGGTCGCGGGCGCGGCTCTGCTGGCCTTCGTCGGTTGGCGTTTCGGCGTCAGCTGGATGCTGAAGAGGCTGGGCGGCCACGCCCTGACCTTGCTGGCGGCGACGGTGGTCATCTTCCTGCTGCTGCAGGTCGTGCCGGGCGACCCGGCCAGCTACATGATGGGGCTGAACGCCAGCCCGGACTCCATCGCCGCCCTGCGCCAGCAGATGGGGCTGGAGGGGTCAGGCGTCGAACGCTACCTCGCCTGGCTGGGCGACCTGCTGACCGGCCAGTTCGGGACCAGCTACACCTATCAGGTGCCGGTCGGCGGCCTGATCGCCGAGCGTCTGGCCGTGTCGGCGCCCCTGGCCCTGATGGCCACCATCCTATCGCTGGCCGTCGCCCTGCCCATCGGCGTCATGGCCGCCAGCCGTCGCGGCACGGCGGTCGACACCGGCCTGATCGGCGTCACCCAGGTCGGCGTGGCCCTGCCCAACTTCTGGATCGCCATGCTGCTGATCCTGCTGTTCTCGGTGAACCTGGGCTGGTTCTCGGCCGGCGGTTTCCCCGGCTGGAGCCAGGGCGTCTGGCCCGCCTTCAAGGCCCTGATCCTGCCGGCCGTGGCCCTGGCCGCGCCCCAGGCCGCCATCCTCGCGCGCGTCCTGCGCACCGCCCTGCTCGACACCATGAACGAGGACTATGTCCGCACCGCTCGCGCCAAGGGCCTGTCGGTCAACCAGGCTCTGTGGCGTCACGCCCTGAGGAACGCCTGGATCCCCGTCTTGACCATCCTCGGCCTTCAGTTCCCCTTCCTGCTGGCCGGCGGCATCATCATCGAGAACGTCTTCTCCCTGCCCGGTCTGGGCCGACTGGTCTTCCAGGCCATCACCCAGCGCGACCTGATCGTGGTGCAGGGGGTGGTGGTGGTGCTGGTCTTCGCCGTGGTTCTGGTCAGCTTCCTGATCGACCTGGCCTATCTGTTTGCTGATCCGCGCCTGAGGGGACGCCGCGCATGACCGACGCCCCTGCCCTGGCCGCCAAGTCGCGCGTCCGCTGGCCGCTGTCGCTGGTCGTCGGCGGTGCCTTGACCGTCGTGGTGGTCCTGACCGCCCTGATCGCCTTCGTCTGGACGCCCTATGAGGTCGAGGCGGTGAACATCGCCGCCAAGCTGACCGCCCCCAACGACGCCCACCCGTTCGGCACGGACCATTTCGGCCGCGACGTCCTGTCGATGATCATGGTCGGGGCGCAGAACTCGCTGGCCGTGGCCCTGGTCGCCGTCGGCATCGGCGCCGGGGTCGGCGTGCCGCTGGGCCTGACCGCGGCCGCGCGCGGCGGCTGGGTCGACGAGTTGGTCATGCGCGGCAACGACCTGATCTTCGCCTTCCCCGCCCTGCTGCTGGCGGTGATGATCACCGCCGTCTTCGGCCCCGGGGCGATCAACGCCATCATCGCCATCGGCCTGTTCAACATCCCCGTCTTCACCCGCGTGGCCCGCGGCGCGGCCATGGGCCTGTGGACCCGCGAATACGTCCTGGCGGCGCGCACGGCGGGCAAGTCCAAGGCCCTGATCTCGCTCCAGCACATCCTGCCCAATCTGATGAGCCTGCTGGTCGTGCAGGCCGCGATCCAGTTCGCCGTCGGCATCGTGGCCGAGGCCGGGCTCTCCTACGTCGGTCTCGGCGCTCAGCCGCCCATGCCCAGCTGGGGCCGGATGCTGGCCGAGGCCCAGACCATGATCGGTTTTGCTCCCTGGCTGGCTGTCATGCCGGGTCTGGCCATCTTCGTGACCGTGCTGGGCCTAAGCCTGACCGGCGACGGCCTGCGCGACCTGTTCGACCCGCGCGTGCGGCGGGAGCGTTGAGCATGACCGTCCTCGACATCCGCGACCTCAGCCTGTCGATCGGGCAGACGCCCATCCTCAAGAACGTCAGCCTGTCGGTCGCTCCCGGCGAAATCCTCGGCCTGGTCGGCGAAAGCGGCTCGGGCAAGTCCATGACCGCGCTGGCCGTGCTGGGCCTGACGCCGCCGCGCGCCGCCGTGACCGGCGAGATCCGCCTGAACGGCCAGCTCATATCCGGGGCCCCCGACGCCGCCCTGCAAAAGGTGCGCGGCCGCGACGTCGGCATCATCTTCCAGGAGCCGATGACGGCCCTGAACCCCGTCATGACCATCGGCGATCAGGTCGCCGAGACGGTGCGTCTGCACAAGGGCGCGTCGCGCAAGGAGGCCCTCGCCGTCGCCCGGGCCGTGCTGGACCGCGTCGGCCTGCCCGCCGAACGCTTCCCCTTAAGCCGCTTCCCGCACGAACTGTCGGGCGGCCAGAGGCAGCGCGTGGCCATCGCCATCGCCATCGCCCTGACGCCCAGGCTGCTGATCGCGGACGAGGCGACGACGGCGCTGGACGTGACGACGCAGGCCCAGGTGCTGGACCTGCTGAAGCGGCTGGTGCGCGAGGACGGCATGGCCCTGATCCTCATCACCCACGACCTCGCCGTCGTGGCCGAAACCGCCGACCGCGTGGCGGTGATGAAGGACGGCGAACTGGTCGAGGAATCCCCCGTCGCGCGCATCCGCACCGGCATGGCCCATCCCTATTCTCAACGCCTGCTGGCCAACGCCACCCACGCCCCTAAGCGACGCAGCCGCCCGCAGGCCGACGCCGCCCCGGTGCTGCAGGTCGAGGGTCTGGTGCGCGAATACGGCGGCGCGCCCGCCCTGTTCGGCAAGGCCAGAACCTTCCGCGCCGTGGATCAAGTGAGCCTGTCGATCCAGCCGGGCGAGAGCGTCGGACTGGTCGGCGAGAGCGGCTGCGGCAAGTCCACCCTGCTGCGCGCCATCCTGGCTCTGGAGACGCCCCAAGCGGGTCGAGTTCTGGTCCGCGGCCGCGACATCACGGCGGCCAGGGGCGCGGCGCTGAAAGCCATCCGCCGCGATATTCAGGTGGTCTTCCAGGACCCCTATGGCAGCTTCGATCCGCGCTGGACCGTGGCGCGGCTGGTGGCCGAGAACTTCCACTTGCTGGACACGCAGCCCTCACCTGCCGAGGCCCGCCGCCGGGTCGATCAGATGCTGGATCAGGTCGGCCTGCCCGCCTCGGCCGGCGACAAGTATCCGCACGAGTTTTCTGGCGGCCAGCGCCAGCGCATCGCCATCGCCCGCGCCCTGATCACCGAGCCCTCCGTCATCTGTCTGGACGAGGCGGTCTCGGCCCTCGACGTATCGGTGCGGGCCCAGGTGCTGGACCTGCTGGCCGACCTGTCGGACCGCCTGGGCCTGTCCTACCTGTTCGTCACCCACGACCTGACGGTTGTGCGGACGGTGACGGATCGTCTGCTGGTCATGCAGGCCGGAAAGATCGTCGAACAGGGCGAAACCGCCGCCGTCTTCGCCGCCCCTTCGCACCCCTATACGCAGACACTTCTGGCGGCGACGCCGGATCTGGTTCGCAATCACGCTCTGGAAAAGGAAACCGCCGGATGAACCGCAGAACCGTCCTCGGCTCGGCCCTGATCGGCGCCGCCGCCTCCGCAGCCGGCGTCGCCAGCGCCAAGCCGGCGGCACAATCCGCCGCCCGCGCCTCGGGCCGCACCGGGCCGCTGAACCTCATCACCGACGTCGAAGGCATCAAGGTGGGTCAGGCGCATGACGCGGGCGTCCGAACCGGCGTCACCGTCATCCTGGCCGAAAAGCCCGCCGTCGCCGCCGTGGACGTGCGCGGCGGGGGTCCCGCCGGGCGCGAGACCGACGTGCTGCGGGCTGAGAACCTGGTGCAGGAGGTGGACGCCATCATCCTGTCGGGCGGTTCGGTCTATGGCCTGGGCTCGGCCGACAGCGTCGCCGCCTGGATGGGCATGCGCGGGCGCGGCTACGGCATGGGCGGCGCGCCGGGCGTGCCCCCGTCGCCCATCATCCCGACCGCCTGCCTCTATGACCTGGCCAATGGCGGGAACAAGGCCTGGGAGATGGAGCCGCCCTACCGCCGCCTGTCGGTTCAGGCGCTGGAGGAGGCGGGCGACCGCTTCGATCTGGGCACCGCCGGCGCGGGCTATGGCGCCGAGGCCGGGGCGCTCAAGGGCGGCATAGGCTCGGCCTCCGCCCTCATGGCTTCGGGCTGGACGGTCGGGGCGATCGTCGCGGTCAACAGCGTCGGCTCGGTCGTCGCGCCGGGCGGCAAGACCTTCTGGGCCGCCCCCTATGAGATCGGCGACGAGTTCGGCGGGATGGGATCGTCAGGCCTGCACGCCTCGGCCGAGGACTGGGGCCTGTCCAAGTTCGGCGCCCGCCCGCGCGAGAACACCACCATCGCCTGCATCGCCACCGACGTGGCCCTGACACGTGTCGAGCTTCAGCGCATGGCCATCATGGCCCAGGACGGCATGGCCCGCGCCATCCGCCCTTCCCATGCCCCCTTCGACGGCGACACCCTGTTCTGCCTGTCCACCGGCAAGAAGGTCATTGAGAACCCGGCCATGCGTCAGGTCGCCGTCGCTCAACTCGGCAACGTCGCCGCCGACGTCCTGGCCCGGGCCGTGGCCCGCGGCGTCTATCACGCAACCAACTACGAAGGCGTCACGGGCAAGACCTGGCGAGAGCGTTAAGCCCCCGCCAGCCGGTCGCTCAATGCCACTCGCCGCCGCCGATCGGCGCGCCCGGCGGCACGGGCTGAACTACCGGCAGGGTTTCACTGAGCGCCTTCAGCCCGTCGACCGGCCCGGTCAAGGCCTCGGCCAGCCAGGCGCATTGCGCCGTTTCCAGCCGGTCGCCGCGGCAACGCTTCAGTTGCTCGCCGAACCGCCGCGCGCTGTCGCGCACCACGCCCTGCGCCGTGGACGACAGATCCTTGCCCTGGATCAGAGCGGCCAGATAGGCGGCGTAGCGGGCGCGCGTCACACGACGCAGTTCCGCCTGACGCGGGCTGAGGCCAGCCCCCGGCCCCACAGCCGTCGCCACCCGATCCAGCACCTCGGTCAGGCCCAACTGACCCGCATCACGACGCTGCTGCTCGACCAGACGATTGAGACGCTCGGGCGCCAGCAGGGTCTCGAACACCACCTGGGACGCCGCCGCCGCCGCCGAGGACGGATCGAAGACCGCGTCGGTCTTGCCCTCGAACAGCTCGATCTCCGTCTGCCGGTCGGTATTGCCCGACTGGGCCGATGACAGCAGGTCGATCAGGTCGTCACGCACGTCCAGTTCGGCCGGCGACAGGGCCTGCATCAAGGCCTCCAGGGCCGCACGCTGCTTGTCGGCGGGCACAACCTCGGCCCGCTCGTGGCCGTCGCCGCTGATGGCGTAGCCATAGTCCACGCCGCCGATCTGCCGCCCGACCGCCGTGGTCTGATAGCGATGATAGAGGTAGATGGGCACGATGACCCGGCGCAGGTCCGCCGCCGGCGCGCCCGCCGGCAGGTTGGCCAAGCCGAAGCGCGACAGGGCGATGCGCCGCACCGCCATGACATTGGCGAACTCGACCGTCGGGTCGGTCCCATTGTCCCACATGGCGGCGTAGGGCTGCAGACTGCCCAGGGGCCGGGTGTCGGTGTCGTTGACAAAGCGATAGCCCTTGGCTTGCGCTTCCCCCGCCAGCGCGGCGCGACGCGCGACCGGGTCCTGGCCCGGCGCATCCCCATACAGCCAGTCGACAACAAAGCGATCCCAGGCCCCGACGCCGGTCGTATAGGCGCGGCTGAAGTCCAGACGCTCGCCGTCCGCGATGACCCAGGGCGCCGGATAGTCCATGACCGAGGCCCGGTCCTCATAGGTCGAGGCGGCGAAGTTGTGGGCGATGCCCAGGGCGTGGCCGATCTCGTGCGCCGACAGGTGGCGCAGGCGCTGGTAGGCCAGACGGTCTGGGTCGTCCTCGCCGCCCGTGCCGCTGCGCGCCGCGCCGACCAGACCCTCGAAGATCATCTTGTCCTGACGGTCGCGCAACGAGCCCAGTTGCACCACGCCGCGGACGATCTCGCCGGTGCGCGGATCATTGACGCTGGCGCCGGTGGACCAGCCGCGCGTCTCGCGGTGGACCCAGGAGACGATGTTGTAGCGCGCGTCCATCGGGTGCGCGCCCTCGGGCAACAGCTCGACCCGGAAGGCGTCGATGTAGCCCGCGCGATCAAAGGCTTGCGCCCACCAGTTGCCGCCCTCGATGAGGGCTTCGCGAATGGCCTGGGGCGCTGCGCGATCGACGTAGAAGACGATGGGCTTGTTGACCGCCGAGCGAGCGGCGGTCGGATCGGTCTTCTCCAGTCGGAAGCGACGCGCCAGACGGCTGACCACCGGCTGATCCAGATCGGCGGCGAAGTCCGTCACCAGAACCTGGGCCGAGGTGCCGGAGCGCGGGTCATGCAACACCGGCTGGAACCCCGCGTCGGGCAGTCGAATGAACGAATGGCGCACCGTCAGGGTGACCGATCGGGAGTCCGGCGCGACACGCGACAGCTCCATCCCGGGCTCGTCGCTGGTGAAGGTCTGGACCGTCTGGAACTCGACGTTGTCGGGGAAGACCAGGGTCTGGTCTGTATCCAGATAGCCCAGGGTCGGCGCCGCCTTGAACGAGCCCAGACGCGCCCGTTTCAGGCGGCCCACGGCGTTGATCGCGTCGCGTTCGAGGAAGCTCGACAGATCGACGCTGACCGATCCGTCAGCGGCCGTCTCGACCACTTCGCCGGACCAGACCACCGAGGGCGAGAAGGAGGCGGCGACCGCCTTCACCTGATCGGCGTCGGCGTCAACGGCGCGGAAGCGGGTGTTCTCGAACTCGGCGAAGACGCGATTGCCGACCTTGCGAAAGGCGAGGACCTGGGCCTGGCCCAGGCCCGAGCGATCCAGACCGGCGCCGTCCATGCCCAGCCCGGCCGACAACCCCGGTTGGTAGAGATAGCGCCCCAGCACCCCGTCCGCGCCGGGCGCCGGCAGACGCACGCTAGCCTTGCCCTTTTGCCGATCCAGCTTCACACCGAACAGACCGTCCTGCCAGGCGGATGCCGGGGCCGTCGCGGCGGCCGGACCTGCCGCTTGCGCCAGAACCGGCGCCGCCCCGGCAGCCACGACCAACCCGGCGACGCTCGCCAGCAGAACCTTGCGCAACATGAGCCGCCCCCCGCGGTTGACTGAGACTAGAAGCTTGCTGGACGCCCGCTACTGGACGCCGAGCGCCAGGGCGTCGGGCCGGCGGGTGTCCGCCGCGCCCAGGAATCGATCGCCCTCGATCATGATGGACTGGGTGCTGCCCATTGTCATGGACGGGCGGACGGTGTGGCCGCGCGCCTCCAACAGGCGTTCGACGTCGGGCGAGAAGCCGCCTTCAAGCTCCAGCGGGCTGTCGCCGCCGCCCTGATTCAGGCGCGGACGCATGGCCGCCTCGGCGATGTTCAGCTGGTGGTCGATGACGTTGGAGATCAGTTGCACCATGGTGGCGATGATATAGCCGCCGCCCGGCGTGCCGGTGACCAGCCAGGGCTTGTCGTCGTCAAACACGATCATCGGCGTGATGGTCGAGCCCAGACGCTTGCCCGGCGCCGGCGAATTCGGCTGGCCGTTCGAGCCCCACGAGAAGTTGTCGAGCGAGTTGTTCAGCAGGATGCCCGTCCCGACCGGGGCCACGTGCGCGCCATAGGAGTTGGACAGGGTATAGGTGTTCGACACCGCATTGCCGTGGGCGTCGGCCACCGAATAGTGGGTCGTGTCCTGGCTCTCGTACGGATAGGGATTGCCCTCGGGAATGTCGGCGGCCGCCAGCGAGCGGTCCATCGAGATCAGCTTGACCCGCTCGGCGGCGAATTCCTTGCTGGCCAGACCCTGGGCCGGCGTCGTCCACTGCGGCGCGCCGCCGATCAGGCGACGGTCCGACGAGACGATCTTCATCGCCTCCGAAATCAGGTGCAGGCTGTCGACGCTGCCCCAGCGCAGCTCGCGCATGGGGAAGTGCTCCAGCAGGTTCAGCCCCTCGGCGACGCTGACGCCCGAGGCGGTCGGCGGCATGTAGGCGATGCGGTGATCGCGATAGGTGGACCAGATGGGCGCCGTCACGTCGGCACGGTAATCGGCCAGATCCTGCGCGTCCATGATGCCGCCGCGCGCCCGTACGCCCTCGACGATCTTCTGGGCCAGTTCGCCGCGATAGAAGGCGTCGGCCCCGCCCTGCTGCACCTGACGCAGGCTCCACGCCAGTTGCGGCTGCTTGAACAACTCGCCGGCGCGATAGGGCGTGCCGTCCGCCTTCAGATAGGCTTCGCGCGCGCCGGGATCGGTAGCCAGCACGCTCGCGCGGCCCGCCGTGGCGTCCGCCTCGCCGTCCGACAGGATCACGCCGTCCTCGGCCAGCTTGACCGACGGCGCCACGACCTGGGCCCAGGTCAGGACCCCGAAGCGCTTGTGCGCCTCCCACATGCCGGCGACCGTGCCCGGCACCGAGACGTTGCGGAAGCTGGACGGGGCGCGCCGGTCGAACTTGCCGCTGTCGTCCAGCAGGAAGTCCGGCGTCGTGGCGCGCGGCGCCGTGCCGTAATAGTTGATGGCGATGTCAGCCGCCGGACGGTCGGCCGTCGCCGCCATGTGGACGATCATGTAGCCGCCGCCGCCGATATTGCCGGCGCGCGGCAGGGTCACCGCCTCGGCGAAGGCCACGGCCACGGCGGCGTCCACGGCGTTGCCGCCCTGTTTCAGGATGTCGACGCCGACCTGGGTCGCCAGGGCGCTCTGGCTCACCACCATGCCGCCCCGTCCGACGGTCGGGCTGTGGATCTGGCCGTAGTTGACGATGTCGCCGCCGCTGCCGACGGCGGGCCGGGTCTGGACAGACGCCTGCTGCGCCGTGGCAGGCGCAGCGGCCAGCAGGGCCGCCGCCGCGACCGCGATAATCTTCAAATGAGAACGCATAGCCACCCCGTCACAATTCACGCGATTTCGTCCGCTCACGGGATGAAATCCCAACCCGCCCTCGTGATGAGAGGGCCTTAGTAGAGCGATAGCATTGCTCAAACAGCGAACTCAAGGGCGATTACAGGTGATTACCTTGCTCATTATATTGAATAACAGCAATATTTAACCTTGAGTGGTTGACGGCTTGATTGTGTCCGTTTCTAGTCATGCTCGAGGGGAAAGCTCCGGGTTAGACGCAGTTCGTTTCAATCGCGCACTCCCGGGCGGACGTCTCGCGCCTGAAAACGCCGACCGCCGCCAAGACGAACATCGGGGGATACCGGGTTCGATGACCACCAACGGGGATAACCAGACCATGCGTGCAACCTTCGCTCGTCGGAGCTTGAAGACGGCCATGTTGGCCACAACAGCGCTGTTCGGCGCCGCCACCGGCGCCGTCGCTCAGGATGCGCCCGAGGGGCAGGCTACGCAGGTCGACGAGATCGTCGTCGTCGGCTCGCAAATCCGCGGCGCCAATGTGACGGCGGCCTTGCCGGTGTCCGTGGTCAATGAAGAACAGATCCTGGCCGTCGCCGCGACGTCGGGCGACGACCTGATGCGGTCGATCCCTCAGATGGGCGACGTGACGTTCAACTCGTCCTACCTTCCCGCCAGCTCCAACTCGGCGCGCGGCGACACCGGTTCCGTCAACCTGCGCGGTCTCGGCATCGGCAACACCCTGGTGCTGCTGAACGGCCGTCGCGTCGTCGGTCACCCGACCAGCCAGGCCAACGAGCATCTGGTCCCGGTCCTGACCTACAACACCAACGCCATTCCGGTGACAGGCCTGCGACGCCTCGAGGTTCTGCGTGACGGCGCCGCCGCCATCTATGGCGCTGACGCCGTGGCCGGGGTGATCAACACCGTTCTGCGCGACGACCTGAACGGGCTGACGGTCTCGGCCCAGTATGGCGGCGCCGAAGGCACCGGCATGCGCGAAACCAACTTCAGCGCCTATGGCGGCCGCGACTTCCTCGACGGCCGGGGCAATCTGTCGGCCTTCCTGAACTATGATCACCGCACCGAGCTGTCGACGACGGATCAGGACTACACGGCCTCGCTGGACAAGCGCCCGCTGTTCGCCGGCACCGGCTTCGAGACCGCCACCACCCTGAACAGCCGCTCGTCCCTGACGGCCTGGGGCCTGTTTCGTCCCACCGGCGGCACGGTACGCCTGCCCGGCGCGACGTCCAACCTGACGGCCTTCAGCACGCAACCGTCCAGCTTCGCCGGCTGCAGCGCCGCGCTGGGCGCCGGCCTCTGCCTCAAGTCGGGCACCGCGATCGATTCGCGCCTCTATTCGGACTCAGCGGCCCAGGGCGTCAGCGTCATGCCCAAGGTCGAACGCCTCAACGTCTTCCTGAACGGCAAGTACAAGCTGAACGACAGCGTCGAGGCCTTCGGCGAGCTGGGCTATTACCAGGCGGAAACCACCGCCTGGCAGGCGCCGATCAGCACCCTGTCGTCGATCGTCCTCACCATCCCCAAGACCAACTTCTACAACCCTTTCGGGGCCACGACCCTGCCGGGCGGCGGCGCCAACCCCAACCGGCTGCCTGGCATCACCGCGCCCGCCGGCGGCGTCGACCTGCTGCTTAGCGGCTACCGCTTCGACGACCTGGGGCCGATCGAGGTCAATGTCACCAACAAGCAGTATCGCGCCCTGGGCGGTCTGCGCGGCGAGATCGCCGGCTGGGACTGGGAAAGCGCCCTCCTCTACTCCGAGGCCAGCGCCGAAGACATCAGCGACAACGTCTCGACAACGGCTCTGCAGAAGCAACTCGCCCTCTCCACAGCCGACGCCTACAATCCGTTCAACGGCGGCGACCTGAACAATCCCAGCTTCGGCGACGGCACGCCCAGCAGCCAGGTCGCGCTGGACGCCATCCGCCAGAAGCTGCGGCGCTATACCGAAACCAGCCTGGCCTTGTGGGACTTCAAGGTGTCGCGTCCCGACCTCTTCGCCCTGCCCGCCGGGGACCTGGGCATGGCGGCCGGCATCGAGGCCCGTCGTGAAACCCAGCTGGACGACCGTGACGAGCGGATCGACGGCACCATCACTTTCACTGACGCCTCCGGCGCGGTCTACGGCGACCTGATCAACTCCTCCATGAACCCGGACACCGAAGGGGACCGCACGGTCTATTCGGCCTATGCCGAGTTGGCCGTGCCCATCATCTCGCCCGAGATGAACATCCCGTTCGTCCATAACCTGGAAGCCCAGATCGCCGGGCGCTACGAGCACTATTCGGACTTCGGCGACATCGCCAAGCCCAAGGTCGCCGTCGCGTGGGATCTGGCCGAAGGCCTGCGTCTGCGTGGCTCCTGGGCCCAGGGCTTCCGCGCCCCCAACCTCGAGCAGATCAACGCCAGCATCGTGACGCGTTCCAACAGCAGCACGGACTGGACCTATTGCGAGGCCCTGACCCGGCGCACGGCGATCGCCGGTCTGGGCAGTTGCGTCAGCCCGACCATCCGCCCCGGCTTCTCGGACGCGGCGTCGGTCAACACCGCCCGCATCCGTCGCAACGTGGCCGAACAACGCGCGGGCAACCCGAACCTGCAGCCGGAAGAGTCGGAGACCTTGTCGTTCGGCACGGTGATTCAGCCTGACTTCACCCCGGCCCAGCTGGGAGACTTCACCATCACGATCGACTGGTGGAACGTGAAGCAGACCGGCATGGTCGGCGTCTTCCGCGGTCAGAACGCCCTGACGCTGGATTACCTGCTGCGCAAGCAGGGCAGCTTCAATCCGAACGTGGTTCGCGCCGCGCCGACGCCAGAAGACGTGGCCATCTTCGCGGGAACCGGGCTGCAGGCCGCAGGCGAGATCCTCTACGTCAAGGATCTGTACGACAACCTTCAGCCGCAGGAAGTCGAGGGCATCGACCTGGGCGTCATGTGGAGCCTGCGCGGGACGCAATACGGCGACTTCAGCGTCAACCTGAATGTCTCCCATCTGTTGAAATATTACCTCGAGCCCTCGCCCGGCGTTCAGGCCCTGATGGAGGCCAAGGCGAACGGCGAGATCGACCCGGTCGTCGCCTTCAGCGGCAGCGCCGGCGATCTGATCCGCTCTGGCGGGCGTCCGGAATGGAAATGGTCGGGCACCGCGACCTGGCGCTATCAGAACATCACCCTCGGCGCCTACACCTCCTATATCGGCAGCGTCTATCAGGACGGGCTGACCAATGCGGCGGGCGAGGTCTGGACTGTCGACTCGCAGATCACCGGAAACCTGTACGGCGAGTATGAGTGGGAGGATGGCCGCATGGCAGGAACCGCTGTTCGCCTCGGGGTCCGCAACCTGACCGACGAGGCCCCGCCGCTCGCCGTGGACGGATACCTGGGCACGGTGCACCAGCCCTACGGGCGCTACTGGTACGCCAGCGTTCGCAAGTCCTTCTGAAGACGACGATACGACCGGGCGGGAGGCGAGCCATGGCCTCCCGCCCTTCTCCTTCTATCCGATGCCCGTTTGTGGAGTTCCTGATGAAACCCGTCTCGATGCGCGCCCTCGCTGTAGCCGCCGCCCTGTCCAGCGTCGTCGCCCTTCCGACCCAGGCGGCGGAACTTTCGCCTCAGGCCCGCGCCCGGATCACCGGCACGGTCGAACGCAACCAGCCGGCCCTGGATCACGCGGCGCTCGAAATCTGGAAATTTGCCGAGCTGGGCTATCAGGAAACGCAGAGCTCGGCCCTGCTTCAGGGTCAGCTTCGCGAGGCTGGCTTCAACGTCACGCCCGGCATCGCCAACGAGCCGACCGCCTTCCTGGCCAGCTTCAAGAACGGCGACGGTCCCGTTATCGCAGTCCTGGCCGAATACGACGCCCTGCCCGGCCTGTCGCAGACCCTGAACCCGGTGCAGGAATCGGCCGGCGGCCACGCCGGCCACGGCTGCGGCCACAACCTGTTCGGCGCGGCCTCGGTCCACGCCGCCATCGCGGTCAAGGACTGGATGGCGGCCAACAACATCAAGGGCGAACTGCGCGTCTATGGCACGCCCGCCGAGGAAGGCGGCTCGGGCAAGGTCTACATGGTCCGCGACGGCCTGTTCAGCGACGTCGACGTCGCCGTCCACTGGCACCCCGGCAACGTAAACAGCGCCCGCCAGGGCGACACCATGTCCAATGTCTCGGGCAAGTTCCGCTTCTACGGCGTCTCGTCCCACGCCGCCGCCGCGCCGGACAAGGGCCGCTCAGCCCTGGACGGGGTCGAGGCCATGAACGCCATGGTCAACCTGATGCGCGAGCATGTGCCCGACCGCACCCGCATCCACTACGCCATCACCGACGGCGGCAAGGCGCCCAACGTCGTCCCCGCCTATGCCGAGAGCTACTACTACGTCCGCCACAATGATCCGCAGATCGTCCGCGACGTGCTGGAACGGGTGAAGAAGGCGGCCGACGGCGCGGCGCTGGGCACGGGCACCCGCGTCGAGTTCGAGGCCATTGGCGGCGTCTATTCCATGCTGCCGAACGAAGCCCTGATGACCGTCATGGACCGCAACCTGCGCCATGTCGGCGGCATCACCTGGACGGCCGAAGAAGTCGCCCTCGCCACCGAGATCCAGAAGACCCTGCCATCCAAGCCGGACCTGGCCAGCGTCGGCACGATCGAACCCGCCGTGATCGGCGGCGACTTCGGCGGTTCGACCGACGTCTCGGACGTCAGTTGGGTCACGCCGACGGTCGGCCTGTCCACCGCCACCTTCGTCCCCGGCTCGGCGGGCCACAGCTGGCAGAACGTGGTGGCCGCCGGCTCGACCATTGGCCTGAAGGGCGCGCACCTGGCCGCCAAGACCCTGGCCCTGACCACCGCCGAACTGTTCCAGAGCCCCGACACCATCGCCGCCGCCAAGACCGAGTTCGAACGCCGTCGCGGCCCGGACTTCCAATACGAGGCCCTGCTGGGCGACCGCGCCCCGGCGCTCAACTACCGCGACTAGGGCGCCGTCCACGCACTCTCTCCGTCATCCCCGGGCTTGTCCCGGGGATCCAGACACTCACCGCTTCGAGTCTATGGATTCTCGGGACAAGCCCGAGAATGACGGGTGAGTATAGATCGCCATCCCAATACAGCGCCCCACTCTCAAAAAATCTCGGGCTTTGCGCGCACACGAAGCGCTTTTGCCCGCCGCCGCCCCCGCGTGCGCCATCATGGCTCTCGGTTAGCGACGCGGAGGGGATTTCAGACGATTCAGACGAATTGGACTCTGTTTTTTAGCGGCCCGAAGCCTCCGGCCTCGGCGGCGCCCGACGTTCCTTCGTCGCCTGCTCATAGGCATGGCCCAGCGACAGGATGCGGGCGTCGTCCCATTTGCCGCCGATGAAGCTGAGCCCCACGGGCAGGCCGCGATCAAAGCCCATCGGCACGGTCAGGTGCGGATAGCCCGCCACCGCCGCCAGCCGACTCGCCGAACCCTGCATATCATCGTCGTCTTTCGGATCATTGGTCCAGGCGCGCGAGGTTGTCGGGGCGATCAGGGCGACCACGCGGTGCTCGGCCATCATCCGGTCGATCCCGTCCGGCCCCGCCGCCTGCAAGGACTTCGCCCGCGCCTCGACATAGGCGGGATCGGTCAGACCCCCGGTCGCCTGGGCCCGTTCGAACAGGTCCTGGCCGAACAGAACCGTCTCGCGCGGTTCGGCGGCGTTGAAGGCGATGACGTCGGCCAGGGTCCGCGTCTTCACCTGAGCCGGATCGGTCGAGGCCAGATAGGCGTTCAGATCGTGCTTCAGCTCGGTCAGCAGAACCGTCAGCTCCCATCCGCCGATGGCGCGCAGGTCTGCGGGTCCCTGTTGGATCTCGACCACCTCGGCCCCGGCGGCGCGCAGGGCGGTCAGCGCGCGCTCGAACTCGGCGCGCGTCTCGGCGGAATAGGAGGACAGCAGGAAGCGCATCACCCCGATCCGCGCGCCCCTCAGGCTGTCGGCGTCCAGCGCCGCGCGATAGTCCACCTTGCGCGCGTCAGCCTCGACCGTCGCGGGGTCGGCGGGATCGCTGCCGGCGATGACGGTCAGGACGATGGCGGCGTCCTCGACCGTCGTGGCGATGGGGCCGGCGGTGTCCTGCGAATGACTGATCGGCACGATGTGGGTGCGGCTGACCAGACCCACGGTCGGCTTGAACCCGACCACGCCGTTGACCGAGGCGGGACAGGTGATCGACCCGTCCGTCTCCGTGCCGATGGCGACGGGCGCCAGGCCGATGGCCACGGCCGCCGCGCTGCCCGACGACGACCCGCAGGGCGTCCGTTCGGGGGCGTAGGGATTGCGCGTCTGACCGCCGACCGCGCTCCATCCGCTGATCGACTGCGACGAACGGATGTTGGCCCATTCCGACATATTGGTCTTGCCGAGGATGATCGCCCCGGCGTCGCGCAGTCGGACCACCAGGGGCGCATCACGCCCCGGCGCGTTGCCAGCCAGAGCCAGCGATCCCGCCGTGGTCGGCATGTCACGGGTTTCGATGTTGTCCTTCAACAGGACAGGCAAGCCGTCCAGATAGCCCTCCCCCTCGCCTTTCGACCAACGGATGTCCGACGCCAGCATCACCAAGGCATTGGGAGCCAAGCCCTCGCCCGTCCCTCGGTCGACCCGCAGCGCCCAAGAGGCATGGCCCGGGCCATAAATGGCCATGTCGTCGACGATTTTCGCCGCCGTGGGAGGCGCGTACCTGGCGGTCGTGACCGCCTGTTCTTCCTGTGCGGTAGCGCACGCCGTCAGCGCCAGGGCGCTGACGGCGGCGGCGATCAGTCCGCCTTTGCGGGCGCCCTTGCGCCAATGGTGCGGTCGAGGAAGTCGAGGTAGGTGCGCCATAGGTGAAGCTGCCTCTCATTGCCGCGCACGCCGTGACGCTGGCCGGGATAGAGCATGGTCTCGAACGGGATGCTCTTTTCCTGCAGCGCGTTCAGCACCCGCGTGGTGTTTTCAAAGATGACGTTGTCGTCGGCCATGCCGTGCAGCAGCAGCAGACGCCCGGTCAGGTTGTCGAGGCGACCCAGCACGTCCGACGCGGCATAGCCCTCCACATTGGCCTGCGGCGTCGACATATAGCGCTCGGTATAGGCCGTGTCGTAGAGGCTCCACTCGGTCGGCGGGGCACCGGCCAAGGCGGCAGCCAGACCCATCTTGGGCTCGGTCAGGGCCATCAGGCTCATGAAGCCGCCATAGGACCAGCCCATCATGGCGATGCGGCTGTCGTCGACGTAGGGCAGCGACCGCAGATAGTCGGCGGCGATGACCTGATCCTCGATCTCGGGCTGGCCCATCTTCAGATAGAGGGCCTGCTTGAACGCCGCCGAACGGTCGCCCTCGCCCCGGTTGTCTAGGCGGAAGACGATGTAGCCGGCCTCGGTCAGCAACTGGTTGGTCGCCCCCTGCCAGCCGTTCTTGACGCCCCCGCCCGAAGGGCCGCCGTAGACCTGCATGACGACCGGATAGGTCTTTGTCGGATCAAAGTCAGGCGGGGTGGTCATCTGCCACATCAGGGTCTCGCCGTGGCTTTGCAGCGTGCCGAAGGTCGGCTTCTGCTGGCGTTCGGCATAGGGCCAGAAGGGGTGGCCGGGCTGGAGCTTGTTCTCCTCGATCCAGCGCACGCGCTGGCCGTTGATCGAGTACAGCGCCGACTGCGGCGGCGTGTTCACGTCGGTATAGTTGCCGACGTAGGCCGTGCCGGTCCTGCTGACCGAGGCGCTCCACCAACCGCCGCGCGGGGTGATCTCGACCGGCGCGACCGGGCGTTTCAGGCTGGCGCGGAACAGCTGCTGCTCGATGGGATATTCCTTGCCGTCGCGCATCGAAGCGGTGAAGAAGACCTCGCCCGTCGCCTCGTTGACGCCTTCCAGCGCCTTGACCGGATAGTCGCCGCGCGTGATCGCGCGCAGGCGGCGGCCGTCGCGGTTGTAGAGGTAGAGGTGCTTCCACCCGCTCTCTTCGGACGCCCAGATGAAGTCGCCGTTCGTCAGCGCCTTGAAGTCATGGTTCAGCGGCACCCAGGCGTCCGACCGTTGGGTGGCGATGACGCGGCTGACACCCGTGGCCGGATCGACGCTCAGCAGGTCCAGGGTCTTCTGGTCGCGCGACAGGCGCTGGACGTACAGGGTCCGCCCGTCCTTGGCCCAGTTGACGCGGGCCAGATAGATGTCGGTATCAGCGCCCAGGTCGACCTTGACGCGCTGACCAGCCTGCACATCCTGCACATAGAGCTCCACCACGGCGTTGGGGCGGCCGGCGCGGGGGTAGCGCTGCTCGGTCACCGAGGCGCCGCCGCCGGTGATGTCGAGGCGCGGTATAATGTCCACCTGCGTCTCGTCAGTGCGTTGCAGGGCGATGAAACGCTCGTCCGGGCTCCACCAGTAGCCGGTGTCGCGATCCAGCTCTTCCTGGGCGATGAACTCGGCCGTGGCCCAGGTGATCAGGCCGTCGCCGTCCGAGGTGATGGCCTGTTCGGCGCCCGAGGCCAGGTTGAGCACGACCAGATCCTGATCGCGCACGAAGCTGACATAGGCGCCCTTGGGCGAGACCTTGGCGTCGATCTCGTCCGCCGTGGTTTCGGTCAGGCGGCGCACCGCGCCATCCGCGCGGTTGGCCAGGAAGATGTCGCCTTCCAGCGGGGCCAGAATGTAGCGACCCTGCTCGTCCCACGAATATTCCACCACGCCGCGCGCCGAGATGCGCATGCGCTCGCGGCGCGCCTTCTCGGCCTCGGACAGTTCGCCCGCGTCAGGGACCAGGGCGCGAGCATCGATCAGCTTGAACGGCTCGCCGCCCGCGACCGGCGCGGCCCACAGGTCCAGCACGTCCACGTCGTCCTCACGCGAGCGCAGGAAAGCGACCAGTTCGCCGTCGGGCGACAGGCTTACGCCCTTGGCCACCGGCCCGGACAGGGATGGATTGGCGAAGACCCGCTCGACCGTCAGGATCGAGGACGCCGGTGCGGTCGCCGCCGGGGGCGAAGCGGGTTGCGGATTGGTCTGGGCGAAGGCCGAGGTCGCAGCCATCAGGATCGTCGAAGCAAGAAGAAATGTGCGCATGGCAGGGAAGCTAGAGGCGGAATCTTCCGCCGTCATCCGCAAATCTGCCCGACTGCGACGCCCGCGAGCCTTTCGCATTCGCCCGCGACGGCCTAGGTAGTCGCCATGTCTGACGCCTCCACCGCCGCGCCGCCCGTCAAGGCCAGCCCGTTCCATAATCTGGAAGTCCTGTGGGTCCGCCACTGGAACGACCAGCTGTTCAGCTTCGGCGTGAAACGGCCCGAGGATTTCCGCTTCCGCTCGGGCGAATTCGTCATGATCGGTCTGCCCGGCGAAGATGGCGGCAAGCCCGTTCTGCGGGCCTATTCCATCGCCAGCCCCTTCTGGGCCGAGGAGCTGGAGTTCTTCTCGATCAAGGTCGAGGACGGTCCCCTGACCTCCCGCCTGCAAAAGATCGTAGCGGGCGACAGCGTCCTGATGGGCAAGAAGCCGACCGGGACCCTGGTGCTGGACGCCCTGACCGGCGGCGAGCGTCTGTGGCTGATCGGCACCGGCACCGGCCTGGCGCCCTGGCTGTCCGTCGCGCGCGATCCCGAGACCTATTCCCGCTTCAAGCAGGTCATCGTCTGCCACACGGTCCGCAATGTCGGCGACCTGGCCTATCGCGACTTCTTCGCCCACGAGATCCACGACGACCCGCTGATCGGCGACGAAGCCAAGGCCCAGTTGACCTATTACCCGACGGTGACCCGCGAGCGCTTCGAGACGCCCGGCCGCATCACGGACCGCATCAGGTCGGGCGACGTCTTCGCCGACCTGCAACTGCCCATCGGCTTCTCGCCCAACAGCGACCGCGTCATGCTGTGCGGCTCGATGGCCATGATCAAGGAGACCGGCGAACTGCTGGAATCCTACGGCCTGAAAGAAGGCTCGAACGCCGAACCCGGCGACTATGTTCTGGAGCGCGCCTTTGTCGGCTGATCTGATGACCGCCCCCCGTTCCATCGCCATCGACGAGCGCAAGGCGCCGGAAGACTGCGCCACCATGGTCGATGTGCGTCAAGGCGTGGATGCTCTGGACCGGGCGCTGGTGACATTGCTGGCCGAGCGTCAGCGCTACATGGACGCCGCCGCCCGCATCAAGCCGAACCGCGACGCCGTCTTCGATCAGGCCCGTATCGACGACGTGGTGGCCAAGGTCCTCACGGCCGCCCGGACAGCCGGCCTGTCTCCGGACATCGCCGAGCCGGTCTGGCGTCTGCTGATCGACCGCTGCATCGCCCATGAGTTCGCCAGGTACGACGCGACGCGGGGCTGAGGCGAACCTCAGCCCTTCAGGCTTCTCAACATCAGCTCATGACGATAGGCGGCGATGTCGGTCAGGACGGCGTCCAGCGCCGTCTTGACCCGCTCAAGCCCGGCTTCGGCCACGGCCTGCTCGCCGTGCTCGGCCTCGGCGCAGACGGCCGCCAGGTCACGCGCGCCAATCCCGGCGCCGGCGCCCCGGATGGTGTGGACCGCATCGCGCCAGCCTTCGGACGCGGCGTCCAGCATGGGCGACCACAGGACAGCCTGCTGAACGAACAGCCCCAGCACCTCCTCGGTGATGTCGTCCATGCCGCCGGTCATGGTCTCGAGGACGGTGAAATCCACCGCTCCCGTCAGATCCCGCGTCGCCATCAGGCGTCCTTGCTCTTGGCCAGTCGTGCGTTCTTCGACGACCACAGCAGATAAATCGCCAGACCTCCCAGATTCCAGAGCAGGAAATAGAACTGGGTCGAAGCCTTCAGGCTGAAGAAGAAGACGATGCAGCCGACGATGGCGATACCGCCTACCAGCTGCCAGAGCGGCGCCTTGAACTTGCGTTCGCGGTTCGGTTCGCGGACGCGCAGCACGATCAGGCTGACGCCCACGGCCATGAAGGCCATCAGGGTGCCGGCGTTGGCCAGAGACGCCAGTTCGTCCAAACGCATGATGCCGGCCAGTATGGCCACGACGATGGCGGTGAAGATGGTCACGACGGTCGGCACGCCGCGGTTGGAAATCCTGGCCAGACGGTTAGGCAGAAGGCCATCGCGCGCCATGCCCAGGAAGATGCGGCTCTGGCCGAACAGGAAGGCCAGCAGCACGGTCGGCAGGGCGACGACCGCGGCCGCAGCGATCCACTGGGCGGCGACGCCCTGGCCCAGACCGCGCATGATATGGGCCAGCGGCTCGGGGCTGTCGGCGAAGCTGGCGACGGGGGCTGCGCCGATCGCGGCGGCGGCGACGGCGATATAGAGGATGGTGCAGATCACCATCGACCCGACAATGCCGATGGCCAGATCGCGCTCCGGCTTCTTGGTTTCCTCAGCCGCCGTGGCGATGGCGTCGAAGCCGTAGAAGGCGAAGAAGATGATGGCCGCCGCCGCCATGACGCCCGTCTGGACGAAGGGCGCGCCAAAGCCGTGCGGCATGAAGGGGGTGAAGTTGGCGGCGTCAAAGCGCGGCAGGGCGATGGCGACAAAGGCGACCAGGGCGGCGATCTTGATGACCACCAGCACGGCGTTCAGCGTGGCGCTTTCCCTGGTCCCCATCAGCAGCAGACCCGTCACCACGGCGATGATGAAGACGGCAGGCAGGTTGATCAGGCCGCCCTCGACATGCGGGCCGACCGTCAGGGCCAGCGGCAGATCGAGACCCATCCCGGCCAGGAAAGGAATGGCGTATCCCGACCAGCCCACGGCCACCGCCGACACGACCAGCGAGTATTCCAGGATCAGGCTCCACCCCACGACCCAGGCGAAGATCTCGCCCAGGGCCGCATAGGAGTAGGTGTAGGCGCTGCCCGACGCGGGCATGATGGTCGACAGTTCGGCATAGGCCAGGGCCGCGCAGGCGCAGACCAGACCCGCCAGACCAAAGCTGATCAGCACGGCCGGCCCCGCCAGGCCGGCCCCGACACCGATCAGGGTCAGGATGCCGGTCCCGACGATGGCGCCGACGCCCAGCGCCATCAGGTGCGGCCAGCTGAGGGTCTTCTTCAGCGCCGGCCCTTCGTGCGGGGCCAACATCGCATCGATCGACCGCCGACGGTTCCAGAACGCCATGTCTACGTTTCCCCAAGACCGCCTCTGTCGGCGGCTGATTCCGCGCGGACCTTAGCGCGCGAGACAAACTTTAGAAAATGCCGTAATCAACGCTTGCGCCTCCTCTGCATCATGAGTATTAGGAGCGCCCTTCGGGCAACCTCTACGGGTCGTTGCGAAGCACCGGCGCCGCACCAATGGCGCAGACGACGGTACGGGTGATTAGCTCAGTTGGTAGAGCAGCTGACTCTTAATCAGCGGGTCGTAGGTTCGAACCCTACATCACCCACCATCGTCTCTCTCAGTATTCCCAGGCAGGCTGCTTCCCTCTTGAGGGAAACTCTTGGCGGTTCGCTGCTCGACCTCTTTCCAAGACGCCTTGTCGCAGGCAGGAAGAAGGCTCTGCCTTTTTCCTCTCCTTGCGGTGTTCCCATGCCTTCTGGACTGATGGCCCTGATCGACGATGTCGCTGGGATCGCCAAGCTGGCGGCCGCCTCGATCGACGACATCGGCGCCGCATCGGGCAAGGCCGCCAGCAAGGCGGCTGGCGTGGTCGTCGATGATGCGGCGGTGACCCCGAAATACGTCACCGGCCTGTCGCCCAGCCGCGAACTGCCCATCATCGGCAAGATCGCCATCGGCTCTATCCGTAACAAGCTGTTGCTGATCCTCCCCGTGGCCCTGCTGCTGACTGCCTTCGCGCCCTGGGCCATCACGCCGCTGCTGATGTGCGGCGGCGCCTACCTCTGCTTCGAGGGCGCCGAGAAGGTGATGGAGATGTTCAGCGGTCACGAGGCCGAAAAGGCGCCCGTCAGCGACGACCCCGCCCATCTGGAAAAGACCACCGTTTCCGGCGCTGTGCGGACGGATCTGATCCTCTCCGCCGAGATCATGACCATCGCCCTTGCCGACGTCTCGGACGCGCCGCTGCTGACCCAGGCCGGCGTGCTGATCGTGGTCGGCCTGGCCATGACTGTAGCCGTCTATGGCGCCGTCGGTCTGCTGGTGAAGCTGGACGATATTGGCCTGCACATGGCGGAGCGCGCTTCAAGGACCAGCCGGGCCATCGGACGCGGTCTGGTCAAGGCCATGCCGGGCGTCTTCTCGGGCCTGTCCGTCATCGGCACGGTCGCCATGCTCTGGGTCGGCGGCGGCATCCTGGTGCACGGCACGCACACGCTCGGCCTGGCCTGGCCTGCTGAACCGATCGAGCATCTGGCCCACGCGGTCAGTGGTCTGGTCGGACCGCTCGGCGGCGCCGCAAGCTGGACGACCACAGCCCTGCTGTCGGCCTTGCTGGGCCTGATGGTCGGCGCGGTCCTCGCCGTGCTGCTGCATCAGATCCTACGATTGTTCGGACGCGGCGCCCACTAACCGCGCCCCTAAGTGACCTGACGCTTTTCCAGCTTCCGCGCCAGGGTGCGGCGATGCATCCCCAGACGACGGGCCGTTTCGGAGATGTTGAAGTTGGTCTCAGCCAGAACTTCGTGGATCCGCTCCCACTCCAGCGTCTTGATCGAGGTCGGGCGGGCGCTGAGCGCCGCGTCGGGGTCGCCGTCCTGACGGGCGAAGGCGGCCTCGATCTCATCCGTGCCAGCGGGCTTGGCCAGATAGTGACGGGCGCCCAGCTTGATCGCCTCCACAGCGGTCGCAATGCTGGCGAAGCCGGTCAGGACAACGATGTTCAGCTCGGGATCAAAGGCGTGCAGGGTCTGGACGCAGGTCAGGCCCGAGGCCGCCCCCAGCTTCAGGTCCACCACGGCGTACTGGGGATGATGGAGGGCCAGAAGTTCGAGCAACTGCTCATGGCTGCGCGCCGACACCACCTCGTACCCGCGCCGTTCGAACGACTTGCGCAGCGTCTTGGCGAAGGCCTCGTCGTCCTCGACGATCAGCAACTGGCGGGGGGTGTCGGCAGGATCAGTCATTTGGGCGCCAAGGCCTCCAGAGGCAGGCTGAGACGGACGCTGCCGCCGCCGTCGCGTCGGTTGGCGGCGACGACGCCGCCGCCCAGCTTGCGCATCACATTAAACAGAAGAAAGAGCCCCAGTCCCGCCCCTGCCCGGCCCTTGGTCGATTGATAGGGCTGGCCGACACGAGCAAGGATGTCGGGCGCAAAGCCCGGACCGTCGTCGTTGAACTCGACCGACAGCAGGTCGTCTTCCAGTGTTGCTGCGATTATCATCCGCTCGGCCCCGGCCTCATGTGCGTTGTCTAACAGAGCGCTGAAGACCTGCTTCAGGGCGGGATCGGCGATGATGCGCGGATCCCGCGGCGTTGGCCCGCGCAGGACCACGGCCATCCCGTCGTTGGACTTCTCACGCCAGTCGGCGACAATCTCGGACAGGAAGCCGCCCAGGGTGGTGATGGTCGGCGCCTCGCCCCGGGCCTCGCCCGCCGACATCAGGATGCCGGTGACGATGGTCTTGCAGCGCTCGACCTCGGCCTGCATCTCGGCGATGTCGGACTTAAGGTCGGCGTCGGCGGTCAGTTCCGGCATCCGCTTCCAGTCGCTGAGAATGACCGACAGAGAGGCCAGGGGCGTGCCCAGCTCATGCGCGGCGCCCGAGGCCAGCAGGCCCATGCGGACGATATGGTCCTGCTCCGCCGCCTGTTGCCGGGCGTCGGCCAGATAGGCGTCACGCGCCCTCACGTTCTGGGTCGTCCGCGTCACGAAGGCCACAAGCAGCACGGCGATCAGGATGAAGTTGACCAGGGCGCCGGCCTGGATCAGCCCCAGGCGCGCATCGGCGCTGGGCGGCAGCAACAGCGGTTGATGCCATACGGCCAGCAGGCCCAGGCAGGCGCTGGTGACCAGGACGAAGCCCCAAGCATAGGGAGGGCGCAACAGGACCGCCGCCAGCACGATCTGCATCAGATAAAGCGCCGCAAACGGATTGCTCGCCCCGCCGCTGAAGAAGAGCAGCCAACTGAGCGCGGCCACATCGACAAAAAGGGCCAGCAGCAGTTCGGGGTCGGTCACGCTCTGACGACGCAGGGTGACCGGCGCGCTGGCCAGATTCATCAGCGCCAGCCCGGTCGGGGCCAGCAGCAGCATGCCCAGCGGCAGGGGAATCTTCAGCCCCCAGTGGACGACGGCGATGGTCACGACCTGCCCCACCACCGCCAGCCAGCGCAGTTGGATCAGCAGCAGCATGTTGCGCCGCCCGGCAGCGCCCGGCGACACCGACACCTCGGCCCGGTCGTCCAGACCCAGCAGGCCGCGCGCGAAGCCTGTGGCGCTCATCGCGCCGCCCTCCGACGCTTTTCCTCACGCGCGAACAGGACGAAGCCCGCCGCCGACATCAGGGCCAGCCCGAACCAGGTCAGGGCGTAGATGAGATGCGTATTGGCGAAGCGCACCACAGTCAGTCCGCCGCGTGGCCAGCCGCCGGGATTGGGGGTCGCGTCGGCGTCGATGAAGTAGGGAGCGACCGGTCCCTGCAGCCCCCTCGCGCTGGCGATGCCCGCCACGTCGCGCGAGAACCAACGGTCGCCTGCCGGATCGTTGTCGCGCAGGAAGCCGCCGTCCGGCTCGCTCAGGCGGAGCAGGCCGACGACGGTCGTCTGGCCCTCCACCTGGCCAGCGGCGCGATCCGTCGGCTTCTGATGTTCGGACGGGACGAAGCCCCGGTTGATCAGGACGGTGAAGCCACGGTCGGTCGTCAGCGGGGTCAGCACCCAATAGCCGGGACCGAGGTCCGTCACCGCCTTTACCAGAGCCTCATTCCGATGATCGAAACGGCCGCTGACGACGACCCGACGATACTGATCCGCCTGACGCGTGACCGCCTGCCTTGGTGGCGGCGCGGCGACGGGCGCGGCGTGGATACGGGCATCAACCTGACGGATCAGGTCCTGCTTCCAGGCCAGACGCTGCACCTGCCAGACGCCCAGGGCGGAAAAGCCCGCGAACAGGACGGCGAACACGACCGCGCCCAGGATCAGCACGGTCATGCTGCGCGGCGGCCGGGCGGGTCGCGACGACGGGTCTATGGCGCTTCTCCCCGGCTGGCCGTCAGGCTCAGCCCATGGTCTGCATGTCGTGGGTGGGCATCATGTTGGTGTTCAGGTGATACATCACCCAGACCGACCCCGCGACGGCGATCACCACAATGACGATGGTGAAGATCAGCGCCAGCATGTTCCACCCGCCCTCGGACTTGTGGTTCATGTGCAGGAAGAAGATCATGTGCACCACGATCTGCACCACAGCGAAGGCCGTGATGACCAGACCGGTCGTCTGGGGCGCCAAGGCCTCGGTCATGACCAGCCAGAATGGGATCGCCGTCAGCACGACCGACAAGACGAAACCAAGCAGATAGGTCTTGAACGAGCCGTGATCGTGGTCGTCGCCGTGAGCGTGGTCATCATGATGATCCACAGCGTGTTCCTCGTGGGCCTCGGCGCTCATCGCAGCATCCCGAACAGATAGACGAAGGTGAAGACGCCGATCCAGATGACGTCCAGGAAGTGCCAGAACAGGCTGAGGCACATCAGGCGGCGCTTGTTGGCCGGGATCAGACCCTTCTGCCAGACCTGGATCATCAGCGTGACCAGCCAGATGCAACCGAAGGTGACGTGCAGGCCGTGGGTGCCGACCAGAATGAAGAAGGCCGACAGGAAGCCGCTGCGCTGAGGCGTGGCGCCCAGGTGGATCATGTGGGCGAACTCATAGAGCTCGATCCCCAGGAAGCAGAGGCCGAAGACGCCGGTGATCGCCAGCCAGATCTGCATCTGGGCCGTGCGGTTCTTGACCATGGCCAGCATGGCGAAGCCGTAGGTGATCGACGACAGCAGCAGCATCGACGTGTTCAGCGCCACCAGCGGCAGGTCGAACAGGTCCTTGGGCGCCGGGCCGGCGGCGTAGTTGCCGCCGATCACCGCATAGACGGCGAACAGCATCGCGAAGATGAGGCAGTCGCTCATCAGGTACATCCAGAAGCCCAGCATGGTGCTGTGGCCTTCCGGGTGATGCGGCTCCTCGACCGGGTGGTAGATCGGCCGCCCGGCCTCGTCGACGTAGTCATGGTTCAGGGAGGAAGCGTGGCTCATCGGATCACCCCTTCGCCGCTGCGGCCGCCAGGGCCTTGGTGCGCGCGTCCTCGGTCGCCTGCACCGTCTCGGCCGGGATGTAGTAGTCGCGCTTGTAGTTGAAGGTGTGGAAGACGGCGTAGGCGATCAGTGCGAAGAAGCCGAGCGCCGCCAGCCACCACATGTACCAGATCAGGGCGAAGCCCACGATCAGAGCCAGACCCGAAAGGATCACGCCAGCGCCCGTGTTGGACGGCATGTGGATGGCCTTGAAGCCCTCGACCGGACGCGCGTAGCCGCGCGCCTTCATGTCCCACCAGGCGTCCGAGTCATGGATGATCGGCGTCTTGGCGAAGTTGTAGTCCGGCGGCGGCGAAGACGTGGCCCACTCCAGGGTGCGGCCGTGCCAGGGGTCGCCCGTCTCGTCACGCAGCTTGTCGCGGTTGATGATCGAGACGGCGAACTGGACGAACATGGCCAGGATGCCGATGGCGATGACGCCCACGCCGACCGCCGCGATGACGAACCAGATCTGATACGAGGGATCGTCGAACACGCGCATCCGACGCGTCACGCCCATGAAGCCCAGGACGTAGAGCGGCAGGAAGGCCATCCAGAAGCCGACCACCCAGCACCAGAAGCTGACCAGGCCCCACTTCTTGTCCAGCTTGAAGCCGAAGGCCTTGGGCCACCAGTAATTGATGGCGGCGAACAGGCCGAACAGCACGCCGCCGATGATGACGTTATGGAAGTGGGCGATCAGGAACAGCGAGTTGTGCAGGACGAAGTCCGCCGGCGGCACCGCCAGCATGACGCCCGTCATGCCGCCGATCACGAAGGTCAGCATGAAGGCGACCGTCCACATCATCGGCAGTTCAAAACGGATGCGGCCCCGGTACATGGTGAACAGCCAGTTGAAAAGTTTGGCCCCTGTCGGGATCGAGATGATCATCGTCGTGATCCCGAAGAAGGAGTTCACGGATGCGCCCGAGCCCATGGTGAAGAAGTGGTGCAGCCACACCAGGTAGGACAGGATGGTGATGACCACCGTCGCATAGACCATGGAGGTGTAGCCGAAGAGCTTCTTGCCCGAGAAGGTCGAGGTGACTTCCGAGAAGACGCCGAACAGCGGCAGGATCAGGATGTAGACCTCGGGGTGGCCCCAGATCCAGATCAGGTTCACGTACATCATCGGGTTGCCGCCGAAGTCGTTCGTGAAGAAGTTGGTGCCGATGTAGCGGTCAGCCGACAGCAGGGCCAGAACCGCCGTCAGCACCGGGAAGGAGGCCACGATCAGGACGTTGGCGCACAGCGAGGTCCAGGTGAAGACCGGCATCTTCATCAGGCCCATGCCCGGCGCGCGCATCTTCACGATGGTCGCGATCAGGTTGATGCCGGACAGGGTGGTCCCCACCCCCGCGATCTGTAGCGCCCAGATGTAATAGTCGACACCGACGCCGGGACTGTAGCCGATGCCCGACAGCGGCGGATAGGCCAGCCAGCCGGTGCGCGCGAACTCGCCGATGAACAGCGAGGCCATGACCAGCACCGCGCCCGCCGTGGTCATCCAGAAGCTGAAGTTGTTCAGGAAGGGGAAGGAAACGTCCCGCGCCCCGATCTGCAGCGGCACCAGATAGTTCATCAGGCCGGTGATCAGCGGCATGGCCACGAAGAAGATCATGATCACGCCGTGGGCGGTGAAGATCTGATCATAGTGGTGGGCGTTGAGATAGCCCTCGGACCCGCCAAAGGCCATCGCCTGCTGCAGACGCATCATGACGGCGTCGGCGAAGCCGCGCAGGAACATGACAAGACCCAGGATCATGTACATGATCCCGATCTTCTTGTGGTCGACCGTCGTGAACCACTCGGTCCAGAGGTAGCCCCACAGCTTGTAGCGGGTGATCAGGGCCAGGGTCGCCAGACCGCCGAGCACCACGACAGCGAAGGTGGCGATCAGGATCGGCTCGTGGAACGGCAGGGCGTTCCAGTCCAGTCGGCCGAAGATCATGGATGCGATTTGATCAATAGACATGTCGGTCAGGCGCTCAGGATTGCGACGCAGCAGGGGCGTCGGCGGCGGCAGGCGCAGGAATGCGAGAAGCGAAGGGCCAGCCGGTTGCGGCGACTTCTGTGCGGGCGACCTGACCCGGGCGAGCCAGGCCCATGCCCATGATCTGTTCGCTCGGGGTCGAGCGGGTCATCTGCAGCGCCAGTTCCTGACGACGGCGGGCGGCGTCCACAGCAGCCTTCTCAGCCTCCAGCGGGGTGCAGACCGCCATGACGTAGGATTCGCCGGAACCGAGAACAGCCTCGCCGCGGCGGGCGTACTTGTCGTGAACCAGCGGCCAGGTGGCGTGAACGGCGGTCAGTCCCAGCCCGCCCTTCTTGTCGATGGCCATCATCTCGCCCATGCACATCTTGCCCGGCTCGACGCACATGTTCAGCACGGCGTCAAAGAGACCCTCGTCGACTGAGGCGTAGTGCAGTACGGGCACCTTCTCGCTGGGCTTCTCCAGTTCCAGATAGGTCTCGCGATCCAGCCCCTTGCTGTCGGCGCGCACGCCGGCGACCCACTGGTCGAAGCCCGCCTGATCCAGACCGTGGAAGGCGAAACGCATGTTGGAGAAGCCGTCGCCGGAATAGTTGGCCGAGAAGCCGACATATTCGCCCGGATGGTTGATGACGGCGTGCAGCTTCGTCTCCATGCCCGGCATGGCGTAGATCTGACCGGCCAGGGCGGGAATGTAGAAGGAGTTCATCACGCCGGAAGACGTGATGTGGAAACGGATCGGCCGATCCACAGGCGCGGCCAGTTCATTGACCGTGGCGATGCCGTATTCCGGATAGATGAACAGCCATTTCCAGTCGAGGGCGACGACGTTGACCTGCAAGGGTTCGATGTCTGCAGCGATCGCCTGCCCCCTGTTGACCCGATCCAGCGGACGGTAGGGATCCAGCAGGTGCGTGCCCGACCAGGTGATGGCGCCCAGGCAGATGATGATCAGCAGCGGCGCCGCCCAGATCACCAGTTCCAGATGGGTCGAATGGTCCCAGTCCGGCTCGTAGCGGGCTTCCTTGTTCGATTCCCGGTACTTCCAGGCGAAGAAGATCACCATCGCCATCACCGGGATGACGATGATCAGCATCAGCACCACCGACCAGACCAGCAGATCGCGCTGCTGGGCCGCAATGTCGCCGGCAGGCGACAGCACAACAGCTTCACAGCCCGGCAGCAGGGCCAGAAGGGGCAATAGCAAGAGAGGTCGCAGGCGGCGCACGGCGGTTCCTGTCCGGGAAGAGGGCTCTGGCACGATCATTGTGCGCGGCCCGTAGCGCCGCCCGCCGGGAGGGGACATTGGACAATCCGTCCTATCCCCCCCGACGACGATCGGGAGCAAATGGCGACTTTCGCCATTCTTACCATGTCGGCGCGCGTGTCGCGCCCGGGTCCAGGGAACGTCATCGGTCATGAACGCCAACAGCGGCGCGCCTTCTTCAGAGCCCCTCGAGCGGGACGCCAGCCAGATCAACGCGCGACACGGCAAAATCGACGCCGGAGAAATTGCGATCGGCGTGATCATCGGCCGCACGTCGGAATTCTTCGACTTCTTCGTCTACGCCATCGCCTCGGTCGTGGTCTTCCCGCAACTGGTCTTCCCCTATGCGGGACCGCTGGGCGGGACCCTGCTGTCCTTCGCCGTCTTCGCCGTGGCCTTTATCGCCCGTCCGTTCGGCACGGCCCTGTTCATCGCCATCGACCGGCGCTTCGGACGCGGGACCAAGCTGACAATCGCCCTTTTCCTGATGGGGATTTCGACCGTCGCGCTTGGCTTCCTGCCCAGCTTTGACCAGGTCGGTCACTGGGCGGCGGTCATGCTGATCATCCTGCGCATCGGTCAGGGCGTGGCCTTGGGCGGCGCCTGGGACGGCATGGCGTCGCTGCTGGCCGTCAGCGCGCCAGAGAACCGTCGTGGCTGGTACGCCATGGTGCCGCAGCTGGGCGCGCCCTTCGGCCTGATCGTGGCCAGCGCCCTGTTCGCCTACTTCCTCAGCAAACTGTCAGCCGCCGACTTCCTCGACTGGGGCTGGCGCTATCCCTTCTTCGTGGCCTTCGCCATCAACGTGGTGGCGCTGTTCGCCCGCCTGCGCATCGTGGTGACGCCCGCCTTCCAGGCCGCGTTCGAGACGTTGGAACTGCACCCCGCCCCCGTGATCAAGGCCGTGCGAGAGGAAGGCGGCGGCATCGTCATCGGCGCCTTCGCCCCCTTGGCCAGCTTCGCCATGTTCCACATGGTGACAGTCTTTCCGCTGTCCTGGGTCTTCCTCTACACGGAAGAATCGCCCAGCCGCTTCCTGATGATCGAGTTGGTCGGCGCCGTCTTCGGCCTGGTCGCCATCCTAGCCTCGGGCTGGCTCGCCGACCGCTATGGCCGCCGCGCCCTGCTGGCCGTCACCGCCGCCGGCATCGCCGCCTTCTCGGGCTTCGCGCCCCAGATGCTGGACGGCGGCCCCATTGGCGAACTGGCCTACATGATCCTGGGCTTCATCCTGCTGGGCCTGTCGTTCGGTCAGGCCTCGGGCTCGATCGCCTCCAGCTTCAGCCTGACCAACCGCTACACCGCCTCGGCCCTGACCTCGGATCTGGCCTGGCTCTTCGGCGCGGGCTTCGCGCCGCTGGCGGCTCTCGCCTTGTCGGGCAAGTTCGGTCTGGTGGCGGGCGGCGGCTATCTGCTCTCGGGCGCCATCTGCACCCTGCTGGCCCTTTGGCTGAACCGCGAACTGGGCCGAGGCCGCGCGGGCGCTAAGACCTGACGCCCCCCAAACGGGCTACCCCATCTTAAAGGGGGCGCGATCCGGATCGCGCCCCCTTTTTCATGCGTTCCGCCGGCAAGACCAACAAGGTTAGCGACGGTTTACGATGGCGTTTAAGCGCCCGCTAAGCCTGTCTGCTCGCGTCAAGTTAAGAGCGGCCAAGTATCGTCCTGTTGAAATCAAGGGTGATGAGGACGTCATGACCAAGTTGAAGCCGGCAAAACGCCGTATGTTTCTAGCCGTGACGGCCGGTCTGTCCGCGGCTCTGCTCCCGCACGTCGCGTGCGCGGGCCCCACGGCAGGAAACTCCTATCAGCTACGCGCCACTGTTCCCGTGGCCTGCTGGGTCCGTCCGACCGGCGCCGTCATGGCCGAGGCCGGAAGGATCGGCTCGGTCGTCGAAGCCTGCAACAGCCCGGGCGGCTTTACCGTCTCCGCTCAGTACCGTCCGCTGACGGGAACGGAAAAAGCCAGGATCACCTACGGCAATCGCTCGCTGAATCTCTCCAGGAGCGGCATGCTGGAACTGCGTCGCTCCAACATGGCCACCATCCGAACCGTGGATTATCGCTTCGACGAAGTCGAACTGGAACAACCCCTGATCCTGGCCCTGACGATCCAGCCCATCTAGGCGGATTGAACCTCCAAGCCGAGAACGCCCCGCAGATCCTGCGGGGCGTTCTGGTTTCCGCGCTCCGTTCCGTCAGATCGCAGCCACAGTGAAGGTCAGGGTGTCGCTGTAGTCGCCGGCGCGCTTGCCCGCCACGTCGCCGATCCGCACGCTCAACGGATAGTCGTCCTGACGAGCGGTCTGGGACACGACGCTGAAGGTGTCGCTGCCCTGCAGGTTGATGTTCTGCGGGCCGACCTTGAGCCTGTAGTCGACATACCAGCCCGACGCCCCTTGCCGCAGCCGCCCCTGATTGGCCGAGGTGATGGAGACGCGGTAACCGCCCGTGCTGTGCACGTAAAGCGAAGCGTTCAGGGGTCGCGGCCCCTCGGTCAACTCGCCCAGGTCAATGACAGCCGTTCCCTGCGGGCGCGTGAACTCGCCCTTCAGGCCAATGGCCGCGGCCGCAGCCACCTCAAGCGCCAGGGTGACGGGTCGCGCGGCATGAACCTGTCCATTGTCCTGCTGCACAAGCAGATGAAGGGTCTGGGCGTAGCGCCCCTGCGCTGCACCGGCGTCCGGGAAGGCCGCAAAGGTCAGCCTGGCAGGCATGCGCTCGCCCTGCTTGATCCTGACGCTGGAACCTCGACGACGCGGGCTCTGGCCGGTGACAGGGGTTATGTTCACCCCGCCATAGGTGTCGTCCACCAAGGCATAGCGGACGACCGGCGCGCCGGCCGGCCCCCTCAGCCCAAAGGACTCGCCCTGGAGGAACGCCAGGATGTTGCCGTTGCAAGGCGTGGCCCCGGTGTTCACCAGAGAGATGTCGAACTGCCGCTGGGCGACATCGTCCTCCAGCGGATTGTAGCGGATCGTCCACTGTTCAAGCGCCGGCTCGATCGCCAGTTCGCACTTGTCCTGAGCGGACGTCTGGTCCGGAAACAAGGCCAGCAGGCCGAGAGCAGCGACTGTGGCCAGGGATTTCGAAACGGTGGAGACCATGATCGTCTTCCTCATTGGTCTGTGATGTCGACCGGCACGGTGGCCGTCTTCAGATCCAGCAGACCTTCGTTGTCGAGCGGCACCGTGAACTCGAAGCCGGCGCCCGGTGACGTAAAGAGCTCGACCCGATAGGTCTTGCCCGGAACCAGCTTCTGGATCGCGAACCGTCCAGCCGAGTTGGTGAAGAACAGCTCCGGCTCCGCCGCCGGATCATCGGCCAGTCGCACGCGTCCCGAGATCAACGCCGCAGGCTTCGCTGCGTTGCCCACCAGTCGTCCCAGCGCCGAGACAAAGGCCTCGCTGCCCACCTGGATGGCGTAGCCGCTCTTGTAGCCCGGACGCACCCGTCGCACGCCCTCGCCGATGTCATAGCCCGCCGGCACGCCCAGCACGTCATAGCGCACGGACTGGTCGACATAGGAGGTCAGGCTGTTGGACACCGCAGGTCCCAGGGCCCCGCTGCGCGAGGTATAGTTCCCCCGCTCGAACGACTCGCCGACAATCACCGGCCTGTCCTCCAGCGACTGGTGCGGATACAGAATGGCGAAGCTGTCGTAGATGTTGCGGCCGATGGCCACCTTGCCGCCCGCGGTCGAGATAGAGGTGCCAACCCGCAGCGACGTGATCTGCTCGTCGGTGACGCTGCTGAAGCTCGGACCAAAGGTCGAGTGCGTCAGGCTGGCGTCGAAGCGGTTGGCGATATAGTCGACCTGCCCGCTCAGCGTGCCGGGGCCATCGTCGTAAGTCGAAGCGACGGAATAGCCGAACGAGCCTACGCGGTTTTCCGTCGACTGCTGGAACCGCACGCTGCCGCTGTTGCGGGCCGAGCTGTAGCGCGCCTCGCCGCGACGATCATAGCGCGGTTGCCAGACCAGGGCGAAGGTCACGCCGGCGCCGTTGGCGTTGCCTGCGGCGAAGTTGTCGCCGAAGTCGACCCATTCGGCCCCGACCTGCACGCTCCATTGCGGACTGAAACGATAGGAGCTGACGGCGTTCACCACATAGGCGTCGTCATTGCTTCCGCGCCCCATCCGATAGGAGGTGCTCAGCGTCGCAGTCCAGTCTTCGGTGAACTGATGCGAGTAGGCGCCAGTGAAGACCCATGACGTCGGGTTGGACCCGAACTCATTCCCCAGGGTGGCGTACTCTTCGGACGTATAGTCGGCCACGACCGTCCAGCTGTCGTAGGTCTCGCCCAGATCGACAAAGTGATCATAGCTCAGCGCATAGGCGTAGCCGCCGCCATTATCCCCATTGCTGGCGGACGCATCCAGTTGAAGCCGCGCGCCGTTGCGCAGAATGAACTGGGTCTGGCCGGTCACGTTCTGAACGGTTTCCGAGGCTTGCAGGCCAAGACCCACCGCCGGCTTGTTCACGAAGGCCTTGCGCCAGAACCCGCTGAAGGCCAGCGAGCCGTCGGAATAGTCCGGCGAACCGAAGGTCCCGCCGTTGGTGACGCCCAGATAGGCGCCATACTCGTAGTCGCCAGGCTCCAACTCAATCGAGTCGAGATAGGCGCTGTAGGACACGGTCTCGCGACGGCCGGACTCGTTCTGGATTTCCAGCTGGACGTCGTTGGAACCGGCGTCGAGCGGTAGATTGGACAGGTCGTACTGGCCCGGGTCCAGGCGGAACTCGCGAATGAAGATCCCGTTGCGCAGCACCCTGACGGTCGAGGACTCCTGCAACACCAGTTGCCGGCCGCCGGCCAGAACGTTGTTGCGGAAGCTGTCAAAGCGCTGTTTCTGACGCGTCACCCCGACGCCGCCCATTTCGGCAAAGCCCTGACGACCGCGGGTTTCGACGTTCAGATCGCCCAGATACCAGCGACGGTATTCGGCCGGCTGGTCGAAGACGAAGCGGGCGTAGCGGCGCTCGATCTCGTAGTCGCCCGAGAACTGATCCTCGCGCCCCTGAAAGTCGCTCTCGAACACCAGGTTCTTGTATCGGACGGCGCCGTTCAGGAAGACGCTCGGGGCCGTCACGTCCCCGGAGGACTGGCGTCGCGACACGCTCAGATTGGTGTTGAGGTAGGCGCTGAAGTCCTCGGCCTTCTCGCCGGGCTCGTCGGCGCGGCCGCCCTGGAACAGGGATTCCACCGAACGCTTGGTCGGGTCGATGCGCAGCACCAGAACCGCCAGCTGATCAGGATCATAATCCAGCGAAATGCCGGTGGCGTTGATCTCTTCAGGCGCAAACGACTCCACGCCCGCCAGACGGCTCCTCAACTCCTCCTGAGCCTCAGGCGTCAGCAGGGGGTCGATCAGCGCGCGGAAGCCCACGCTCTCGACGATGAAGCGGTCATCGCGCGTCAGCAGCACCGGCATTTCGCCCAGGACGCGCCGATTGAAATTCAGCGGCACCGTCATGGCGATGTCGCGGTCGTAGGGATTGATGTTCGGCCGCGTCTGCGGCGTGGCCTCGACAGGAGCGGCCGTTGGCGTCGGCGATACGGCCTGCGCCGCCTGTGCCGCGGCCTGCGAGGCCGCCTGCACCATGCCTGCGACCTGGGCGTGGGCCCAGCCGCCCGGCACGGCCATCACGGCTGTCGCCAGCGCAATCCTGGACGCCGCCCCCCGCAACGCCTTCCCCCCGCCTGCCCTCATCGCGCGAACCGCACGCTCACCGGCCTGGCCGGATCCAGCTCGACGCCAGTCGGCAGTTTGAAGGTTCGCCTGCCGCCCAGGGGCGCCAGGTAGCCGACGCCGACCGTCTGGGCGATGTCGTCGCTGCCGTATTCACGCCGGAAGGCCTGGCCCGCCTTGTCGGTGCCTTCCACGATCCAGGTCGCGCCGCTCATGAGGGCGTAGCGCTTGCCGGTATTGGCGACCACGACCTCAACGCCCGGCTCGGCTTGCGGCGGCGGAGGCGCCGCGTCGCCGCTCAGGCTCGGATCAATCTCGGGCGTAGGCGGCGTCACCATGGCGGGGGCGGCCGAAACGACCTCGACCTTGGGCTGGGCGCCGGGAGGCGCGACAACGATCAGGGCCTTCATCGTGTAGAGGACCTGCACCGACAGGGCGCCGCCGCCTTCCGGCGCAACGGGATCGGTCGCCACGGGCAACTGCTTCACCCACAGATAGTAGGCATGCGATGAATCAATGGTCGGCTCTCCGACCCACTGCACGCGCACGACCTGACGGCCGCCGACCGGCACCACCCCCTGGGGCGGGAAGACCAGAAAGTCCTCGTCCGCCGGAGTCTCGATGATATTGCCGTCGGCATCGACCTCCATCCGGGTGATCAGGGTTTCGAACGGCAGGGCCGCAGATCCGATATTACCGACCTCGATCCGGGCGGCCGATCCGGCGCCCGTGGTGGTCAGTTCAGACACCATGGGAGAGACGCGCATGGCCCAGGCGGCGGCCGACACGACCAGAAGACCTGCCGCCAGACCGCAGGCAAGGGCAGCCAGGCGGTTCAGACGCATGAAGCGAAAACCGGATCGCAGCATCAATCGTTACTCCCCCGAGGCCGTCCAGCGACGGCCGCCATCTCAAGAAATTCCTGCGGACTGATCCGCCGCAAAGGCGCCCCGACACGCCCTTGAACCCATAGCGAGCAATGGTCACTGAAACGAAAACGGGGAGGGCCGCGAAGCCCTCCCCGAGGTCGATCGTCTTCAACCAGCTTAGATGCCGGCAGCGATGGTGACGCTGACCGAGCCGGTGTAGTTGCCGGCCAGCAGAGCCTTGGGCTGCTGAGCGATGTTGACGTTCAGCGACATGGCCGACTTCCAGGCGCCGTGCTTGCGGAAGTCCGACAGGGCGTTGGCCGGAACGGTCCAGTTGGCGGCTTGGGTGCCGGTGCCGCTCGTCGGGCTGGCGGTGTACTTGGCGTTGACCGAGAAGGGCAGCGTGTTCTGGAACACGTTGGCGTCGTAACCGCCGCTGTTGTCGCTGACCATGTTCACCTTCGACACGGTGACGGTGTTGACGGTGTTGCAGCCGGCCAGGTTGGTGTTGATTTCAACCGAGGCGTCGTCCGTCATGGTGAAGGCGGCGGCCGGACCCGTGTTGTCGCTGGCGTAGATGCCGATGGTGCCGAAGTTCAGCGTGTGGTCGCCGGTGCCCGAATAGTAGGCGCAGTCCGTCGAGACCGAGCCCTTCAGGGTGAAGGTGGCGCCGTCCGAGGACGCGGCGTTGCCGTTGTTGCCGGCCGACTCGCCGACAGCGTGCCACGACGAGGTGGGCGAGCCGCCCCATTGAGCGTTGGCGTTGTTCAGGCCGCCAAGGAAACCGCCGCCGACATTCGTGGTGCCGACGAAGGGCAGTTGCGTCTGGCCTTGGTTGATGTCGCCGGCCGAAGCGGCCGAAGCGGTCAGGGCGGCGAGAGCGACGCCGGCGAGGATCGAAGCGATTTTCATAGGAATTCTCCAGGTGAGGTTCTGACGAAAGTGTCGACCGAGATGGAGAAGCCCCCTCGATCTGCCTAGATGTTACTCAGGTCTTAAAAGGTTAGTCAATCCACATAAAACGTTGTTAGCTATCTTTTATTTCACTCAACCCACAGGCGATAAATAAATTATGCTCATTAAATTGAAATGGCGGCCGCCAAATTCAGTGACGACCGCCAGATACACTAATTCTCTAAATTTCGGATACTTATATGGTGAAGGTTACTAGACCCTCGGCGCGATGGTTACATTCAAGACTTCCGAATACTCTCCCGCCAGCAAGCCCGCACCTTCAGGGCGATTGGTGCGGATCTGGATGCGGCCGCCGCCCTTGGCGATCCCCTCGCCGCTGCTGAGGGTCTTCGCGGCGATCAGGTTTTCACTGTTGAAGGCGCCGGCCAGGACCGCCGCCTCGGGGCGCATGGTGGGAATGACCACGCTCAGGGTGTAGCCGAGGGTGCCCGCAAAGGGCCCCTCCCCGCGAGGCCGCGTCGTGTGGGCCAGACCCCCGCGCTGCGACTGGAAGCTGATGTCGAAGGGAACATTGCAGGACAGGCCGAAGTCCGCCTCGACCTGCTGGCCGCCCGTCAGCTCCCCGAAGTTGACGTCGCCGCCGCCCGACAGGCGGCAATCCGGCGCGATCCTGCCCTTGACGATGACGTCCAGGCTGCTGGCCAGGCCGCTGTCGCGCATGGGCTCCGCCGACGCCGTGCCGGCGACCGCCGCCAGCACGAGAGCCATCACGCCGCCAACCCGCATCACAGGACGCACGGCTGCGCGCCTCACTTCCGAAGTGGTCAGAAACCAGCCCACCATTCGCCTCCCCAAGCCGCGTTTCGCGGCGCCCCCGCCACCAGGAGGGGTTCGTTGGTCAGCGTTCCAAGAGCCGTGCCATCCCGATTTGGCACACCCCCGACAGGCACAGCGTCAGCCGCCGCGCCGCTCGGGTAAATGAAACGTTAACGGACGCCGTTCTACGAGCGCCGTTAACCATTGGCAAGCTTTCGCCTCATTTTGGGACAGCGGCGGTACGCCGGCGTGTTGCTCAGCCCGTCTTGGCGCGACGTCGCCAGGCGGTCAGCAGGTGCTCGGTATAGCCGTTAGGCTGCTCGCGCGCCTTGAACACCAGGTCGCAGGCGGCATTCCACGCCGGTCCGTCAAAAGCCGGGGCTAGCGGCCTATAGGCGGGATCGCCCGCATTCTGGCGATCCACCACGACGGCCATCCGCTCCAGCGCCACCCTCACCTCGCCCTCCGTGACCACGCCGTGGCGCAGCCAGTTGGCCAGATGCTGGCTGGAGATGCGCAGAGTGGCGCGGTCCTCCATCAGGCCGATGTCGTGGATGTCCGGCACCTTGGAGCAGCCGACGCCCTGATCGATCCAGCGCACGACGTAGCCCAGGATGCCCTGGGCGTTGTTGTCCAGCTCCTGCCGGATCTCCTCGGCGGAGGGCGTCCCGGTCGTGAACGGCGGCGTCAACAGGGCCGTCAGCCCCGTGGCGGGACGCGTCGCGATCTCGACCTGCCGGCTCCAGACGTCGACCTCATGATAATGCAGGGCGTGCAGGGTCGCCGCCGTCGGCGAGGGGACCCAGGCGGTCGAGGCCCCGGCCCGCGGATGGCCCGCCTTGGTCGCCAGCATCTCGCCCATGCGGTCCGGCGCGGCCCACATGCCCTTGCCGATCTGGGCGCGGCCCGACAGACCCGCCTTCAGGCCGATGTCGACGTTGCGGTCCTCATAGGCCTTGATCCAGCCGGTGTTGCGCACCGCCTCCTTCCGCACGACCGGCCCGCCTTCCATCACCGAATGGATCTCGTCGCCGGTGCGGTCCAGGAATCCCGTGTTGATAAAGGCCACCCGTCCCCTGGTCGCCGCGATGCAGTTGGCCAGGTTGACGCTGGTGCGCCGCTCCTCGTCCATGATGCCCATCTTGATCGTCAGCGGCGGCAGACCGACCATGGCCTCGACCGCGCCGAACACGGCGTCGGCGAAGGCGACCTCCTCCGACCCATGCATCTTGGGCCGCACGACATAGATGGAGCCGGCCGGGCTGTTGCGCCGATCCGCCGGACGCTTCAGGTCGTGCAGACCGATCAGGCCGGTTATAGCGATGTCCAGCAGGCTCTCGGGGACCTCGCCCCCCTCCCCGTCCAGAACCGCATCGGTCGTCAAATGCAGGCCGACGTTGCGGACCATCAGCAGACTGCGTCCCTTCAGGGCGAAGGCCGTTCCGTCCGGCGCCGTATAGCCCCGGTCGCCGTTCATCCGCCGCTGCATCGTCTCCCCGTCCTTGACGAAGCCCGCTGACAGGTCGCCGCGCATCAGGCCCAGCCAGTTGGAATAGACCAGCCGCTTGTCTTCGGCGTCCACCGCCGCGACGCTGTCCTCGGCGTCGGCGATCACCGACAGGGCCGCCTCGACCACGACATCGGCGACGCCCGCCGGATCGGTGCGGCCGATCGCGTGGCTGCGGTCGAGGACGATCTCCAGATGCAGAGCGTTGTGGCGCAACAGGACGCCAGAGGGCGCCGCCGGCTCGCCCGCATGGCCGACGAAGACTGCGGGATCGGCCAGCCCCGTCGTGCGCCCACCCGACAGCCCGACGACCAGCCGTCCGCTCTCAACCCTGTATTCCACCGCCTCGGCATGGCCGCCCTCGGCCAGAGGCGCCGCCTGATCCAGCACCGCGCGGGCGCGGGCGATGACCCCGGCCCCGCGCTCGGCGTCATAACCGCCGCCCTTTGGCGCCTCGCCCAGGGCGTCCGTGCCGTACAGCGCATCATACAGGCTGCCCCAGCGCGCATTGGCGGCGTTCAGCAGATAGCGGGCGTTGGTCAGGGGCACGACCAGTTGCGGCCCGGCCAGGGTGGCGATCTCGGGATCAACATGGGCCGTCTCGGCGCGCGCTTCCGTCCGCTCGGGTTCGATGTAGCCGATCTCGCGCAGGAAGGCCTGATAGGCCTCGGGGTCCGGCTGGCCCGGATGGGCGCGGTGCCAGTCGTCCAGCTTCGCCTGCAGTTCATCGCGGCGCGCCAGCAGCGCCCGGTTCCGGGGTGCGTATTCGGCCAGCAAGCCTTCCAGCCCGGCCCAGAAAGCCTCAGCCGTCACCCCCGTCCCCGGCGTGGCCTCGTCGCGCACGAAGGCGTCCAGTTCGGCGGCGACGCTCAGGCTTCCGTGGCGGACGTAGGGGGTGGACATGGCGGGCTCTCCTTGAGCCTGAACCCTACCTGCCCACCCGCCGCCTAGCCACGGCGAAGATCGACGGTTATCTTTGCCAAAACCGCAAACATGAGACCCCGCCATGCTGGCCGAGTATGAGATCTTCGTCCGCAGCCTGGAGGAAGGCAGCCTGTCCGCCGCCGCCCGCCGGCTGGACCTGTCGCCCGCCGTGGCCTCGCGGCGGCTGGCGCGACTGGAGGACCGGCTGGGGGTGCGGCTGATCGAGCGCACCTCGCGGCGGCTGGCCCCGACCGAGGCCGGACGGCTGGTCTATGACCGCGCCATGCAGTTGCTGGACGGGGTGGAGGATCTGGAGGCCCTGGTGTCGCGCCGCACGACCCAGGCGCGCGGCCTGCTGCGGGTCTCGGCCCCGACCTCGTTCGGACGGCGGCGGCTGGCCCCCCTGCTGACGCCGTTTCTGGACGCCCACCCCCGGCTGACGCTGGAGCTGAACCTGACCGACGCCTTCGTCGACCTGATGGCCGAAGACGTAGACGTGGCGGTGCGCATCGGCAGCTATGAGGCGGGCGACCCCGCCATGCGCCGGCTGGCTCCGAACCGGCGGGTCCTGTGCGCGACCCCAGCCTATCTGGCCGAACACGGCGCGCCTCAGACCCTGGACGACCTGCGCCATCACGCCCAGCTGGCGGCCGAGAACCAGTCGGCCTGGCGCCTTGAAGGCCCCGACGGCCCCGTCACTTTTCGAGCCCGCAGCCGTGTGCGGACGAATTCGTCAGAGGTGGCGCGCGAACTGGTGCTCGGCGGCGCCGGGATCGCCCTGCGCTCGACCTGGGACGTGGGGGATGAACTGCGCGACGGGCGGCTGAGCCGCGTCCTGCCGCAGTACGCGGGGGCCTCGGACGTGGCCGTCTTCGCCCTGACCGCTGGACGGGCCCGCGCCGAAAACCGGGTGCGGGCCTTTATCGACTTCCTGTCCGGCCTCTACGGCGATGCGCCAGAATGGGACAGGTAAGCCATCTGACTTTCCTCCCCACTTGTGGGGAGGGGGACCGCAGAGCGGTGGAGGGGGCGGCGCAGACGTCGGCCCGTCGAGTCGCCCCCTCCGTCACGTCGGCTACGCCGCCGCGCAAGCTCCCCATTCGCTCCGCGAACAGGGAGGAAAATGGCGGCTTACTGCGCCGCCGCCGTCGTCTTCGGCTTCAGATACCGATCCAGCCAGGTGACCATTTCCCACTGGGTGTGACCGACCGATTCCCGCGCGCGATAGCCGTGGGCTTCCAGGGGCAGAACGACGTAGCGCACCGTCGCCCCATTGCCCTTCAGCGCCGCATAGAAGCGTTCCGACTGCACCGGGAAGGTGCCCGAGTTGTCGTCGGCCCCGCCGTGGATCAGCAGGATCGGCTCATTGACCTTGTTGGCGTAGGTGAAGGGCGACATCGCGTTATAGGTCTCGGTCGCCTCCCAGTAGGACCGCTGCTCGGCCTGGAAGCCGAACGGCGTCAGCGTCCGGTTATAGGCGCCCGAGCGCGCGATGCCGGTCTTGAACAGGTCGGTGTGGGCCAGCAGGTTGGCCGTCATGAAGGCGCCGTAGGAGTGCCCGCCGACAGCGATCCGGTCGCGATCGGCGACGCCCAGGGCCACCACCGCATCGACCGCCGCCTTGGCGCTGGCCGACAGTTGTTCAATGTAGGTGTCGTTGGGCTCGGCCCCATCCTTGCCGACGATGGGCATGGAGGGGTTGTCCAGAACGGCATAGCCCTGGGTCAGCAGGAACAGGTGGCTAATGCCGCCCGGACGCACGAAGCGGTTGTCGGTGTCGACCACCTGACCGGCCACGGCGGCGTCGGTGAACTCGGCCGGATAGGCCCACATCACCAGCGGCAGCGGGCCGTCGCGATCCTTGTCGTAGCCGGCGGGCAGATACAGCGTCCCCGACAGTTGAACCCCGTCGTCGCGGGTGTAGGTGATCAGCTCGCGCTTCACGTCTGCCAGTTGCGGCGCCGGGTCAGGGAACTGGGTCAGTTGCGTCACGCCGCCGTCCAGATCGCGCAGGCGCAGGTTGGCCGGGTCGGTGCGGCTCTCGCGATAGGTGACCAGCTTGCGGCCCGCATCGTCCAGGATGCCGACGACGCTTTCATACTCGCCCTGGGCCGAGCGCCAGACGCGTTCCGTCTCGCCGGTCTTCAGGTCCAGGGTGTCGAGGAAGGGATACTCGCCCTCGCGCGTCGCGCCGTCGCCCTCGACGAAGACCTTGGAGCCGTCGGCGGTGAAACGGATGGTCGAACGACCGCGCGCGTTCGGCTCCACCACCACCGAACCCGGGTCATTGTAGCGGTCCTGATAGTTGCGATCGACCAGGACGCGGCCCGCGCCGGGGTTCGACGGATCGACCAGGGTACGGGTCTCGTGGCGGGTGTTGAACCAGCGGCTGTTGACGATGGCCGTATCGTCGCGGCCCCACTGCACGCCGGCATAACGCTCCTTCAGGTCCACCAGGGTGCGCGGACGGTCGTTGAACGGCGCAGGCAGCATGAAGACGCGGTCGCGCACCTCGGCGGGGTTGCGCGGATCACCACCGTCCTGAGCCTCGACCCAGACCAGGGTGGCGTCGGCGTCGGCGCGCCACTGGGCCGAACGCGGGCCGGGGGCGACGGCGTCAAACGGCGTGGGCACATTGTCGCGCAGCGGCAGGTCGGCGACGCGGTGAACCTCGCGCCCGTTCAGGTCGGTGATGACGACGTCAGCCGGGAACAGGCTGGCCGGCACGACATAGGAATAGGGCTTCTTCACCCGCGTCTGCAGGATGAAACGACCGTCGGGCGACACCGAGGCGTTCAGGAAGACGCCCGGCTGGCCCAGGGTCCGCGCGCGACCGTTCAGCGGCACGATGGTCAGCTGGCTGGTGAAATAGTGCTCGAACAGGGCCTCGTCGCCCGCGTCAGCCAAAAGGTCCTGATAGGTGCGCACCGGCGCCGCGCGACCGCCGGTCTCGGCCACGGTCGGACCCGAGGGCGGGCGCGTCACGTCGGGCGCAGCGCGACGACCGGCGGGGACAGCCTGAACCAACAGACCCGAGGCGTCAGGCAGCCAGCTGAAGCCCGCGCCATTGGCGGCGTTGACGCTGGGTCCGGTCAGACGGCGCGCCTGGGCCGAGGCCACGTCGGCGGTCCACAGCTCAAGCCCAGTCGGGGTGTTCAGCAGGAAGGCCACGGCCTTGCCGTTCGGAGCCCAGCTGACATTGGTCAGGCGCGCATCTGCGGGCAGCCCCGCCACGACGCGCGCGGCGCCGCCATCGACAGCCTGGAAGCTGAGGCCGGTCAGCCAGGTCACGCGGCTGTTGGCCGGGCCGTTGTTCTTCGGATTGATGCGATACCCCGCCAGACGCAGCATGGGCTCGGACAGTTCGGCGATGCTCGGCAGGTTGGAGCGGTCCTGCAACAGCAGGGTCTTGCGGTCCGGGCTCAGGCTGGCCGTCGGGTTGGGCTTGGAGTCCAGGATCTGCGCGATCGGCTGCGGCGGCTGCTGATAGGTCGGCGCGGCGGGCGCCTGGGCGGCGACGGGCGTGGCCAGGGCGGGCACGGCGGCCAGCAGGACCAGGGCAGGCAGAGCCTGCTTCAAAAGTTGACGACGCATGGTGATCTTCCCCCGGTTCGCGCCCGAAAACGCCGGGCGGTCAATGTCTAGGGGCGCGCTTGCCGGAGGGTCAACCCGTATGGCTCAGCCAAAGCGCCCTTCGGCCCACCGTGCGGCGAAATAGCCGCCGACCGAAGCCACGGCGGTCAGGGTCGTCCCCCAGCACAGGTCGATGATCGTCAGCCGCGTAGACCAGACGCTCAGCGTCGCCTGATTGGTCAGATCATAGGTGGCGTAGGCGACGAAGCCGAGAACCGCCCCGTTCAGCAAGGCGCGCGTCCAGGCGGCCTCCTTGAGCGCTGGCATGATGGCCAGGAACACGATGCCGCCGATGGAGATCAGATAGAAGATCACCGCCGCCGTCATGTTCGGCTTGTCCGCCATCAGGGGACCGATCACCGGCCGATACAGCCGATCCGCCATGGTGGTCAGCCACACCGCGTCGATGGCGGCGAAGGTCAGACCGGCCCCCAGATAGGCCGCGACATATTTCAGCATCAGGACAGGCCCTCCCCGGCCGGCTTCAACAGATAATGACTGACCGCCCAGGTGCGGCCGCCGTCGTTTCCGAACAGACCCGCCGTCGCCAGGTAGAAGCGACGCCAGCGTCGGGTCCACAGCGCCGCTTCCGGGCCATAGGTTTCGCGCATCAGCACGGCCACCCGCTCAGCGTTCTGATCCATGTTGGCCAGCCAGTCATTGGCCGTGCGGGCATAGTGGACGCCGTTCCAGGTCCATTCCTGCGCCACCTCGAACAGGTCGGGAAACTGTCGCATCAGGCCACGGCTGGGCATGATGCCGCCGGTGAAGAAGTGCTGGGCGATAAAGTCGCCGCTGTCGGTGTGGTCAAAGCGATAGGGCGCGTCGCGATGGGTGAAGACGTGGATGAACATCCGCCCCTCGGGCTTCAGCCAGCCCCGCGCCCGCGCCAGCAGGGCGCGCCAGTTGGCCATGTGCTCGAACATCTCGACCGAGACGATCCGGTCGAAGCCGCCGATCTCGGCCTGAAAATCATTCATGTCGCAGGTCACGACCGTCAGATTGCCCAGACCCCGCGCCCGCGCCTGCGCCTCGATATGGCCGCGCTGGCCGTGGCTGTTGGAAACGGCGGTGATCCGGGCCGCAGGATAGCGCTCGGCCATCCACAGGCTGAGCGAGCCCCAACCGCAGCCCAGCTCCAGAATGGTCTGCCCGTCCGCCAGATCGGCGTGGGCGCAGGTTTCGGCCAGCGCCTTCTCCTCAGCCTGATCCAGGGTCTCGGCCCCATCGCCATACAGGCAGCAGGAATATTTCAGCCGCGCGCCGAGGCAGATCTCGAAGAACTCGGCCGGCAGTTCGTAATGCTGGTCATTGGCGGCGTCCGTATGCTCGGCCACTGCCCGACACGCCATCTCTCGCGCAAACGCGGCCTGGTCATGTGGTCCGTCCCGGTCCAGCCGGCGGCGGGCCTCGCTCACCAGACTGTCGATCGCCGGACGGCTGATGAAGTCGGGAAAGGGCGTATCTTGCAACTGACGAATGGCGGCGTTGACCAGGCTCATGCAGATTCCATTGGCGACAGAGCGACCCCTTGCATACGCATCAGCGCCGCCTTTGGATGCTGGCGCTTGCCCCGTCCGCTCGCCCGCTTTATGGACGGGTAAGACCGCAATATTCATCAGACGGTGAAAAAGGGAGAGCGATGCGCAAGATCTACGCTGACGTCACGTCCGCGCTGGAGGGCCTGACCTTTGACGGGATGACCGTCATGTCCGGCGGCTTCGGCCTTTGCGGCATTCCCGAGAACCTGATCGCGGGGCTGAAGGCCTCGGGCGTCAAGGGGCTGACCGTCATCTCCAACAACGCGGGCGTGGACGGCTTCGGCCTGGGCCAGCTGTTGGAGACCAGGCAGATCGCCAGGATGATCTCGTCCTACGTCGGCGAGAACAAGGAGTTCGAGCGGCAATACCTGGCCGGCGAACTGCAGCTGGAGTTCAATCCGCAGGGCACGCTGGCCGAGCGCATCCGCGCGGGCGGCGCGGGCATCCCCGCCTTCTTCACCGCCACCGGCGTCGGCACTCTGGTCGCCGAGGGCAAGGAAGTGCGCAACTTCGATGGGCGGGACTATGTCATGGAGACCGGCCTGATCGCAGACCTGGCCATCATCAAGGCGTGGAAGGCCGACGAGCGCGGCAACCTCGTCTTCCGCAAGACGGCCCGCAACTTCAACCCCATGGTGGCCACGGCCGGCAAGGTCACGGTCGTCGAGGTCGAGGAGATCGTCCCGACGGGCTCGCTGGACCCCGACTGCATCCACACGCCGGGCGTCTATGTCGACCGCCTGATCCAGACCGTGTCCGAGAAGCGCATCGAACAGCGCACCGTGCGTCAGAAGGAATCCGCGTAATGGCCCGCACCCGCGAACAACTGGCCGAGCGCGCCGCCAAGGAGCTGCAGGACGGCTTCTATGTGAACCTCGGCATCGGCATCCCGACCCTGGTGGCCAACTATATCCCGGAGGGCATGGAGGTCACTCTCCAGTCGGAAAACGGCATGCTGGGCATGGGCCCCTTCCCCTATGAGGGCGAGGAAGACCCCGACCTGATCAACGCCGGCAAGCAGACGATCACCGAGATCGCCGAGAGCAGTTATTTCAGCAGCGCTGACAGCTTCGCCATGATCCGCGGCGGCCACATCAACCTGTCGATCCTGGGCGCCATGGAAGTGGGCCAGAACGGCGACATCGCCAACTGGATGATCCCCGGCAAGCTGGTGAAGGGCATGGGCGGCGCCATGGACCTGGTCGCAGGCGTCAAGCGCGTGGTCGTGGTCATGGACCACGCCAACAAGCACGGCCAGGCCAAGGTCCTGAAGGCATGCACCCTGCCCCTGACCGGCACGGCCGTGGTCAGCCGCATCATCACCGATCTGGCCGTCTTTGACGTCAAGCCGGACGGCTCGGGCCTGGAGCTGATCGAACTGGCCGATGGCGTCACCCTGGACGAGGTCGCCGCCAGGACCGAGGCCGCCTACACCGTCGCGGCCGGCCTGGGCTGAACCGCCCTTTCGGCCTGAAGACAGAAACCCCGGCGACCACGAGGCCGCCGGGGTTTTCTATTTCCGTCATCCCGGAAGCGGCGCAGCCGCTATCCGGGACCGCTAAACACGCAACGCCTTGGGCGGTCCCGGCTCTCCGCCTGCGGCTTCGGCCGGGATGACAGAACTAGGAAGCCCGCTTCGCCTGACTGGCCTGCTGATCCGTCCAGACGACGATCTGGCGGCTGGCCTCTGCGGTGGCCCGATCAAAGGCGGCGACGATGGCCGACTGGCGGTTCTCTCCGGCGCTCTCGCTGACCGAGATACGGTCCTCGGCCACGATCGAGCGGTCGCCCGGACGAACCAGACGCAACAGGACCACGATATTGGCGTCCGGCACAGCGCCCTGCGCGGCGTAGGCCGCCTCGAACCGGCGTACGTCCACGCTCAGCAGCAGGCCGTCACGCGTCAGCGGCCCCGAACTGAGGACCGTGCAGGTCCCGCCGTCCAGAAAGGCGTTGCGCAGGCTCTCCTCGAACAGGGTCTCGGCGGGCGAGACCCAGCGCGCACCCTTGATGTAGGCGGCCTCGGCCCCGGTCACCGCCAGGACGCGGTCGCCGCGCGACGCCTCGGGGAAATCGACCCTGCGCATCGAGACATGAACGTCCGGGCAGGCGGAGGTCGCACCTGTCCCGGCGAAGGCCGACGCCCCGCCGAAGCGATAGAGTTGCACCGGGTCCGGCGACGACAGCAGGGCGCAACCGGACAAGGCGACCGACGCCGTCGCGATCAGAAAAGCGGAACGGATCACGGCTGCACCTCGATTTCCCTGGACGGAGCCTTGCTGATGAAGTCGCGCGGGCTCTCGCGCACATTGTCGATCAGGGATTGCAACGAGCGCGTCGCCTGATCCAGCTGACGGATGGTGTCGTTCAACTGCGGCACGGTCTGGGTGCCGAAGTCGCCCAGCGGGCCTTCCAGACCCGTGGCCGAACGATTGATCGAAGCAATGGCGGCCTGAGCCTCCGCGGTCGCCTTGTTGATGTTGGCGATCGCCTGACGCCCGTCCGTATCCACCAGTTGCCGCGCCGTGGCGCCCAGCTGCTGATACTCGCCGACGGCGGCGTTGGCCTTGGTGATCGTCTCTTCCAGCTGCTGGAACATGCCCTTGCGGGCTTCCAGTTCGGCTGTCAGCCCCTCGACATTCTTGATGCTGGTCGAGAAGGAGCGGATGTTGTCGTCCGACATGACGCGGTTGATGCGGTTCAGGGCGTCCACAGTCTGGGCCAAGACCGTGCCCGACCCGCTCAGCAGCTCGGCGATCGGGCTGGGCTGGCTCTGGATCACCGGCACGACGTTTTCGGGATACTGCGACTTCAACAGGGCGCTATTGGCCTCGCCCGCCGTGATCTGGATATAGTTCAGGCCCGTGATGCCCTGCGGCTCCAGTTGGGCGCGCGAGGTGACGCGGACCGGCGTGGTGCCGTTCAGGCGAACCCGAGCGATGACCTGATCGCCCTTTTCAGGATCCAGATTCAGGGCCGTGACCTCGCCGACGCGAATGCCGTTGAAGTGGACCTCGCCGCCTTCGGACAGGCCTCGCACCGGCCCATAGAAGACGATGTCGTAGACATCGAAATCATTGTTGAACTGCAGTCGGGCCAACCAGATCGTGAACACCGCCAGCGCCAGCAACAAGGCGACGGTGGCGATGCCGACAGCGGCGTAGTGAGCGTCTCTTTCCATCTTTCGTCCGCTCTCCTCAGGCGGCCTTGTGGGCGGCGCGACCGCGCGGCCCCAGGAAGTATTCCTTGATCCAGGGATGGTCGGAACGTTCCAGTTCCTGAACCGTGGCCTTGGCGACAACATGTTTATCCGCCAGCACCGCCACCTGGTCGCAGATGGCGTACAGGCTATCGAGGTCGTGGGTGATCATGAAGACCGTCAGGTCCAGATCGTCCGAAAGATCCCGGATCAACTGATCGAAGGCGGCGGCCCCGATGGGGTCCAGCCCCGCCGTCGGCTCGTCAAGAAAGATCAGCTCGGGATCCAGGGCCAGGGCCCGCGCCAGTCCGACGCGCTTGCGCATCCCGCCCGACAGTTCTGCCGGCTTCAGGTGGTGGGCCTCGGGCTTCAGGCCGACCATGGCGATCTTCATCTCTGCGAGTTCACGGATCGTATCGCGCGGCAGATCCGTGTGCTCGACCAGCGGCGAGGCGACATTGTCCAGAACGCTGAGGGCCGAGAACAGCGCCCCCTGCTGAAACAGAACCCCCGTCCGGCGCTCGATCTCGGCGGCCTCATCCTTGGACATGGTTTCGCGATCAATGCCGAACAGCTTCACCGACCCGCCCTCAGGCTGTTTCAGGCCGATGATGGAGTTCAGCAGCACCGTCTTGCCGGTGCCGGAGCCGCCCACCACGCCCAGCACCTGACCCCGTTGCACGTCCAGATCCAGGTCTTCGTGGATCGTGCGCTCGCCGAACTGACTCAGCAGACCGCGAACCTCGATGAGGGTTTCGCGCGGCGGCGTTTCGGTCGGCGCGCTCACAGATTCAACTCCAGGAACAGCATGGCGAAGACAGCGTCCAGGAAAATGATGGCGAAAATCGCCTGCACCACGGCCGCCGTCACGCGGCGCCCCAGGCTTTCCACATCGCCGGCCACGGACATGCCCTGACGACAGCCGATCGCGGCCACGACCACGGCGAAGACCGGCGCCTTGACCAGGCCGACCATCAGATGGGTGCCCATCATCGGATCTTCGGTGATGCGCTGCAGGAAGAAGGAAGGGCCGTAGGCCAGCTCGCTCCATGTCACCAGCATGCCGCCGAACATGCCCGCCACCATCCCGACGAAGGTCAACAAGGGCAGCATCAGCAGCATGGCGGCCAGACGTGGGATCACCAGGGCCTGGAACGGATTGACGCCCATGACCTGCATGGCGTCGACCTCCTGGTTCATCCGCATCGAACCGATCTCGGCGGCGAAGGACGAGGCCGAACGGCCCGCCAGCAGAACCGACGTGATGACCACAGCGAACTCGCGCAGGACCGACACGGCGACCAGTTGGACCGTGAACACGCCCGCCCCGAACTGGGTCAGCAGATTGGCTCCCAGGAAGGCGATGACCGCGCCGATAAAGAAGTTGGTCACGGCGATAATCGGAATGGCGTCCAGCCCGGACCGCTCGGCCTGACTGAACCAGGCGGGCCAGCGGATGCCGCGCGGATGCTTCAGCGCCCCGCCTACAGCCACGATCAGCCGTCCCAGGAAGGCCAGCGACAGCATCGCCTCGGCCCCGAAATCATAGACGCCGAGACCGATCTTGGCGAAGGCGCGCGTCAGCGGATGCGAACGACGCGGCGGCGGCGAGGACTCCCGCTCCAGCTTCTCCACCATGGCGTAGATGCGTCCGGCTTCGGGCCGATCGCGCCACGCCGTCTTGGGCAGGGGCTGGGAAAGGCTCTGAACAATCGCCAGGGCGCCGGCGGTATCGAACCGGCCGAGGCCCTCCAGGTCCAGGGTTTCGACCTTTCGGCTGCCCAGGTCGTCAGACAACCGTCGCGCGGTCCGAGCCACGCCCATGGTGGTCCAGTCGCCCGTCAAGCGCAGTCTGGCGGCGCCCTCCGGGCCCTCCTCGATCTGGAAATCCGCTACGTCCATGCCCACCCTTTAGCCGAGCTTCGCCTGATCGCCCATGGCGAAGCTCGTGGAAGAGCGAACGCGCCGAAACCGTTATCGTTCAATACGCAGGGCGAGCCGTCCGGATCAGCTCAGATAGTTGAGCAGCGACACCTGGCGCAGTTGGCTGATCACCTGGGCCGAGGCCTGGATGGCGATCTGGGACATTTCCAGTTCGGTCACGGCCTGGGCCATATTGGCGTCCGTCTTGCCCGACAGGATGGTGTCGACCGAAATCTTCCGCCCCTCCTGCGACTCCAGCAGCGTCTCGACACGGGCCTGCATGGCGCCGTTCCTGGACTGGACCTCGACCACACCCTTGGCCGCGGTCTCAAACCGCGTCATCAGCGTGGTCAGGGCGGTCTTCTGGGCGTCCGTCATCTGGCCTTCCAGCGGCGTCGCCTGATGCAGCAGTTGCAGATCGCGGAAGACGCCGAAAAGCTCACCCCCGACCTCATTGGCGAGGAAGCCCGTGTCCATCGTCACATTCTCGTCCAGCCAGGACTTCTGCTTCAGCGGGTCGTTGCGAAAGACATCCGCCGCCGCCGGCATCGCAGCCAGCTTCTCCAGGTCCGTGCCAGCAGGCGCAGCGGGCATGACGACCGCCGCCTGGTCCACAGCCCCGCCGGAGAAGACGAACTTGCCCTGATGCTTCATGTTCAGCCCGTCCTGGGCCATCTTGAACTCGGTCTCCATGGCGGCCATCAGTCCGTCCATCCGCCCGGCGGCGATGGCGTTGGCGATCGCCAGGCGTCCTGCGGTCGCGGCGTCGGCGACCCGGTCCAGCCCGAGGTCCTGCGACGCAAGGCGATCGATGACGGTCTTGGAGGTGTCGATGAAGCCCTGGATTCGCGTCTGGCTCGACTTCAGCGCGCTGACCGTTTCAGAGGTGCGGCCGAAACCAACCAGATCCGTGGCATTCTTCTTGGTGTTGACCTTATTCTGAGCCTCCTCGCCGCGCGACTGCGCGTTCATCAGGTGCAGCAGGGCCGACTGATAGTTTCCAAACGTCGAAACGCGGGTCATCGCATCATTCCGATCAGGGTGTCATACATTTCAGACGCCGCCTGGATCAGGCGCGCCGAAGCGTTAAAAGCTTGCTGATAAGTGGTCATCAGCACCAGTTCTTCATCCATGTTGACGCCCTCTGCGGAGCTGCGCCGGGCCGTCGCCTCCTGATAGAGGGCGCTGGCGCTGGCGGCGCGGGTCTTGGCTGTCGTCGCCTTGCCGCCAATCTCCCCGGAAAATTCCGAGGCGTAGCGCGACAGGGATACCGAACCGCCGGCCGCCCCGCCGGCCGCCGAGAAGACGGTGGTGTTCTGGTCCGCCTTGGACAGCAACCGACCCCCGCTGCCGTCATTGCGGCTCAGGGCGATCGTGCCGGGCGCCGCGGAGAGGTTCAGTTGAGCGAGCGCCAGATTGGCGGGGTCCTTGGCGATGTCGGCGCGGATCGAGAAGCCGCCGGCCCGCGCCGCCCGGGCGCCGCCCAGGCCGAACAGGTCGCTCATCGCCACGCCCGAGGGCACCTGACCCGTGCCGTCTTCCACCACCGACAGGGTCGAGGGGGGCGCCCCGTGGCCGGTAAAGATCAACTCGCCGGCGGGGTTCAGACTGAAGCTGCCCTGATTGCCCACCCCGCTGACGGGGTCGTTCAAGGCCGCCAGCATCTCGGCCATCGTGCCCGCACCAGCCGGCACCGCCACGGTGATGTCGCGGATCCGCGTCCCGGAGCCGTCGGTAAAGCGGAACTTGATCGCCTCGCCCGGGGTGAACCCATGCTGGGACGCCGGCGTCAGGCCGGTGTCATACAGGGCGGGCCTCGCGGTCGAGACGAGGTCGTTCAGTCCAAAGTAGTGCGAAAAGCCACGCCCGGCCTTCATGCTGGGATTGGTCGCATCGTCGGCGATGGCGACCCCGCTGCCTGCCGGAGCCTCGATTTTCAGCTGACCGTTGACGAAGCTGGCGCTCGCGCCCCCCAGCTGACCATTCAGGGTGGTCAGGAAGGTGGCCGGCGTGGCGGCCACCCCGTTGATGGTCATGGTCCCGCCCGAAAAGACGATCCGGGCCGCATTCTGGATGACGCCCTGGGCGTCGACCGTGGTGATGGTCGTCGTGCCGGTGAACCCCGCCAGCGCCGTCTCCAGCGACTGGCCAACGTTGCGGCCGTTCAGCACCGACGGCGCCGGCACGGCGGACGAGGCGTTGTGCGCCCGGTTCAGCTCGTCGGCCAGACGCGTCATCAACTCGCCCAGGCGTTCCGCAGCCGCCGGCGCGTCCACGTCGCGCAGCTCCAGGAGCCCCTTGAGTTCACCAGAGGCGAGGCCCTCTGTCAGCGGCCGCTTCTGGCCATTGGGCTCGATCACCATGATCTGGTTGAAGACCGTCTCGGACGAAACCACGCCGGCCGGCTTGTATTCCAGCTTGGTGGCCCCCTGCCCGGCCAGCAGGATGCCCGCGCCGGTGCGCACCTCGACGCCGCCGACCGAGCGGGTCGTGACCCTCACGTCCATGATCTCGGCCAGTTCGTTGATCAGCGTGGCCTGGATCGTCTGGGCGCCAGTGGAATCCGTACCGACGACGTTCGCCTTGGCGATATCGACGTTCAACTTCTCGATCTGCTCGAGCAGGCCGTTGGTGCGATCAACGGCGCTTCGGATACGGCTGTCCGCCTCTTCTCTCGCGCCCTGAATGCTCTTGCTGATGCGGGCCGCTTCGTCGAACGCAGCCTGGGTCTTCCACACGGCGTCCTGCCGCAAGGCGCCCGAGGTTGCATTCTCGGCGGATGTGGAGAAGGCGGCGAAGATATTGTCGAGCTGAGAGAAGAAGCCGCTGTCCGCGCCGGGATCGCCGAACAGGGACTGGATCTGGTCAAACAGCTCGTAACGCACCGACTGGCGACCCGCATCGGCCCCGGCGGTCAGACTCGCCGCTTGCAGGAAGCGGTCGGTGGCCAGGCGCATGCGGGCGATCTCGACCCCCGAGCCGACGCCCTGGCTCGCCCATGACTGCTGGTCGGCGACCTTGCGGACATAGCCAGGCGTATTGACGTTCGAGACGTTGTCGGAAACCACCCGCAACTGCGTCTGGGCGGCGTTCATGCCCGAGGTGGCGATGTTCATGATCGAGTTCAGGGACATCAGATAAAGGCTCCAAACAGGGCCGCGCCCGGCAAGCCTTGCTGGCCTGCGCGCAAATCTTGCCCGGCTTTCCGGTCAGCCATTCTAGCCAACTCATTGATTTTACTTACCATCGGCTATTCAGCCCCTGTGCGTTCTCCTGACCTGCCGCAAGTCGCGGGCCATGCCGATCCAGCCCGGCGCGCTCGGCAAAAAGCGTAGCGGCGCGGCAAGAAAGACCGGGCCCCGAGCCCCGCCTTCAGGCGTCTGCATTATAATAAATATGTTTTATTTCAACGACTTACCAGCGCGTCACGCACTTGGCCCGGACCTTGCGCCGGCCCTTGCGAACAGCCCGGGTGCAGTAGGCGCCGATCCACCTCGCGAAAGCCCTATCGCAGCCCATGTCCGCGCTGAGCGTCCTGTCCTCCATTGTCCCGACCGCCACCGGCGGAACGGCCCCGGCGCCCGCCGGGGCGATGGCGAGCGACGGCCTGTTCGCGGGCATGGTCGCGGCTGCCGCCCCGTCTGCGCCGGTGTCGAACAACGACGGCAAGACACCTCCTGATCTTCCGGCGGCGGATCTCGACGCCCCCGAAACTCCAGTCGTGGACGCCGCCGTCGTCGCCGCGCCGGCCTGGCCTCCGATCCCCCTGATCGCTCCTGCTCAGCCGGTCTCGCCCGATTCTGACATGACGGAGCCGAGCATCGCGGCCGCTTCGCCGCCGCCGGCCGCGTCTCTTCCGAATTCTGCCGCGCCCGTCATGCCGCCGGCAGCCGAAGCTTCGCCTGCGCCCGTTGACGTCCCTTCCCATCCGGCCACGCCTCTCGCCCCCGCCGCACAGTTCGCCGCCCAAGCCCCCGAACCGATCTTGACCGCCCAGACGACGGCGCCGGCCCAAGGCGAAGCCGCGCAGCCTGACGCCGCCCAAAAGGCCGAACCGTCCACGGTCCAGGCCTCTACCGAACAGGCTACGGCCCGGCCCTCCGTTGATCTTGCGCCAGACCGGCCCGCCATGGCCGAGGCCGCTGCCCGTCCGACGCCGCCCGTCGCTGCAAATGTCGGCGCCCTGCTCGGCACGCCGCAGCCAGCCGCATCTTCGACGCCGCCGGCGACGCCTGCATCCGATGGCGGAGTTGCGCCCCTCCCCGCCTCCGCTTCGCCCGAGGCCAAGCCGGTCTCGGCCGCAGAGAAGACGCGTCCGGAAGCCTCCGTTCAGGCCCGTCCCGCCCCGACGGCATCGCCGCAGATCACAGCGACCACCACGTTCGCTGCCGCCCCGACCGTTGCAGCTGACAGCCAGCCTCAGGTCCCGATCCAGGCCGAACCCCTCAAGGCCCTGACTGAAGCGACACCGGAAGCCCCGCGTGTCGAAGTCGCTCCCCCGCCAGCTCAAGGGGCCCGGTCGATCATCGCTCCGACGCCCCGCTCTCAGACAATCGCCTCGGCGCAACCGCTCGCGGTCCTGCCGGCTGAGGTCGCCGACGTGCCCGAGCAAGCCGCCTCAGCGCACGCGACCGCTTCCGACGCCGAGGGTGAAGCCGCTCCGTCGAATGGCCAGCTCGCCCCCCCCGCTGCGCCGACACCAACCTCGGCATCCGCCGCACCCGTCGCGCCTCCCCGCAACGGCGCCGCCCGTCTGGACGATCGTCCGTCCAACGCCGCATCGCCGACCGGCCAGACGGACACCCAGGCCGACGCCAAGGGCGGCGCCCCGTCGCCCCAGGCCGCCGGTGTGCAAACCCCGACCCTCTCTGCGCCAAGCCTGAGCAACGCTACAGCGGCCAAGCCGATCGCCTCGGTCGAAGCCGCCCCGCTCGACCCCGCCGCCGCGCCGGACCTCGCGCCCTCGCAGCAGGTTCTGGAGGCTCAGAACGCCGCGCCCGCGACAGCCCGCGACCTGGGCCTGTCACAGCTGTCGCGAGCCACGGTCGAGACAACGGCTCAGATCGCCGCCCAGATCATGAAGAAGCTGGAGGGTCGCTCCACCCGCTTCGACATGGCCCTGACGCCCGAGGGCCTGGGGCGGGTCGACGTCAGCATGGAGATCGATTCCGAGGGTCATCTCACGGCTCGTCTGGCCTTCGATAATCCGGCCGCCGCGACGGATTTGCGCAGCCGGGCCGATGAGTTGCGTCGGCAACTTCAGGACGCCGGCTTCCAGCTGACTCAGGACTCGCTGGAGTTCTCAGAGCGCAACCCGTCGTCCGGGTTCGGGGGCGGGGCCTTCGACCGGTCCCCCGATCGCCGCGCTTTCGCGGGCGCCGCCCGCGTGGCCGCCGAGGCCGATACCGTCCTACCGCCTCCGGGCGCCTGGGCTTCCCTTTCGATGACGCCCGACCGCGTCGATATGAAGGTCTGATCGATGGTCACCGCCGTCACTTCCAACACCGCCACAGACAAGATCAACAACAGCTCCGGCATGTTGGCCTCGAACTTCGAGACCTTCCTTTCGCTGCTGACTGCGCAGTTGAAGAACCAGGACCCCCTGTCGCCCATGGACTCCAACCAGTTCACCGCCCAGCTCACCCAGATGGCCGGCGTCGAACAACAGTTGCTGTCCAACCAGTTGCTGACCGCGCTTCTCGATGGTCAGAAGGGCGACGGCCTCGCTTCGGCGTCCAACTACATCGGCAAGGACGCCACCGCCGTCTGGGACGCGACCAAGGCCACCGACGGCAAGGCGTCGTGGAGCTACGAACTGGGTGCGAAGGCTTCGGAAGTCGAGCTTCAGGTCCTGAACGCCACGGGTCAGGTCGTATGGAAGGGCCCGGCGCCAGAGGCCGGCGCCGGCGTGCACGACTTCAACTGGACCGAAGGCCAGGACGGCAGCGTCTATACGCTCAAGGTCACGGCCAAGGACGCGACGGGCGGCAAGGTCGACGCCCAGGTCCTGATGCGCGGCCGCATCACCGGCGTCGAGATGTACGCCGACCAGCCCTACGTCACGATCGGCAGCTCGGTCATGCCGCTGTCCAGCATCATTGCGCTCGACGAGAAGAACGCGAGCGTCCAGCCCCCAACCACACCCGAGACCGACGCCTGAACGGCGTCCCTCTCCCGTTCCCCATTTCCGCTTAAGGAGCCGACACAATGAGCATCAACAGCGCCATGCAGGCCGGTGTTTCCGGTCTTTCCGCCAACTCCGCCGCCCTGGCCGCGATCTCGCAGAACATCGCGAACGTGAACACCATCGGCTACAAGCGGACGCAAGGCGAGTTCCAGACCCTGGTCAACAGCCAGAGCAAGGGCGCCGGCGGCTATGCGGCGGGCGGCGTCATCGCCTCCGCACGTCACTTCATCAGCCAGGAAGGCCAGCTTCAGCGCACGACCGAGAACACCGATCTGGCCATCGACGGCCAGGGCTTCTTCGTCACGACCGAGAAGGCCGAAGGCGTCGGCGCGACCGACAGCCGGCTGTTCACCCGTGCGGGCGCCTTCCGCATCGACGATCTGGGTTACCTGAAGAACAGCGCCGGCCTCTATCTGCAAGGCTGGCCCGTGGATTCCAACGGCGACATCGCCACGGACCCGTCCGATCTGACGCGCCTGCGCTCCATCAACATCGGCACCGTCGGCGGCACGGCCGAAAAGACCACGCGCGCCCAGATCAACGCCAACCTGTTCTCCGGCCAGACCATTCAGAGCGGCGCGAGCCCCAGCAAGTACGCCAATATCGCCGTGGTTCCCGCCGCGTCGGGTCCCAAGGACTTCACCGTTCGCTACGCGCCGACGGCGACGGCCAACCAGTACAACGTCACGATCAAGACCGGAAACCAGACGATCACCGCTGTTGCGGATTACGACGCAACCACGGGCAATCTCGTGGGTCTGACGGGCGTGACCGGCGGCGGACCTGGCAGCACCCTGACCGACCTCGATCTGGGCGGCGGCGACATGGTTTCACTCGCCAACCTGGCCATGGGGAACAACGTCGTGGCCAAGACAAAGTACGACCCCAGCCTGAACTCCATGGCCATGTATAATGGCGAGGACGACAACCCGGTCGGCATCAAGCCCGACTTCAAGATCAATATCCCGGTCTCCGACTCCAAGGGCGGTCAGCGCAATATCGAGATCCGTCTGCTGAAGAGCGACGTCGCCAACCAGTGGTACGCCGAGGTCGTCGCCGTTCCCGCAGACAGCGTTGAAACCGGCAGCGCGTTTTCGAACGGCCAGATCAAGACCGGCGTGATCGCCTTTACGCCGTCCGGTCGTCTGGACGTCACGACCATGCAGACCATGCCCAATGCTCTGTTCAGCGACCCCACCAACGCCTTGCTGGACTTCGGAGCATCCGATTCCAACCTGGATCTGACGCTTCCCGCCAACGCCAACCGGATCAAATGGGCGGACGGTCTGGGGATTTCGGATCAGGTTCTGACGCTGGATCTGAACACCTCGGCAGGCGGCCTCAGCCAGCTCAACACGGCCTCGATCGTGCAGTCGACGGTCACCAACGGCACGGCTTTCGGCAACCTGTCGGAGATCAAGATCGATGAGGGCGGCTTCGTCACCGCCATCTTCGACAACGGCGTCATGCGCAAGATCGCCCAGGTCGCCATCGCCACCTTCCCCAGCCCCGACAGCCTGCGTCAGGTTTCCGGCAACGCCTTCCGCGTCAGCCTGGAAAGCGGCACCTTCAACCTGAAGGCGGCCGGCACGGGCGGCTCCGGGATGCTGGCCGCCCAGCAACTGGAATCCTCGACCGTGGACCTCTCGGCCGAGTTCACCAGCCTGATCACCACCCAGCGCGCCTATTCGGCCTCGTCCAAGATCATCACGACGGCGGACGAGATGCTGGCCGAACTGCTCAGCATCAAGCGTTGATCGCTTAACGGGACTCCGTGAGTAAGCCTTCGTTAGACTCGATGAATCCTTCGTTTCCGGCGCCTCGCATGCGCCGGGGACGGAGGATGCGTCTTAGCCATTCCTTCACCACGACGCTTAAACGCCCCTTAGCCGAGGTGCCTCTAGGCTACGCGTCGATGGTGGTGGTGAAAGAGGCTTAAGCCCATGCTGCAAGAGCGACGCCTGAATAGTAGAGGCGAACAATATGTGGTCGGCCCAACGGGCACGCCGCTGACCCTGCGGGATCTCCCGCCCGCGGAAACGAACCGCTGGGTGATCCGCCGCAAGGCCGAAGTGGTCGCCGCCGTTCGCGGCGGTCTGATCAGCCTCGAGGACGCCCTGACGAAATATCGTCTGACGGCCGAGGAATTCATCGCCTGGCAACAGGCGATCGACAAATGGGGCATGCAAGGGCTGCGCACCACGCGCATCCAGAGCTACCGGGACTAATGGGCCTCAAGTAGCGCGAAGCGCGATAGGCCCAAGGATAAAGGCCGCTTCCGGTGACGGAGGCGGCCTTTGTCGTTTTCGGCTCCATGCCTCGAAATCGAACGCAGGGACCTCTATATGGCGGCGATGACCATGGCTGACGACATCTGCCCCATCCCGACCATCGCTCCCATGTCCGCCGCCGCCGACATAGACGCCGCGATCGAGAGCGCGCGACAGGCTGTCGGCCTGCCGGTCGGCGCCCGTGTGGTCGCGGCCATGTCGGGCGGTGTGGATTCCACCGTCGTCGCCGCCCTGCTGGCCAAGGCCGGCTATGATGTCGTCGGCGTCACGCTCCAGCTCTACGACCACGGCGCCGCCCTGAAGAAGAAGGGCGCCTGCTGCGCCGGTCAGGACATCCACGACGCCCGTCTGGCCGCCGAGTTGATCGGCATCCCCCACTACGTCCTCGACTATGAAAGCCGCTTCAAGGACGCGGTGATCGACCAGTTCGCGGATTCCTATCTGAAGGGCCAGACCCCAGTTCCCTGCATTCGCTGCAATCAGACGGTCAAGTTCCGCGACCTGCTGGACGTCGCCCGCGACCTGGGCGCCGAGGCCATGGCCACCGGCCACTACGTCCGCCGCGCCGCCGCCGGCAACCGCTCGCAGATGAGGAAGGCCGTCGACCACTCGCGCGATCAGTCCTACTTCCTGTTCGCCACCACCCAAGCGCAGTTGGACTATCTGCGCTTCCCCCTGGCCGATCTGGAAAAGCCCCAGGTGCGCGGCGTGGCCGCCGCTCTGGGCCTGCGCATCGCCGCCAAGCCGGACAGCCAGGACATCTGCTTCGTGCCGTCCGGCGACTACCGCACCCTGATCGACCGCCTGCGCCCGCAAGGCCGCGAGGCGGGCGAGATCGTTCACATGGACGGCCGGGTTCTGGGCCAGCACGGCGGCATCACGGACTACACCATCGGCCAGCGCCGGGGCCTGAACGTCGCCGTGGGCGAGCCCCTGTTCGTGACCAAGCTGGACCCTGACAACCGCCGCGTCATCGTCGGCCCGCGCGAAGCCCTGCTGACCGCCAGCCTGGTGCTGGAAGAAACCAACTGGCTGGGCGATCAGGCCACGATCGAGGAAGCCGCCCGCGACGGCGCCCCCGTCCTGGCCCGCGTCCGCTCGACCCGCCAGCCCTCGCCGGCTCGCTTGACCCTGAGCGAAGACAAGGTCGTCTCGGTCGTCTTCGACGAAGGCGAAGAAGGCGTCGCCCCCGGCCAGGCCTGCGCCCTCTACGACCCCGCAGACCCCGACCGCGTCTTGGGCGGCGGCTTCATCCAGGGCACCACCGCTGTCGCCTGAGGCGCCTCACGACGCGCAGGCGCTGGGCGTCCGCGCCGGCCTGCCCGACGACATGCTGTACTTGCGTGACGCCTTCCCGCGTGAGCGTTGGACCGAGGCCCTGCCCGAAACCGCCGCCTTCTGGCTGCAGATGCACGCCGGCTTCCGCGCCCAGCAGGTTCAGATGGCCGAGGCCGCGACCCGCTGGCGGTCCGGCGGGCTGGATCCGCGCGGCCTGCACGCCGCCCTGCTGCCGACGCTGCAAGCCTTCCTCCAGCATCTGGACGGCCACCACCGCGTCGAGAGCGGTCACTATTTCCCGCAGTTCCGCCTGATCGAGCCGCGCATCCAGACCGGCCTCGATCTGCTGGACCGCGACCATGACGCCATCCACGCCCATCTGGACGCCCTCTACCACTCCGCCGTCGCCTTCCATCAGTCGGTCGCGGGACAGTCGCCTGACGCCCCCGACCAAGGCCACCGTCTGGCCGACCTGCTGGACCGCGCCGCCCCCAGCCTGATCCGCCACCTCGATGACGAGGAGGACATCGTCATCCCCCTGATGGTGCTGAAGGGCGGCGCGGCGGCCTGACGTCGCAGAACCGCGCTCATTAAACTTTCGACAGACCGCATCCAGCGGCCCATGTTGACGCCTCAACAGGTCACCACACCTCACGAGGTTCAGAATGCGCTCCTTCGCCTGCATGGTTTCCGCCCTGGCGCTCGTCGCCGGCTTCCCCGCCCTCGCCGCGACCGAGTCCGCCCTGCCCGCCCAGGCCGCATCGACCGTCCCTGCGCCCTATACCGCCGCCCAGTTCTTCGAGACGACCAGCTTTTCGATGGCCAACCCGGACGGCCTGGCCTTCTCCGAGGGGCGCAGCCACGTCCTGATCTCCTCGGACAGGACCGGCGTGTTCAACGCCTACGCCCTGCCCGTCGCAGGCGGCGATCCCGTGCCCCTGACCGCCTCGACCACCAACGCCACCTTCGCCCAGAGCTACTTCCCCGACGGCCGCCGCGTTCTGGTCGCGGCGGATCAGGGCGGCAACGAGCTGACCCACATCTATGTGCGCGAAACCGATGGCACGCTGCGCGACCTGACGCCGGGCGACAAGCTCAAGGCCGGCTTCATCGGCTTCAGCGACGACGGCCAAACCTTCTGGCTGACCAGCAACGAGCGCGACGCCGAGGTCTTCGACCTCTACGCCTATGACGCCGCCACCTATGACCGGAAGCTGATCTTCCAGAATCCCGGCATGGACCTGGCCGCGGTGTCCGGCGACGGGCGTCTGGTGGCCCTGACCAAGTCCCACACCAGCGCCAACTCCGACATCTATCTGGCCGACCTTCAGGCGGGCGGCGAACCCTATCTGATCACCCAGCACACCGGCGACGTCGCCTATGAGGTCAATGATTTCGGCCCCTTCAACGCCACCCTGATCTACACCAGCAATCAGGACGGCGAGTTCGCCCAAGCCTACGCCTATGACATCGCCAACAAGGCCCACAACCGCACGACCCAGGCCGACTGGGACGTCATGTATGTCTCCTTCTCGCCCAACGGCCGCTATCGGGTCACCGCCGTCAACGCCGACGCCTCGACCGAACTGACCATCGAGGACGCGCAGACCCGCGCGCCCGTCCGCCTGACCGGCCTGCCCCAGGGCGACATCACCGGCGTCCGCTTCGATCCCGGCGCCGATCTGGCCGCCTTCACCGTGGTGTCCGACACCTCGCCCGCCGACGTCTTCGTCGCCGACCTGTCGACCGGACACGCGCGGCGCCTGACCTCGGCCCTGAACCCGGCGATCAAGGAAGGCGATCTGGTCGAGGCGACCATCGTCCGCTACCCGGGCGAAGGCGGGGTCATGGTCCCGGCGGTCCTCTATCGGCCCAGGGGCGCCTCTGCCGCCAACCCGGCCCCGGCGGTCGTCCTAGTCCACGGCGGGCCGGGCGGTCAGACGCGGCGCGGCTACTCCGCCATGGTTCAGCATCTGGTCAATCACGGCTATGCCGTGCTGGGGGCCAACAACCGGGGCTCGTCCGGCTACGGCAAGACCTTCTTCCACATGGACGACAAGAAACACGGCGAGGCCGACCTGCGCGACATCGTCGCCGGCGGCGACTGGCTGCGGGCCCAGGACTGGGTGGCCGATGATCAGGTCGCGGTCATGGGCGGCTCCTACGGCGGCTACATCACGGCTGCGGCCCTGGCCTTCCACCCGGACAAGTTCGAGGCCGGCATCGATATCTTCGGCGTGACCAACTGGGTGCGGACCCTGGAATCCATCCCCGCCTGGTGGGGCGCGCAGCGCGTGGCCCTGTTCGACGAAATGGGCGACCCGGCCACCGACGCCGCACGCCAGCGCGCCATCTCCCCCCTGTTCCACGCCGACAAGATCCAGCGCCCCCTGCTGGTGATCCAGGGCGCCAACGACCCCCGCGTGCTTCAGGTCGAGAGCGACGAGCTGGTCGAAAAGGTCCGGGCCAACAACGTGCCGGTCGAATACGTCGTCTTCCCCGACGAAGGCCACGGCTTCCAGCGCCGCGCCAACCGCATCAAGGCCCAGGAATCCTACCTCGCCTTCCTGAACCGCTACGTCCGCAAGGCGGAGTGAACGGGCGGGGGCGACGTCAGAGGCTGACGCACGCCGTCCGTGAGAAAGCGCGGTCGGCTGTCGTCCCCATGTCTTCTTTCAGCGCATGGGCCAAATGCCGCTTTCGACCCGTTGCAGACCTTCAGAGGACAGTGGAAGGTTGGGCATGACTGACACAGATGCTCCTCCAGCCAACTTCCATCTCCATTCCCTTCGATACACAGGGGGATCGCTGATGGTCACGCTTGAGGTCGGCGGTGAGCCTCACGTTGAACTTCAGTTCGATCCGCCCCGCGCTTTTCGTTCGTATTCCGAAAGCGACTTCCACCACTATTTGGCAACCTACCGAGGCGAGCCCTTGCTGAAGGGGCGCGACGCGGATGTCGGCGTATTCATGAGCGATGACGCTCCCTATGTGGTTGAGTATCGCACGAACGTGCGACCCTCCGAACCCGAGACGACCTTCTCCTGCCTGATCGCGACACCGCAAGAGTGCGTGGAGGTGGTGTGTTTCGAGAAGCCTGCCATCCGATTTCTGTAGGTCAGCTTTCGGCACCGAAGCCCAGGACCGAAGCCGACCCGTTGCGGACGTTCGCGACGTCCGTCTCCGCGCGAGCAGGGTTACAGGCTGCTAGTCAACAACGAGCGAAGAGAAGTAGGTGAAGCGGGCCGATTGTCCTGATGCGGTCGAAAAGCTGACCTCGTAGGTCTCCGCATCCACTCCAATCGTGACCCCTTCGTGGGTCATGCGACGCAAGGCATCCAGACGGGGTGCGTCCGCAGCTTGGCATTGATCCTGCGGCACCCGGCCCGCGTATGTGGCGTCGCTGACCAGCAGTTTCCGTTTCGAATCCCATCGACCCGCATCCGCGCAGCCAAGGCGTAGTTCGTAAGTGGTGGGCGTGAGATCGGTTGTCTGAATGTTGTCGAGCCAAAGTTCCACGCTAGACCCGGTGACGTCCTGGCCGTTGATCTCCGTCGGAAACCAGTGGCCGGTCAAGCCGTAGTCGCCCTCGTCTGCGCAGCCTAACAAGGCCAGCATGGCTAGCGCGCACCCAGCCCTGAGTGACGTCCGACTGCGAGAGAGAGTTGCATTGGCCATTGGCTAAACTGAGCATTGTCCGTGTCTGCTTTCCACCCTTAACGGACGTCTCTACCGTCTGCTCGCCGCCTTTTAGGCCGCCTCTTCCTTGGGCATCATGTCGCCGACGGTCGGCCGGTTCTCGGCCCAGGTGACTTCGATGTCGCGGGGTTTGACGATCTCGTTGCAACAACCGCAGGCGATACGGGGCTTGAGGTCGTGGCCGCAGGTCTTGTGGATCATGGCGACGCCGCTGTCGGCCTCGCCATAGACATGTTTCTCGCCCCAGGCGTGCAGCGTCACCAGGACCCCGTACAGGTCCTTGCCCTTGGGCGTCAGGACGTATTCGTTGCGCGGCGGGCGTTCGGAATAGAGCTGCGGCTCCAGCACCCCGTGCTGCACCAGCGACTTCAGCCGCGCGGCCAGGACGTTGCGCGCCACGCCTAGCCGTTCCTGCCACTGTTCGAACCGGCGCACGCCGTTGAAGGCGTCGCGGATGACCAGCAGGGTCCACGGGTCGCCGATCACCTCCAGCGTGGCGGCGATCGAGCAGCTCTGGCGGCTATAGTCGGCGGTGCGTCCCATGCAGCGGAAAGTGACCCCGCGTCAGGCTTTTGACAAGTGGGTTGCCAATCGGGACGCAGTTTGTCAGTTTCTTTAGGCAACGAACTAACGACTGGCCTGTCGTGGTTTCTGCATTCCTCGACTTGCGGGCGGCGACGCTTCAGTCTCCGCCCGCCTCTCTTTCGCCTGCTGTTGCGTGGACCGATGACCGAAGCCGACCTGCTGCACGACGCCCTGACCCTGACGCCTTCGGACGACGGCCTCGCCGCCCACCTGTCGGGCGAATTCTCCAACGGTCCCATCGCCGCCCCGCCCGAGGCCGGCTTCCCGTTCGGCGGCCTCCTGGCGGCCCTGTGCGCGGGGGCCATGCGGCAAGGTCTCGACCTCAAGGCGCCCTTGCGCAGCCTGACGGTCCAGTATCTGGCCGCCGCCAAATACGGCCAGCCGATCCACTTCCGCCCTCGCCTGCTGCGCGGGGGCCGCAACGTCGCCTACGCCGTGGTCGAGGGCGGGCAAGGCGCGCGCCTGACCCACCACGCCAGCGCCACCTATGGCGCGGACGGCGACAGTGTCGAAACCCTCAGCCCGTTGCTCGCCCGGCCGCCCCTGCTGGATAGCGACGCGCCGGGCCTCAGCGGCCCGCTCGCCCCGCGCTTCTCGCAACACGTCGACTATCGCTTCGACAGCGGCCCCAACATCCTGGGCGGCAACGAAGGCAAGCCCGTGATCGAGCGCGTCTGGATGCGCACCCGCGACGGCGCGCCCCTGGACGAACTTCGCCTGGCCTATCTGCTGGACGCCCTCTATCCGCCCGCCTGGACCGCCTTCAAGGCGCCGCCGATGATGACCAGCGTCGATCTGCGCTACGACTTCATCAACGATCCGACGCCCGAGACCGCGCCAGACGGCTGGGCCTTCTTCGAATACCGGTTGCTGGACCACGGGCTCGGCTGGTCGGTGGACGAGGCCGTCGCCTGGGGCGCGGACGGCCGGCCGCTGGCCCTGGCTCGCCAGCGCCGCAAACTCCTCTGACCTTGCCAGTGCCCCCCCGCCTCCCCTAATCCCCGCGAAACGACTTACACTGGAAACGCTCCTCATGACCGCCGCCCCCCAGACCTCTGCCGATCCCGTCGTCATCGTCTCCTTCGCCCGCACGCCCATGGGCGGCTTCCAGGGCGCCCTGTCCACGGTCAAGGCCACCGACCTGGGCGCCGCCGCCGTCAAGGCCGCCGTCGAGCGCGCGGGCCTCGCCCCTGAAAAGGTCGAGCAGATATTCATGGGCTGCGTCCTGCCCGCCGGTCTGGGTCAGGCCCCGGCGCGTCAGGCCGCCATCGGCGCCGGCCTGGGCAAGCACGTCGAGGCGACCACGGTGAACAAGATGTGCGGCTCGGGCCTGCAAGCCGCCATGATGGCGCACGACGCCCTGCTGGCCGGCACCGCCGAGGTCATCGTCGCTGGCGGCATGGAGTCCATGACCGGCGCCCCCTACCTGATGAAAAAGCACCGCGGCGGCGCCCGCATCGGCCACGACGTCATCGTCGACAGCATGATGATGGACGGTCTGGAAGACGCCTATTCCCCCGGCAAGGCCATGGGCGTCTTCGCCGAGGACGCGGCGGCCCAGTATCAGTTCACCCGTGAACAGATGGACGAATACGCGATCGAAAGCCTGACCCGCGCCAAGGCCGCCATCGCCTCGGGCGCCTTCAAGGCCGAAATCGTCCCGGTCGAGGTCGCCACCCGCAAGGGCCCGGTCGTCGTCAGCGAGGACGAGCAGCCCGGCAAGGCCGACCCGGCCAAGATCCCCACCCTGCGCCCCGCCTTCACCAAGGACGGCGCCATCACCGCCGCCAACGCCTCTTCGATCTCGGACGGCGCTGCGGCCCTGGTAATGACCCGCGAGAGCACGGCCAAGGCCCTGGGCCTGCCCATCGTCGCCCGCGTCGTCGCCCACGCCGCCCACGCCCATGAGCCGGGCCTGTTCACCACCGCACCCGTCCCCGCCATGCAGAAGGCCCTGAAGAAGGCCGGCTGGTCGGTCGAGGACGTGGACCTGTGGGAGGTCAACGAGGCCTTCGCAGTCGTCGCCATGATCGCGCAGCAGGAACTGGGCATCGACCGCGCCAGGCTGAACGTCAACGGCGGAGCCACGGCGCTGGGCCACCCGATCGGCGCGTCGGGCGCGCGCATCCTGTCCACCCTGCTGGCGGCGCTTCAGGCGCGCGGCGGCAAGAAGGGCATGGCCTCGCTGTGCATCGGCGGCGGCGAAGCCGTGGCCATGGCCGTCGAACTGGCCTGATCAGGCGCGGCTATCGAGAGTGATGCGGCGGCGAGACCCAGGCCGGCCCCTGGTCGCCGCCGTTCGTTGAAATCAGGCGCGGGCGTCCGTCGGTCTCGACCGGCGCCCTTGTCGTTTCAGCTGTCGGACCCGCCGCCGCATCCTCGCGCATGAGCGAAGCCAGCGAGGCGCATCCGGCGCTCAGGATGATCATGGCCGACTCCTGCATTTGCGAACCATTTGCAGGTTTGCGCAGAGTCGTTCGTCGTGCAAGCGTCCGCCTGCATTTTCTGGAGAGACGCCATGCGCGAAGACGGCAAGCTGGACTACCTCGAACTGCCCGCCACCGACATGACGGCGCACAAGGCCTTCTACGCCTCAGCCTTCGGTTGGGCGTTTCAGGACTACGGCCCCGACTACGCGGCGTTCGGCGAGGGCCTGGACGGCGGCTTCACCACCGACGCCATGACGCCCAAGCCCCTGCCCATCCTCTACGCCCGGGACCTGGAAGCCATGCTGGCCAGGGTCGAGGCGGCAGGCGGGAAAATCACCCACCCGATCTTCGCCTTCCCCGGTGGACGGCGATTCCATTTTCGCGATCCGTCCGGCAACGATCTGGCCGTCTGGTCCGAATAGGCGCAGATTACCTCGGGTCTACCGACTGGGCGATCCGCTCGGCGGCGTCACGGTCGGCGCCGTCAAGGCTCATCAGCCAGACGTGGATTTCGGTCGGAGCCGCTGGCCGCTGGAACAGGTGCTCCATGGCGATGCGGCGCGTGCCTTCAGGCACGATGACTGACACGCGACCGGCCGCCGTGACCTGTTCGCCGTCATAGATGGGAAATTGCGACGCAGGCCCGGCGTAGATCATGGCCAGCGTCTTGCCCGCCTTTCGAACGGACCAGACCTTGGCCCCCGGCGCCGCACGGCCCTCGAAGAGCTGGGTCCCGCTCGACAGCTCGATACGGAACGGAAGGGCGGCGACAGCCGCAGGACCAAGCGCGCCCGGAGCGGGAGCCGACCCGGCGGACGGCGCCGGGGCCGTAGCGGGGGGCGTCGGCGCGGCGACGCTTCCCGACGGCGCAACGGGCGTCGTTGCGGCGGGCCGGAGCGAAGACGCGGTTGCGGATCGAGGCGTGGCTGCGGGCGTCGCGCTTGGCGCGGGCCTCGTCGCGGGCGTCGCGACGGTCGCGCCTGACGCCGACGGGCCGGGTCGAACAGCGGGAGGCGTGGCTTGCGGCGCGGCTTGCGCGGTGACCGGCGGCCCGCCGTTCAGCCGCCGGGTCAGGTCCTCGGTGCTTTGGGACTGGGCATGAGCAGCGATGGGCGCGGCGCTCAAGAGAATGGAGGCGAGAAGCACGGTTTTCATAACCCGACCTTGGCCCCCGCGCCGCCCGGCGGTCAAGCCGCCGCCAGTTCGACCCAGAAGGTCGCACCCTGGCCGGGCGCCGAGATGACGCCGATTTCGCCCCCCTGCAACTCGGTCAGTCGCTTGGCCAGGGCCAGGCCGATGCCATGACCTTCGATGGCCGAGCGCTCGAGCCCAAGGCGGTTGAAAGGCTCGAACAGCTGCCCCTGTTTTTCCAGCGAAAGGCCCGGCCCAAAGTCCACCACCTCGATCCTCACGCGGTCGTCAGCCCAGGCCGCCCGAAGCAGGATCCGACCGCCGGAAGCGCCGTACTTGACCGCATTCCCCGCCAGATTGCCGATGACCTGGGCCAGACGCTGCGAATCCGCCTGGGCGATCAGGGCGTCGCCCTCGATCAGCACCTCGACGCCTATTCCGCGGGTTTCGGGCTTCAGGATCAGGGCCCTCCGCACATCTTCCAGCAGCCCCGATACTTCGGTCGGTCGCAGTTCGACCTTCACCGCTCCGGACTCGGCTCGCGCCACATCCAGCAGATCGTGCGCCAGGGTTTCGACCTGTCGCGCGGTCTTCACCAGCATCTGCGCCATCTCGACCTGCTCGGCCGAGGTCGCGCCCAACTGGCCGCCCGCCCACAGCTCACCGATGCCGATGATGCCCCCGACCGGACTTTTGATCTCATGGGCGACATTGGCCAGCAACCGCGACTTGGCCGCGGAGGCCCGCTCGGCTCGTTCCCGCCCGGCGCGCGCCCGCTCGGCCAGCCGGTCCCGCTCTTCCAGCAGGGCGGCGACCATCAGGATCGGCATATAGCCCAGCAGCACCAGAAGCTGAGCCAACAGGGCGCGGTCCTGAGCGTGGAAGGAATGATAGGGGCCATGCCCCGCCATGGTCCCGCCAACGGCCATGACCGTCACGACAAGCAGCGCAGCAGCGATGCCTGACACCCGGAAGCGCACCGCCATCATCAGCAGCAGCGGCATCAACAGGAAGCCGTAAGGCAGGCTCAGGTGAGAAAAGATGGCATAGCAGGCGGCCCCGATCAGTCCCAGCAGGGCGATCCCCTCAGCGAGCCGCGCGGGCTGGCGCACGATGATCAGATGGCGGCGTTGCAGGGCCAGACCGAAGGCGCCGATCACGGCCAGCCCCAGGGCGTGGCCGCACCACCAGATTCGGAAACCGTCGACAAGGTCAGCGCCGACCATGGCGTCCAGCGCGACGGCGCTCAGGATGGCCGAAGGCAGGGGCGCGACTGCACATACCCCCAGAAACCGCGACAACCCTTCGACGGAATTGACGCTCAGCCCCGGAACGAAGCGACGCGTCAGAACCACAGCCAGACCGATCTCCAGCAGGTTCACCACCGTGAACATGGCGGACAGGGCGGGTCCGTTGCCAACCAGGAATTCGCCGGCCAGCACGCCGACGGACACCAGGGCGCCGAAGGCCAGGTCATAGGTCCGACCCCGCCCGCCGCGCAGCCAGACGGCCAGCGCCAGACCGCCGGCGCCCCAGAGGGCGGCGACCAGGCCGTTCGTTCGCGCAAAACTAATGGCCACAACCACCAGCACGGTCACGCCGACCGCCGTCAGGATCGGGGCCAGGGGCTGGCGGAAGAAGGCGGCGTTAGGCGCAGTCACGGAAATGTCGCCGTCCACGGAGGCGGCGAGCACGGTTTCAGCCCTGTCGAGCGCTCGGCTCATGTTCATGATCGGGTCCGATGTCCGCGACTAACACCCCATCCTGACCAAGCTTCCTAAACATCCTCTGAAGTCAGAAGGCGTTTTCGAGCACCGTGTTGAAGGCCCGAACCGCTGCGGCCGGTCCTTCGGGATGGTTCCAGACGCCCGCACTGACGGCCACGAAATCGGCCCCGGCGGCGGCGACCTGGGCCGCGTTCTCGACCGTGATCCCGCCGATGGCGACGCAGGGCGTCTCCATCGTCTCCTGCCAGATGGTCAGTTCGGCTAGGTCGGGCCGATGCGTGGTCGCCTTGGTGCCAGTCTCGAAGAAGGCCCCGAAGGCCACATAGTCCGCCCCCGCCTCCGCCGCCTCCATCGCCAGATGCCGGCTGTCGTGACAAGTGGCGCCGATCATGGCGTCCGGCCCCATGATGCGCCGCGCCTCGGCCACCGGCGCGTCGTCCTGACCCACATGGACGCCGTCGCAGGCCGTGGCCTTCGCCAGATCGGGACGGTCGTTCAGAATTACCGCCACGCCGTGCGCCTGGGCGATCGGCGCCAGCCGCGCCACGGCCGCCCTGATCTGATCGTCCGGCGCGTCCTTCAACCGGATCTGCAAGGCCGCGACCTCGCCTGCGGCCAGCGCCTGCTCCAGAAGGCCGGCGAAGGCCTCCAGGTCGGCTATGACAGGCGGCGTGATCAGATACAGCTGACAGGGCGGGCGGGGCGGAAGAGCGGATTGACGAGCCATGCCCCCGCCCTGCCCGTCCCGGCGGCGGGCGTCAATCGCGCCCATCGATGCGAACGATTTGCACTCGCCTTAAGAAATGCTATAGCGAGCCATTCTCAGTAACTGCTTCGGGGCTTGCCGCCTTGTACGTCTGCAACTGTAACGGCCTTCGCCAACGCGACGTCGCCCAGGCCATCGAGGCGGGCGCGACCCGCCCGAAAGATATTTTCGCGTCCAATCAATGCGCTGCCCAGTGCGCGAAATGCGTCTGCGAAATGCGTCAGATGATCCAGGACACGCAGGCGGCCTTCGCCCTCGCCGCCGAGTAGCCCGCGCCATCGAAAGACGAAATTCACTCGCACTATCAATGCAGTGATAAGTACTCGCAAATAATCCAAGCAGCATTCGCCGTGGTAAAAGCCTTCGCATCCGGCGGCGATTGAGTCTGGAGCGCCGCTCCGGCCTCCCTTTCGCCGCCCACGACGAAAGGCGACGACCATGAAGGGCGATCCGGCGATCATCCGCACCCTCAACGCAGTTCTGACCAATGAACTGACGGCGGTGAACCAGTATTTCCTGCACGCCCGAATGTTCGAGAGCTGGGGCCTCAGCCACCTCGGCGACGTCATCTATCAGGAATCCATCGGCGAGATGAAACACGCCGACATGCTGATCAAGCGCATCCTCTTCCTCGACGGCCTGCCCAACCTGCAAGACCTGCACAAGCTCAAGGTCGGCGAGGAGCCGATCGAATGCCTGGGCGCCGATCTGCAACTGGAGATCGACAGCCGCGCCACCACGCGCGACGCGGTCACCCAATGCGAGGAAGCCCGCGACTACGTCAGCCGCGACCTGCTGATGAAGATCCTGGCCGACACCGAGGAACACGTCGACTTCCTTGAGAACCAGCACAAGCTGATCGAGCTTCTCGGCGCCCAGAACTACCTCCAGTCCGCCATGAGCGAGATCAAGACCGACGGCGCCGCCACCGGCAACTAGGCGGTCTTCCAGACGCCGGACGCGGAACGAGTTTCCGCGTCCGGCCATTCCGGTCTCATGACCAGCATCGAAGACGCCCTCGACACCGCTCGCGACCAGGCCGCGGACTTTCTCAACGCCGAAGGGCGAGACTGGGCCCATGTGGCGCTTGGCGTCGCCCTGACGGCCGGCTTCGCACTGGCTGCGACGACCGCCGCTTCGAAACTGATCCGCCCCCAGCCGCGTCGCGCGCTGCAACCCCTGGGCGGCGACGCCCCGATCACAGAGCGTCCGCGTGGCCCGCTCAGCCTGATTTTGCCCGCCATGTTCTCGGCCACCACCCTGTCGGCGGTTCGCGTCTGGAATGCGCCCGCTCGTCCGGAGCGACGCAGCGCCATGGCGCTGTGGCTCGCCGCCCAGGCTGTCAGCGCCGTCTGGCTCGCAGTTCGGCCGACGCAGCGAACGACCCAGATCGTCGCCGCCATGTCCTCGGCGGGTCTGGCCGCAGCCTTTGCTCACGAAGCGCGCAAGCTGGACCCGGCCGCCGGTAAACTGGCCTCCCCCACTGGCAGGGGCGTCCGACTGGTCAACCGCGCCGAAGCTCGCCTTCGTGAGGGACCAAGCCTCCACTGATCCGCAGACCGACGATCAGCGCCCATTGCCCTTTTTCCGCTGTTCCTCTACGGCTCGCCGCGATTTCGCGCGCCCGCCCACGATGCGGCCGGGCCGCCTCCAGCCCTCACATCCAGCGGTTTCTATGAAAATCAACGGCAACAACATCAAGCCCGGCATGGTCCTACAGCACAATGGCGGCCTCTGGGTCGTCACCAAGGCCAGCCACGTCAAGCCCGGCAAGGGCGGCGCCTTCGCCAACGTCGAGGCCAAGAACCTCGAAACCGGCAACAAGCTGAACGAACGCTTCCGTTCGGAAGACAAGGTCGAGCGCGTCACTCTGGAACAGAAGGACTTCTCCTACCTGTTCGACAACGGCGACAGCCTGGTCTTCATGGACGACGCCACCTACGAGCAGATCGAACTGCAAAAGGGCTGGGTCGGCGACGAGCGCATCCCCTATCTGCAAGAGGGCATGAAGGTCATCATCGAGATGCACGAAGAGCGTCCGATCGGCCTTGAACTGCCGGAACAGGTCACGCTTGAAGTCGCCGAGACCGAGCCCACGGTCAAGGGCCAGACCGCCTCGTCCTCCTACAAGCCCGCAATCGCCAACAATGGCGTCCGCATCATGATCCCGCCCTACATGTCGGCCGGCGAGCGCATCGTCGTCGACACCTCGACGGGCGAATACGTCCGCCGCGCGGACTAACAAACACCGTCTTTTCCGGCCAAGGTCGGACACAAGACGTTTCTACGGGGGCGCGGATGGTCCGCGCCCCTTTTGCTTCTCCGTCTCTCCGGGCCGACAGGGCCTTCAAGGACAGACGGACCAGGAGAACCCCATGGCCCTCGCCTCTGCTCTTGTTCAGGTCATCATCGGCGCCGTGCGCAAGACCGCCCGCCCCATGCTTCGCGATTTCGGCGAAGTCGCCCAGCTTCAGGTTTCGCGCAAAGGACCCGGCGACTTCGTCACGGCCGCCGACCTGAAGGCCGAAGACACCCTCTTTGAACTGCTGATGAAGGCCCGCCCCGGCTACAGCTTCCTCGGCGAGGAACGCGGTCTGGTCGAAGGCACCGACAAGTCGCACACCTGGATCGTCGACCCGATCGACGGCACCACCAACTTCATGCACGCCATGCCCCACTTCGCCATCACGGTGGGCCTGGAACGCAAGCATCCCGACGGCTCGTCCGAGATCGTCGCCGGCGTCACCTACAACCCCGTCATGAACGAGCTGTTCTGGGCCGAAAAGGGCAAGGGCTGCTATCTGAACGACCAGCGCATCCGCGTCTCGGGCCGTCGCGACCTGTCGGAAAGCCTGATCTCGACCGGCCTGCCCTTCATCGGCAAGACCGGCCATTCGCAGGCGATCAAGGACATCCACGCCGTCGGCCAGCGTGTCGCCGGCATCCGCCGCCTGGGCGCGGCCTCGCTGGACTTCGCCTGGGTCGCCGCCGGCCGCTACGACGCCTTCTTCGAGCGTAACCTGCAGCCCTGGGACGTGGCGGCGGGCATCCTGTTCGTCACCGAAGCCGGCGGCACGGTCACCACCATCGACATCGACGGCGACCCCAAGAACGGCAAGCAGATCCTGGCCTCGAACCCGGAACTGCACCCGCAGCTGCGCAAGGTCCTGCAAGCGGCCTAAGGCCTCTGATCCTCCCCCGTTTCACGGGGGAGGGGGACCGCCGCAGGCGGTGGAGGGGGCAGCCACAGCCGCCACCGTCAAACATTTCGCACCACTGCTCTCTCATATATCCGGGACGACCTCGATCTCGCCCCCTCCACCATGCTGCGCATGGTCCCCCTCCCCCGCTACGCAGGGGAGGAT